>JBGSJB010000701.1:0-1872 GCA_041742175.1 Pirellulaceae bacterium
ACACAAAGCTGCATCCGAGTGGTGCTTTCAGACGACCGATCAGCGGCTCGATCCACGGCAGACACCGATCGTAGTCGATAATGTCGCCAGCGATCACGATTAAGTCCGGTTGCCCTTCGAGCAAACGGTCAATTGCAAAGTGGTAGAAATCTTGACAGACTTTGCCTGTCAAATGGATGTCCGACAAATGCCCAATCTTCAGCCCATCGATGCCTGAGACGCTGCGCGGCAAACAAAGTTCTTTGAAGGTCAAGTCAAGTTCAGTGATTTGGTTGAACGGAAGATTCGCGCAGCGTCGGAACTTCGAGTCCACCACGAGCTCATCCTCATACGCTGCCGCCACATCGTGATGCGTCGTTGATTGGTTGAGCAAATGATGCGGTGGGATCAGATGACGCCGCGATACTAACCACAATGGTCCGAGCACTGCGGCGGCTAGCAACGAGAACCAGGCCCATGCGATTAGCAACGGGTTATGCGTTGGCAACCAACTGTGATTGCCCGAAAACCATTCGGCAAAGGGCGTCCAGGCGGCGAAGCAGATCACCACAGGAATCAGCAACGACGCTAGTACCAGCACTTTTTCAAGGATTTTGATTAAATGCCGATCAAGCCCAGTGGCGTTGATTCGGTTAAAAAGTAGCAGCCAAAATCCAAAATGCCCGCCCAGGATTGCGATGATTACAAGCCAAGGTTGTGGAGCTAACATTCGACAAGTTCACTTCAAACGATTCAACAATTGCTTTTGCAACTGAAAGGGCGGCAGCGGGAATACACAAGCTAGGAAACGTAGCTCAAACCGAGAGTGCGCGATCGAGCAACGAAC
Organism: Pirellulaceae bacterium; assembly: GCA_041742175.1. GTDB lineage: Bacteria > Planctomycetota > Planctomycetia > Pirellulales > Pirellulaceae > Aureliella. Next base: position 827 of record JBGSJB010000701.1, read on the forward strand.
GAAGCAAACGCTGAACCACTTCTCAATTGTAACGGTCGTATCAACATTGCTTATTTTGCACGTTTTGGACAGGTGGCTGTGCTTGCGATGAGGCTAGCGGTTGCGGCGATGAGGCTCAGTTGGCATGGGTCACTAGCAGCAATTAGCGGGTCTTGTAAAATCTGGCGAATCTACGGGCCAAACTGCTGCTGAAAATGGTGCATTTGGCTCAAAAACTGAAGGACCGAAGCGGTTCGGTGGTGCCCTGAAAAAACTGAGGAGTCTTCCTGTGCTTCGCACACATACTTGCGGCGAACTTCGTAGCGAACACATTGGCCAACGCGTGACCCTTTGCGGTTGGGTCGATACGTCGCGCGACCACGGTGGGACGATGTTCATCGATCTTCGCGATCGCTATGGCAAGACGCAGTGCGTTGCCAATGCAGACAGCGGCGAAGTCTCATTGGAAGTTGCCAAGAAACTGCGTGGCGAAGACGTCGTGCTCATCTCAGGCATCGTCAGTCACCGACTCGAAGGTAAAGTCAACGCGAAATTGGCGACCGGTGAAATTGAAATCCGCGCCGACGAAGTTCGCTTGCTCAATCGCTGTACAACGCCTCCGTTCTTCCCAAATCAAGACGAATTGCCTGGCGAAGACTTGCGTTTGAAGTACCGCTATATTGATCTCCGCCGCGAAGCGATGCAGAAGACATTGGTGCTGCGCAGCAAGATTATCAAAGGCATGCGAGACTACTTTGCCGAGCATGACTTTATTGACGTTGAAACTCCGATTCTCGGTCGCAGCACACCTGAAGGCGCTCGCGACTATCTGGTTCCAAGTCGCGTGCACTGGGGGCATTTCTTCGCGCTGCCGCAGTCGCCGCAGTTGTACAAGCAGATTCTGATGGTCGCCGGTTACGACCGCTACATTCAAGTCGCGCGCTGCTTCCGCGATGAAGACTTGCGAGCGGATCGGCAACCGGAGTTCACGCAGCTCGACCTGGAAATGTCATTCGTCGACGCTGAAGATATTATCAAAATGATTGATGGACTGATGGTGCGACTTG
>JBGSJB010000702.1:0-2571 GCA_041742175.1 Pirellulaceae bacterium
GGTCAACTGAAGTTGCTGAACACAGTCAACGCCGGCGGTGCGGGCCCAACTTACGTAAATGTTCATCCGTCCGGCAAATTTGTTTTAGTTGCGAACTACTTCGGCGGTTCAGTTGCTGTTTTCCCACTTCGAGCCGACGGCGGTTTGCTTAAAGCCTCTGACATCAAGAACGATGATGGCACGCTCGGTCCAACGCAAGCCACCAACGCTCCGCCAGGAAGCTTCGCGTTCAGTGGTCACGATCGTACGCATGCGCATATGATCGAATCAGATCCCTCCGGGCGATTTGTTCTTCATGTCGACTTGGGTTTGGATACCATCTTCGTTTGGAAGTTCGACGAACAATCGGGCAAGCTCACCCCCGGCGAACATCACGCAGTCGCGCTACCGCCAGGCGATGGACCGAGGCACTTTTACTTCCACCCAAATCAACGCTGGTTCTATTCGATCCAAGAAGAAGGCTCAACGATTGTGCTTTTCGACTTTGATAATCAATCCGGCAAACTCACCGCGCGTCAAACGATTTCAACTTTGCCCCCTGAGTTCGTGGGTAGCAATTTTTGTTCAGAGATTCTAGTGTCAGCGGATGGGAAGTTTGTATACGTCGGTAATCGATTGCATGACAGCATCGGAATCTTTTCAGTCGCTAATGATGGCACGTTAGCGCACGTCGCCGATGAGTGGACTCGCGGCAATTATCCGCGCAGCTTCAGTTTCGATCCGACTGGTCAATTCCTATATTGCTGCAACCAGCGAGCTGACAATATCGCCATCTTTAAAGTGATCCCTCAATCCGGCGAGCTTAAATTCACCAATCAATACGCGCCGGTTGGCAATCCTTCGATGATTACCTTCGTTCCACTAAATTCTCGCCCCTAGCCAACAACGTCAGCACACCTCACGCTGATCGCTGCCATCACCCTCTCCAAACGCAGTTCTTCCGAACCGCGGGCGTCCCGCCCGCGATAGCGTGGCTGGGGAGGGGCGTCCGCGCTGTGTGGGCTTGGTAAAAACGCAGTTGTTTGCAATTTATAAAATTTATCCCGCACGCAAGCGATTTGTGACCTAGACTTCAGATTGAGACGGGAAAATCTCGGAAGAATTGGATTTAGGTGTCATTGCCCCTGCCCTTAATTCATAAAGTTCAATGGATTGGACGTTGAGCTGCGAAGCTTCGCGGCGCATCTACTTTGCCGTCTTTCAATGCATCGACAACTCATCGAAGTTCGCTGTGACAAGGGGCATCAACGTGAATTCTTTCGCTCGCAAGCAACCTAACAAGCGTCGCGCCGCGATTCTAACTCTGTTCGTTTTCTTGCTACCGGTTCTGCTGGTCATGCTCGGTTTTTCCATCGACATGGCATACATGCAACTGGTCCAAACCGAGATGCGACTGGCATCTGATAACGTCGCAAGAATCGCTGCCGACAATCTGTCGCGTTATGAAAACGAAGCTACAGCTATTCAAGCAGGGATAGACATCGCAGACGACTTTACTGTTGCTGGAAAGCCACTGAGATTGCGCTCGAGCGATTTCGACTTTGGCCGCGCTGTGGCTGGCAGTAACGGCGCATTCGTCTTCGATACCAACGGCACTCCAATCAATTCCGTTCGCGTCAACGCGATGCGCAACACTGCGAACCCAGATGGCGCGGTGTCACTGTTCTTTGGTAGGCTAGTCGGCAATCAGACTTACTCTCCCCAAGTGTCCGCAACTGCAGCGTTCCAGAATGTGGACATTTGCTTGGTTCTGGATCGATCGACAAGCATGAAGTTCGCCGTGGACGCAAACGAATCTGGCATGTCGATAAGCGATCGGCGGTTTTGCCGTGCTCCGCCATCAAACTCGCGATGGTTGGCGCTCGACCGAGCTGTGAAAGTCTTTACAAACGTGCTTCGCAATAATACGACTGATGAGCAGGTAAGCATTGCGACCTTCGGAAGCGACATCAACAACATAGCCCCAGGGCTGTGTGGCCGTAGAGAGTCAGCGACGATGGATCTGCAACTTTCAACGAACTTGAATGCAGCTGACGGTGCCATCAACACGTTGACGAACAGTGTCTGGAACGGCAACACGGAAATCGCTTCCGGTATTTTGAGAGGTATCGACGAACTAACGAGCGGTCGTTCACGTCGCTTGGCCGACAAAGTAATGATTGTTTTGACCGACGGATTCCCGACGGCTGGAGACGCAGTAGCGGCAGCTCGCGCCGCAGCGGCTCAGAAAATTGTTGTGTATGCGATTACCTTCGGGCCGGACGGGGCGCAAGATCATATGCGTGCCGTCGCTGCAGCAGGCAAAGGGGAACACGCCCACGCCGCCGACGAAGCAACTTTGAAAGAAGTCTTCGAACGCTTTGCCGCCAAAGCCACTGTCCTAATTCAATGACAACTGCTTCCGGCTGTTTACTGCCATCTGACAAGGCAACACTAGTGCAGCGTCACAGCTTGGAATTAGGGTTGGTAAATTGAGCGTTTTAAGCGAAGCTGATGGGAACCACGGAGGGATCCCATGCAAAAGAAGTATATTGTTCGGTTGAGCGATGACGAACGTGTTGAGCTAACCAG
>JBGSJB010000703.1:0-3317 GCA_041742175.1 Pirellulaceae bacterium
GGAGCCTTTGTTAAATCCAAAAATCAAGGTACGGCGTGGAGGTCGATCATGCTACAGATCCGCAAGAGCAACGCGCGTGGGCATTTCAACCACGGTTGGCTAGATACTTATCACACGTTTTCGTTTTCAGAATACTACGACCCGGCGCACATGGGATTCCGTTCGCTGCGAGTAATGAATGAAGATCGGGTTGCACCCGGGCAAGGTTTTGGTATGCACGGGCATCGCGATATGGAGATCATTACCTATGTGCTTGAAGGCGAATTGGAGCATGCGGATTCGATGGGCAATGGCGAAGTCTTGCGAGCGGGCGAGTTTCAAAGGATGACAGCCGGATCGGGAATTCAACACAGTGAATTTAATCCGTCAGCAACTTCCGAAGTTCACCTGTACCAGATTTGGTTGGTTCCTTCAGCCAAGGGGCTGACGCCTAGCTACGACCAGCGGCGTTTTGAGGATGCGATCTCGACGAACCAATTTGGTTTGGTCGCGTCCGGCGACGCCGCGGATCAGGTGCTGACGATTCAGCAAGACGCGAAACTTTACTTGGCAAAGCTTGACGCAGGAAAGCATGCATCGCACTTTTTTGCAGGTTCACGTCACGGGTGGTTACAAGTGCTGCGAGGCGAAGTTGAAGTTGCTGGTACGCCTCTAACTGCGGGCGACGGCGTCGCATTCAGTGATGAAGCTGCGCTGCATGTAACAGCCATCGCCAACGCGGAATTACTTTTGTTCGATCTGGCTTGATAATTAGATTGTTTCGCAGTGCGAAAGGAATCGTCCGGCGAGGACTAACAAAACCGCGTCAGGAATCTGCTCGGCAACAGTATGCGTCGCGATGAATTAGCATTGCGATTCGCGATTGAAGCGGGATAATCAACGCTTCAATCGCCCGAGTACTGTTGAAAAGCGGAGTTTTTTATGGAAATCCTGACACCGAACCAATTGGGTTCAAAGAAATGTAAACCCTGTGAGGGAGGCGTTGAACCTTGCGAACTCAACCATGCGAAACGTCAAATTCAAGCGTTGGGCTCTGAATGGGAATTGGTAGATGGTGGCAAAAAGATCAGTCGCAAATTGAAGACCAAGGACTTTGCGGAGGCGGTGAAAATCATCAACGCCGTGGCGGAGCTAGCGGAGGCAGAGCAGCATCATCCCGATCTACATCTTACCAACTATCGCCAACTTCGCATCGATCTGACGACGCATTCAATTGGTGGCTTGAGTGAAAACGACTTCATTGTCGCCGCCAAAATCGATCTCACCATCAAACAACCTGGGTGATCGCCTTGAAACGAATCGCAGTAATCGGTGGCGGGATCAGCGGGCTGGCGGCAGCGTGGCGGTTGTCTCGCGATCCGAATGTCGAAACGAAATTGCTTGAGGCGAGTGATCGCTGCGGCGGAGTGCTCGAGACGATTTATGATCAAGGCTATTTGATCGAACGTAGCGCCGACAATTTTGCGACGTTGATTCCGGACGCGTTGGAGTTTTGTCGTGAGACGGGATTTGAAGCGCAGCTAATTCGGCCGCAAGCAAAAGATCGCCGCGCCTTTGTGCTCAACCGCGGACGCATTTTGCCGATCCCTCTGGGTTTTAGTTTGATGCAACCGACGCGAATCGATTCGATGCTGGCCACTGGCACGCTTTCGTGGGCTGGCAAGTTGCGTTTAGCAAAGGAGTTCTTGGTACCGCGGCGCGATAGCGATGAAGACGAATCGCTTGAATCGTTTGCGATTCGACGCTTGGGACGCGAAGCGTTCGAGAATTTGGTTGAACCGATTGTCAGTGGCATTTTCACGGCGGATCCAAAAACGTTGAGCATGCAGGCGACGTTGCCTCAGTTTGTGGAGATGGAGCGACGTCATGGCGGTTTGATCCGTGGCCATCTGCGCAGTCGCAAGTCGCAATCGAAACAGATCGCGGGACGAGCGAGCGGCGCTCGGTACGATCAGTTCATGGCGCCTGCGGCTGGCATGAGTCATTGGGTGCAACATATTGTTCAGTCGCTACCGCCGAGTTGTGTGCAATTGAATTGTGCGGTCACCGGTGTGAAGCAATTGCCCGCCGATCCGAAGAACATTACTGCGCAAACGACTTGGCTGATTGAGACCTCGCGCGGACCGATCGAGTTCGACGGGCTCGTGATAAGTTTGCCAGCTGGGCGGGCCGCTGAGCTGTTGCATGAGAACTGCCCGACGTTAAGCAACGCAGTAGCTGGTATCAAGTACGCGTCGAGTGCCGTTGCAGTGATGATCGTCAATAAAGCGGATTTGCAGCGACGCATCGATGGCTTCGGATTGATCGTGCCGCGCAAAGAGGGTCGGCGGTCGTTGGCGATCAGCTACAGCAGCAACAAATATGCTGGTCGCACGCCAGACGATCAGGTTTTGTTGCGATTGTTCCTCGGTGGTGCACTCGCGCCCGACTTAGTCGACGAGTCGGATTCAAACCTGCTGCAGATTGCTGAAGACGAACTACGAGAAATCTTGGGTTGGACAAGTCGCAAAGCGCGGTGGCAAGGAATCGTTCGTTGGAAGCATGCGATGCCTCAATATCTCGTCGGACACGTCCAGCGTATTGAAGAAATTGAACGGATGTTAGTCGAGCTGCCGGGGCTCGAATTGTGTGGAGCTGCGTATCGAGGAGTTGGCATTCCGCAGTGTGTGCGTGACGGACGCCGCGCGGCTCGTAGTGTTTTGGGCGAGTCGCAAGCAACCATCGTTACCTTAACGTAATTTCTAGTTGCTTTCAAACTTCGTAAAGTGCAGCGTACTTTGCGAGTTGCTGTTGCAACTGAAAATGCTCTTCGATGCGGGCCCGATTGTGGGCGATGCATTTAGCTCGCAGCTCACGGACGTTTGTAATTGCAATCGCGCGCGCGATGAAGTCGGCGAAGTCTCCGGGTGTAGCAACTTGTTCAGTACAATTTCGTACATTGCCGAGCAGTTGCCGGACTCCATCGACGTCAAAGGCGACAAACGGAAGCCCAGCCGCCATCGCTTCGAGAATCACATTTGGCATGCCTTCGTAAGCGGCGGGAAGCAAGAGCAATTCAGCGCGATTCATCAATGCAATCGCGTTCGGCTGCCAGCCGGCAAAGTGAATTCGCGTGGCGCATTGCTTTGTCGCTGCGACATTGCGCAACTGTTTTTCGAGCGGCCCGTTACCGACCAATACAAGATGATGCTTGGTCAAAGGCATGAGCAACTCATCAGCGCGTTCGATTAACTCACTAACGCCTTTTTGCGGATGCAAGCGACCGACAAACAGCAGCACCCGCGCATGAGCGGGCAAACCGAACTGTATCCATGGAT
>JBGSJB010000704.1:0-2209 GCA_041742175.1 Pirellulaceae bacterium
GCGAGGTCCAGCATTTCGTCGTGCGTCAAGAACTTCGTCAAACCTTGCGGCATCAGCGATTTCCCTTCGGCTTCGTCTTCGATATCCGCGGTCGGAATCGTCACCGTTTTGCCTTGTGAATCGCGAACCAAGACACGATTATCGTCGCTGTCGATGACAACGCCCGTTAGAACCTTGCCGCTATCGAGTATGAAGATCTTGGTGACATACTGCTCTTTGACCGCCAGGTTCGGATTGAGAATCGAGTTCACGATATAGTCGACTGGAGAAGATCCACCGACGGCGCTAAGGTCCGGACCGATCTGGCCGCCGCCGCGATTCAAGCCATGGCAGCGCGTGCAACTTAGTTCAGCGCGACGGAACACCAGTTCGCCGCGCGCTGCATCACCCTTGGCAACTACTTCCTCAGCTAGCTTTGCAACCTCTTCCTGAGTTGGCGGTGCCGGATCGCTGGCCACTCCCGCCGCTTCGCTCAGCACCGCAGACAGTGACGCGTCGCTGCGACCGATCGAGTACATGTAACGCAGGGCCATCTTCGCGACGTCGACTGTCAATTTCTTTTCTTTGATCGCCTCAGCCAAGGCGTCGCTGCCACCTTGCCGATCGAAAAATGCGTTCAGCATCCCATTCGGTTTGTCGGTTGCACTGGCATCGGCGAGCGCCGCAGCGGCTTGTTCACTAGCCAACTTCAGATCCAAACCAGCCAAGCCCGCGATAGCTTGCATGCGGACCGACATCGGTTGCGTTTTCGCAGCCAAATCGAGCAGCGTTGTCTTGCTATCTTCGCCGCTGATGGCGACCAAGCCTTCGATAGCTGCCTTTTGCACTGCCTCAGAAGACTCGCCGCTTGTTGCCAACTTCTGCAACTCAGCCGAAGCGCCGGTCAACTTCCAAGCCGCTGCAGTTCGAATCGCCGCCAAACGCAACGCAGTATCTTTAGCTGAAATCAACTGCGCGAATTCACTCAAATCACCCTGCGGAATGACTTTTCGTGTTCCAGCTGCTTCGGCCAACCAAGTGATGACCTTCAACTTCAAGTCATTCGAGAATCCTTCCGGCGACATCAGTTGGTCGTAGATCACTCGCAAGTCATGCTCGTTGCCGCGATTGCAAATCATCTCGACCACAGAGCCCTGGCGTTCGGGCGGCAGGCGACCACTCTTGAACAACTTCAGAACAGGCCCGACCGCACTCGGTGGCTCGTCTGCATACCCCGCGCTGAAGAAAACTGAGCTGAATGAAAGAGGAACGAAAGCGGCGAAAACGATAGAAAATACAAACCGTGCGGACTTTGAATTGCTGCCAGTCATCGAAAGCATCTTTTCCTTATGTAAAATCTCCGTCTGCCGGAGTGGTGAGCTTTATGCAAATGTTCACTACATCAACCACCATTTTAGTCGCCGGTTTCAGTTCGAGCGAGCAGCAACCGCAACATTCTGTCAAGCAGGTGCGCACTTGACTCCACTAGTTAACATTTGAGCTCGCGAACTTCGTTCACTTTCAGCTCTCACCAGCGCGACGGGCGACTCGCCAAAGTTCAGGCACCTGCCGAACCGCAGTCACCGAAGTCTGGCGACTCCGGCTGCGGACACAGTTGCAAGTGTTTGTGGCGCGGTAAGCAGGGGAGTTAGAGTGGCCTTGGGCGGGTTCAGGGTGTTGATGGTTGAAAGGTTAAAAGGGTGAAGCGAGACATAACCCCGTCGGGGTAAATTACGTGGCCGTTTTCGTCCCAGGGTAGCTCGCTCCGCTCGCAACCCTGGGCTGTAGGACGGAACGCCGTTGGCGTAGCAAGAGCCGAGTAGCCAGTAGCGAGTAGCGAGTAGCGAGGGCAGAGGAACGGAACTCTGGCGAGTTCCGCTACGGGGAGGTTCCGCTTCGGGGAAGTCGTGTTGAGCGTTGCCACCAGTCGACGATGAGGGCGTCGATGATCAATTGACCGACGTGGTAGATGACCATCGGCAGAATGCTGACTCCGCAATCGATGGCGAGCTTCAAGCCGATCATGAGAGTTTTTTGGCTGCCGGAAAGTGCAACTGCGATTCGTTGCGGGCGGGCGACTCCGGTCACGGTTGCGAGGTTCCATCCGGCAACTAATGTTGTCACGTGGGCGACTGAGGTTAGCAGGATTACGGTTGCGATCGCTGCGACGCTCAACGAAGCGGCCGAGGTGCTCGACAACCGATCGCCCATCTGTACGGCGCCGAGCATG
>JBGSJB010000705.1:0-8524 GCA_041742175.1 Pirellulaceae bacterium
CTGGTTAGCTCAACACGTTCGTCATCGCTCAACCGAACAATATACTTCTTTTGCATGGGATCCCTCCGTGGTTCCCATCAGCTTCGCTTAAAACGCTCAATTTACCAACCCTAATTCCAAGCTGTGACGCTGCACTAGTCATGCGTGTCAAACCAACCATTGAATGCAAGTGGCTCAGCACCTTTCTAACCGCCTCGGTGATCTTCCTGGGAACCCGAGGCTTACTTGCAGTTGAACCAACGCAAACGAGCGTTCTAATCTACGGCGCGACGCCAAGCGGAATCGCCGCAGCCGTTAGCGCTGCCAAAGCCGGACACCCAGTCACGCTCGTTGAGCCGACAGGCCAAATCGGAGGCTTGCTAACCAGCGGACTTTCTTACACCGACTTTCGTTCTTTCGAATCACTGACCGGATTCTTCTGGGACTTCTCGCGTCGTGTGCAAGCGGATTATGAGCGCCGCTATGGTGTTGACTCCGAACAGGCCAAAGCTGCTTTCCGCGGAACCCATGGCGAACCTTCGGTCAACCTTCGAATCTTGCAAGCGATGTTGGCGAGCATGCTTCGATCGAAGTTGTAAAGCAAGCTCGATTGCAGAGCGTTCAAACGAGTGACTTCGGGCTGGGCCGGCGACGATTGCTAACTGCTACTTTTACCGGCGCGGATGGCGAGCCGCAAATGATCGAAGCAAAAGTCTTCATCGATGCAAGTTACGAAGGTGATCTCATGGCGACTGCGGGAGAGCATTATCACGTGGGCCGCGAGTCACGAAGTCAGTACGACGAGCCGATGGCTGGTAACGAACGCGGGGAAGCGGATGGACAGGTCCAAGGCTACAACCTGCGACTGATCATGACGCAAGTCGAAGATAATAGACGCCCAACATCGAAGCCCGAAGGTTACGATCGAAACGATTTTGCGGAAGTGCTTGCGGTCTTTGAAAGCGGGAAACGGAAAAAGGTGTTTTCAGATGGCCATGATGGAATTTTTCGGGCTCACCTACCGCTGCTGCCCAATGGCAAGACCGATGTCAACGACACGCCTCGAGCTCCTGTCCGATTGTCGATGCCCGACATCAATGATGCTTATCCCGACGGTGACGCCGAGACTCGCGCCGAAATCATTCGCCAACACTACTACTACAATATCGGGCTTCTTTATTTTCTTCAGAACGATTCTCAAGTGCCAGCGAGTATTCGCGACGATGCAAACCGATGGGCTCTGTGCAACGATGAGTTTGAGGAAACGGATGGCATCCCGCCACAGTTATACATTCGTGAAGCGCGTCGCTTGGTAGGTCAACGTGTCTTTACTGGGCACGATACGATGCAGTCGCCAGGCGATGCCCGCGCAATCTTCCATCCTGACAGCATCGCAATCGGCGACTATGTTCACAACTGCCACGGCACCGGACGTGTTGGCACGCGCTTTGACGGAGAGCATTCGGGAGAATTTTACAAACCAGTCCCGCCTTATCAGATTCCTTATGGCGTCATCGTTCCGACGAAGACTGAGAATTTGCTGGTTCCCGTCGCATGTTCCGCCAGCCATTTCGGCTTTGGTGCTCTAAGACTCGAGCCGATATGGTGCTCACTGGGGCAGGCGGCGGGTTGGGCTGCATCCCAAAGTATCGATACGAATCGTTCAGTTCAGCAGGTCGATGTCGGTCACTTGCAACACAAATTACATACGGACCGAAGTGCAACGATCTACATTTCGGACGTTCCACCGGACTCGATGGACTTCATCGCTGTGCAATGGTTCGGAATGCAGCAAGGATTCCATCAGCTTGCCGCAGCAGATCAGCCCAAACCTAAATCGCTCGGTGGTCAGTACTGTCAAGCTCACGCAGGACACGAGGGACAGCTCGAAGCACCGCTCGACGACGCACTGCGTGCTCGCTGGCAAGCAATAGTCCCAGCTGTGTCAAGCGCTACACGGAACATGTCTAGAATCGAGTGGATTAGGCAGGCGTACAAGCTTCGCAGTTCATCGAGTCCATGAGCCAATTGAGGGATGCGATTATGGTAGAGATTCAGGTTCATGCATGCGATCGTTCGCCTGCGTCGAGCTGAACATTCGCTACATGTGGATGCGCGAATCCCCGTGCCTTCAAAATGACGCCGAACGAGCTATGCTCTAAATGCGGTTGGCCGATAAAATGTAGATGGTTTGTGTATTACCGGCGCAACTTATCGGGACGAACACAGCAAATGCCGCTTTTGGACCGCGAAACGGATATTTTCCCAGACAATTTGCTGACTAGTGATCAAGCGTTGAAGGATCCCTGGTGGGCCATGTACACCATGGCGCGGCAAGAAAAGAAGCTGATGCGGGAGTTGATCGACGAAAAGATCGCTTTCTATGCGCCGGTGATCGAACGTCGCTATCGATCGCCAAACGGGCGGTTACGGAAGAGTTACGAACCGCTGTTCGCCAACTATGTATTTGTCTGCGGCGATGAAGACGCGCGCTATCGCGCTGTCTGCACCGGCTGTGTAAGTCGCAATATCCCAGTCCCCGAGCCGGAAAAGTTGGTCGCAGATTTATTGCAAGTGTTCAACTTGGTAGCAATGAACGCGCCGCTAGCCCCGGAACGGCGGCTGGACCCCGGGATGAAAGTCCGCATTCGCAACGGCTCGTTCGCAGGCTACGAAGGTGTCATCGTTCGCCGCGAGAAGGAAGTTCGGCTGCAGGTTTCCGTCCGCTTTATGGAGCAGGGAATATCAGTTGCGATCGACGATTGCCAAGCCGATCCGATTTAAGCCGCCTAATCGTCAAAAGTTCTAACAAATTCTCCGCAACACACTTTCTAAAACGTCCCCGCTGACTTCCCATCCTAGTCCGTACAAATTACCCTTTTAGATTCATCGACTAGGCGTTCACGTGGATTGGACGGTCGAGCTGTCGCTCAAACCTCTTGGACTAAATTTCTATCCAGCCGCAGGGCAAATTTTTCAGGGTAAATTGTGTTCTCTTCAGTTTATGTTGCAGGTCATCGCGGTATGGTGGGATCGGCCGTTTGCCGTCGTTTATCACGGGAAGCTGGATGCCGTTTGATTACGCGCACGCGTGCAGAACTGAATCTTGAGAATGCTGTGGCCGTACAAGATTTCTTCGAAGCTGAAAAACCCGAAGCGGTCGTTTTTGCAGCTGCCCGAGTAGGCGGCATTCATGCTAACAATACTTACCCAGTTGAATTTTTAGTCGAGAACCTAAACGCTCAACTAGCCACAATTAATGCGGCTTATCGCAGCGGCGTAAAACGATTTTTGTTTCTCGGAAGCACATGCATCTATCCTCGCATGGCTACGCAGCCGATTACCGAAGATCAGTTGCTCGCCAGCCCGTTGGAACCGACTAACGAAGCGTACGCGCTGGCGAAGATCTGCGGCTTGAAGCTCTGCGAGTATTACCGGCGCGAGTACGGCGTGTTATTTCACTCCGCCATGCCAACCAACCTGTACGGTCCGGGCGACAACTATCATCGCGCTCACAGTCACGTGCTGCCAGCGTTGCTCAGACGACTGCATGATGCGAAACAATCTGGTTCGACGAATGTCACGATTTGGGGCACCGGCTCACCGCGGCGTGAGTTCTTATATGTCGATGATTTAGCGGATGCGCTGGTTCACTTGTTACAAATTGACAATCCACCGGAATGGGTGAACGTGGGCACGGGTGAAGATCTGAGCATTCTTGAATTGACGCACATGATCGCCGAGGTCATCGGCTACTCGGGCGAGATTCTGACTGACTCAAGTAAGCCCGACGGCACTCCGCGCAAGCTGACAGATATTTCGTTGCTCAAGTCAACGGGTTGGCAACCGACCACGTTGCTTCAGGACGGAGTGAAGAAGACCTATGCCGCGTTCTTGCAAGAGCAGGCTGACGGTACGCTTCGCGAATACTAATCGTTACAATCTACTTTTACTAAGTTCAAACCACTCTAAGCTTCTTCGAGGTCTTCATGTCGCGTTCAGCCCTGATCACTGGTATCACAGGTCAAGACGGTTCCTATTTAGCAGAACTGCTACTTGATAAAGGCTACATGGTTCACGGTTTGGTGCGCCGCAGCAGCAGCTTTTCAACGGGCCGCATCGATCACTTGTATCACGACGTTCACGAAAAACCGCGACTGCTCTTGCATTACGGCGACTTGACTGACGGCCAAGCGCTGACGAACTTGGTTCAGGAAATTGAACCGGACGAAATCTATAACCTGGGCGCGCAGAGCCACGTGCGAGTTTCTTTTGATCAGCCAGTCTATACGCTGATGAGCGACGGAGTCGGCGCGCTGAATGTTCTCGAAGCCGCTCGCCTGCTGAACAAACGCAAACAAGTCAAAGTCTATCAAGCGTCCAGTTCCGAAATGTACGGCATGGTGCTTGAAACGCCGCAAAAAGAAACCACGCCTTTCAATCCGCAGTCACCCTATGCATGTGCGAAAGTTTACGCGTTCTTCCAAACTGTCAATTATCGACGCAGCTATGATTTATTCGCTTGCAACGGCATCCTGTTCAATCACGAATCTCCACGACGCGGCGAGACCTTCGTCACTCGCAAGATTACACGCGCTGCAACTCGCATCAAAGTTGGTTTGCAGAAGAAGCTGTATCTCGGCAACTTGGACGCCAAACGCGACTGGGGTTTTGCCAAGGACTATGTCGAAGCGATGTGGTTGATGCTGCAGCACGACCAGCCCGAAGACTTTGTGATTGCGACTGGTGAAACGCGAACCATTCGTGAGTTCCTGGATATGGTCTTCGGTCAGCTTGAATTGGATTGGAACGATTACGTCGAAGTGGATCCGCGTTACTTCCGCCCCGCCGAAGTGGATCTGCTGCTGGGCGACGCGAGCAAAGCAAAAGCCAAACTCGGCTGGACTCCAGCAACGGACGTTCGCGAATTAGCTCGCATCATGGTCGATCACGATCTCGAACTCGCTCAACGTGAACTGCACAGCGCAAGCTTCGCTGGCTAACTCGAGTTTACTGCGACTCTGAAAGAGTTCCGTCTTGTAGCCCTGGGTAGCATCATTAGCAAGCTACGCTGGGCTAATTCACATTGGGCCAAATCATCACAACCCAAACGCTATACTGAAGTGCATGAAGCACTATCGAGCTAGCTTGTTTGATGACTTTGACGACGATCCGCATGAAGAATCGACGGCGGATTTCGGCGTAAACGTTGAACGCAGCGATGCAACGTCCACGCACGCCTTACACGATCTGTTGACTTCGAAACGCGTGCCGCTGAACGCCGGTAAAATTCTTTCAACGAATCCAGTGTCGCTGGATACCCGAGTTCTCGCGCGCGACCAGCGAATCGCGGGTATGTTGATCGGCGTTGCAGTGGGCGATTGCTTGGGACATTCCACCGAGTGGAAATTCGATCCAGCCTCGCGAAACGAGCAGTACGGAACCATCCTTGATCATCTTCGAAGCGGCGAATCGCGTGCAGGCCGCATCAGCGACGACACGCAGCTGACCTTTTGGACAGTCGAACGATTGCTCAATCGCAGCGAGTTTCAGTTCGATGACGTAGTGAAGTGCTTTGTTGATCGTCAGTCGCGAATTGTAGGGCGAGGTAAAAACACTTCCGCGTCGCTTGCTCGTCATCAGCTACGTTTGCAGTCGGGACGTCCGACGATCGAAGCTTGCGCGGGCGATCCTCACTCAGAAGGTCGCGGCAACGGTGGCTTGATGAGGTTTTCGCCGATTGTGCTTCCGCACCTGCGTCAACCAACTGCGAAACTGTACCATGACGCGGTGCTCGCGACTCTGATCACGCATGGAAACGCTTGGGCTCTCGCTTCGATTGTACCGATGACTCATTTGCTCTGGCGTTGTCTCGCGCTGCCGACCGGATCGGCACCGACGGCTAACTGGTGGATCGACGAATACCTTCGAGTTGGAGCGGACTTAGAAGTTGGTCCCCTGCCCTTCCCTTTGGATACCGATCCGGTTCCTGCTTGGTTTAAGAATTTTCGTGGCGGGCTATGCGATTTTCTCGATGGACCTGTTCGCAGCGCGTTTCGCAAAGGTGTTTCACTGCGCGATGCATGTTCGTTAGATGGCTTCGGGTCGCGAGCGGACATTCTGCAAACGGTGCCAGCGGTGTTGTATACCTTAATGTGTCACTCGGATGATGTGACATGCAGTCTGATTGCGGCTGTGAATGATACGAAGGACAACGATACGATTGCCGCGATCGTGGGTGCTTACGTCGGGGCGATACATGGTCGCGACAAGATACGCGCGAAGTGGATGGAAGGCTTCACCTCGTACAGTCTGCATTGCCAAGATTATGAGTCCGATTCTGACCGGCGAGTGATTGAAAAGTTGGCTGAGGCCGCACAGAAAAAATTTTGCTGAAAAACTTGTTCGCGTGACCAAACGTGTCTCAGACATCTCTAGAATGTCGACATCATGGCTAACAGATTCTCCTCATCATCGAATTCTGGCAACACTGGCAAGGGCTCTTGGCTAGTGGCTGAAGAGCTTTTCGAAGCGGGTGATCGTCGATTCGTCGATGAGCTTTGTCGCATTGAAGACGCGGATCGACTGGGTGCCTTTGCGAAGACATGGTACAGCGATCATCGAACTGAAGCTCGACAATTGCTGAAGGAATACTTGCAACTTCCGCTTTCCCATTTCCGCCACGAAGCCTTGGCGAAGCGATTGTTTAAGCTTGCTTCAGCAGCCGAGGACGACGAAGTCATGGGTTGGTTCATGATTGCTTTGGACCGTAGCGTCCGACGTGAAGTGATCACGAAGCACCGATACGAATGGCGAAGTCGCGAGCAATGGACCGAACAAATAGTGCGGTTGATTCCTAATTCCGAGTTGGGAAAGACCTACGACGCTCGCAAGAATTTACGGATCCGTCAGTTGACTCCTGAGAAACGCGAACGCCTTGAGCGATGGCGTGAGAACGTTCGATTGTTTTCGGTTCATACGCGGAATTATTTGCGCCGTCGCGTCTGGCGATACTTTCGCGAGATCGGAAACAAAGATCCGAAACGCTACGTGGCCGCCATGGCGCGAGCGCTGCCGCTTTACACGGATACTAGTTTCCCCGATGGTCTCGCGCTGATTGATAACTGGAGTTTGACACACGTTCTGTTCCACGAAAGTCAGGTATTGGAATCGCGATCAAGCGGTTGGCAACTGCGAAACGGTTCATCACTTTCGGACTTGAAGCCCGCGCCTGCTTTTCAATCGGAGTGGATTGCGTCTTCTGATGCGCTGGTGACTGTTCTTGGACAAGCCAAGGGTCGACCGATTCGGCAATGGTGCTTACGACTGCTGCGCGAACATTGCTTGGAATCGTTGCATGGATTACCGATCGGAACTGTAATCAAATGGCTGGGCAATGAGGATGCCGAGCTGGCAGAGTTCGCTGCAACCTTGCTTGACAAGTCGACTGGTACGGGATCGCTGACGCCGGACGATTGGCTGAAGCTGTTAACCGATGCGAACCAAGATGCGTTTCCGAAAGTCTGCGAAGTAGCTGCGCGATACTTAAAAGCCGATTCGTTTTCGATCGACCAATTATTGGAACTTGCGTGTTCACGTCCAGCGCCCGTGGTTCGATTGTCGCTGGATTGGTTGCAGCAACGAGAACGGAACGACGACGAACGAACCAAGTCGCTTGTTTTGATCGATGCCAAGTGCGAAGCGCTGCGTGAGTCATTACTTGCATGGATGGTGGCAACCTTACGTGGCGGCGGCGGCGATCATCGCGAGCGCTTGCTTGAACTACTCGATGCGAGGCGTGAAGACGTTCGCAAAGCATCGTGGAATTGGTTCGTTAGCGACGAAAACTTGCGCCAGAACATTCAACTTTGGCAACAGTTGATGGAGTCGCCGTACGACGATGTGCGACTGGGGTTGGTCGAGCAGCTGCGCCGCAACGAATTGCCGCTAACGGAAGTCAGTCAGCAGCTCGTGCGTTCGCGTCAATTAGATCCCGGCTTGCTTCGTGTGCTTTGGTCGACAACATTGTTGGGTATTGATCGCGGTGGCAAGCATAAGCCCGCTGTCATCAAGGCGCTCGCGGATCGGCTTGAGCGGCGACCGTCGGAAGTTGATGAACTCCTGCCGATTTTGACTGTCGCGGTGCGTTCGGTGCGCAGTGTCGAGTTTCGTGCTGGGCTTGCGGCACTCGTGCAACTAGTCGAGTCGAATCCCGAGTTGGCTGACTTGATTGAGAGAAATTTTCCCGAGCTTGAATTGGCTCAACATTGATACATCTGGGAGGAGAGCGACTACGAACGAGACCAATTTGCTGCGGCGATCCGCCGTGGTGTGAGTTTGCCTAGATATGCTTCCCCAGGGCCGTTGTTCGATCGCCGGATACGTCACCGTATCGGCGAGCTGTGTCAACGTAGTTCCCTCCGATACGGTGACGTATCCGGCTGAGTGAACGTCCCTGGTCGGCGCTTCGAAGTCGTTCGTTGAGCTCCCTCCCAGTTGCTTTAGTCCCGCTGCTTTCGATTCCGAGCTGTAGTCATCATGAAGC
>JBGSJB010000706.1:0-10869 GCA_041742175.1 Pirellulaceae bacterium
GATCTCAAAGATTTGCCAAAGATCTATCGAGATGCTGACGCGAAACTGGCAAAGCAGTTTAAGGTACCCGGTGGCTACAAATTCCATGGTCAAAGCGTTCACTATCCAGCGCTCATCGCACTTGATGAACAGGGAAAAGAAATGTTCCGCCATGTTGGCAAAAGCAACGGCGACCGTTTGTCGACCGCTGATTTCGCGAAGAAGATTGACGCCGCAAAAGTAAAGCAAGATCGCGAGTAGCCAATTCCTTCAACGAATTGCAACTATTTGCCCAATAGAACGGATGAGTAACCCCCAAGCCGCTCCATGATTCGGGGTGAGCTTTTGCCTTTACCGAATCTCAGAACAATTAACGTCTCATCATCGCTACAAACGCCTGACGTGAAGGCAGCGACTGCCAGTCGAACTTGCTGGCCATATTCGGCACAGGTCAGGTCTCTGGAAATCGCTTCTACGGTCGCCTTCAGACCGACTTCACCGAACTGCTTCCCGTCGCCGTCCATGGCTTCTACGAATGCGTCAGTGTAAAGAATTAACATATCGCCTTCGCGAATCGGCAGCGAAAACTCGGTGTATGCCGTCGAATCCAGGATGCCTAACGGTAGATTGCTGGGCGTTTCTTCAAACCCGCCGTCCGTAGCCGCTTCTTCGCAAAGATACTTCCACTCGTCAGTCGATTTGCTGAAAAACAAAGGGTTGGGATGACCCGCATTGGTCACTAACAAACGTTGTTTATGACTTAGATAGGTTATTACTACCGCGGTTGCAAATCTACTGCACTCTTCGAGCGCCGTGAACTCACGGTTGATGGCCGCCACTAAACGGTCTTGGCTCTTCGAATTCATGAACTTTCGCAGCAAACGGCGAAGAGCAATTGAGGTCTCGGCCACTTCGCTGCCATGACCGGATACGTCGGCGAGAACCAATCGCGTCACAATCCCGCCGACGCATAGCGACATATAGTGGACATCGCCGCCGTTCGAATCGCCGTGAAAAGGTTCACTGAAGATCCAGGCTTCGAGGCCTCGGCTGATCGCGTTGTTTTCAACCGACTTGTGGCCACTCCAGATCTCCATGCACAGTAGTTCGTGGACTTCATTCGTTGAATGCATGCTGGGTAGTCTATGAGAGTCTGTCGGTCGGAAAGTTCCTGGGATGCTGATTGTAGCGAATCGCTTCGCGGATGCTTCCTTCCATTGAGTAGAACTCGGAAGGCGAGACCTCCGCGACCGGCACCTGCGACCACGGAGATCGGTTAAGTTGGCGACGAGCTGTCGGACTATTTCTTCATGTCCTTCATCATCATCTTGTTCTTTTCCATGACCATTTGGCGAGTCATCGATTCTTGCATCATTCCATCCATGGCTGCTTTATCCTTCATCATCATGTCGCCAGCCATCTTCACTTTGTCGTCGGCCATCATCGGAGCCATCTTGGGGTCCATTTGCTTCATCGCTTCTTTTTCAACTAGGGCCATGATTTCCTTGTCCATCAGCAGTGAACTGATCAATTGCTCGCGAGCCATCATCATCGCGCTCTCTTCGCTACTCATCATCTTCTTTTTCGACGCCATCATCATGTCGTTGTCCATCATCATCTTCTTCATAGCGCCGCCTGCCATCGATTCCATCTTCGGATCGGCTTTCATCATCATTGCCATTTTCTTAGCAGCGATGTGACGTGCCACCAGCTGCTGGAAGAGCATTGTGATCGCGCTCGAATCAGCCATCATCTTTTCGCTGGCCATTTGAACGTTCTTGTCAGCCATCATCATCTTGTCGTCGGTGTCCTTCATCATGGCACCCTTCTCCACCATGCCCATGACTTTCGGGTCATGCATCATTTCCTGATGAACCATCTCTTTTGCGACCATCATCGGCATCATGGACTTTTCACCCATCATGCTCATTTCAGCCGCTTTCATCATGGCCGGGTCCATCATTTTCTCTTTGGCCATCATCGCTTCTTTGGACATTTTCATCATTGGTTTGTCCTGCCCCAAGACGCTCGACGCCAACAGACCAGCAATCAACAACGTTCCGGTGAACTTCTTCATCTTTGCATTCCTTCAAGTGGAAATCGAGGTTCAAAACGGTATCTCACACTGCTCGTCATGAGGCTGCGAACAGACTGTGGAATACCGCCAGGCCAGATGTTAGAGAAGAAGTGTGATGAGCGAATTTCGCTTGTGTGTTGTTTTGGTAAAGGCAGCACAGTGCAAGCCGATTAGTGGGTATTCCCAACTGGCAACTCGAACCACAATTCGACTTGGCCACCGTTCAGCCGGATACCGACCCGACCCAGATGCGCATCAATCAACTTTCGAACGATTGCGAGCCCTATTCCAGCGCCGCCGAATTCGCGGGATCTAGACACTTCGCCGCGATGAAAACGTTCGAAGAGTGAATCCGTCAGATTTGGCGAGCCTTCAACGTCGTTTGAAATGACAGCGCGAAGCAAGTTCCCATCGCGCTTGCAAGAAATTCGAATCAATCCACCCACTGGCGTGTACCTGAGTGCGTTCTCAAAGAGATTCGTCAGTACTTGGGCGAGCCGCAGTCGATCGGCCACAATAGGTAACTCGGACGAAAGTTCAGACGCGACGCGCAACCCCCGTTCCGCAAATCGAATCTTAAACGCCTGAAGAATCTGCTCGATTAGCATACCGAGATCGAACGATTCAGGGTCTAGGTCTTGAATCGCGACATCAGCGCGAGCAAGCTGGAGCAGATCTTCGACCAAATGCACCAGTCGCAGTGATTCTTCATGGATCGCTTCAAATACAGCTTTCTCCGGAGCTATCACTTCGTCCCGAAGACCTTCTAGATAGCCGCGAATATTTGTCAGCGGAGTTCTCAGTTCGTGTGCCACATCGACGATAAAGTCTTTGCGTAAGCGATCGGTCTTCTGTAACCGCTCAGCCATCGAGTTAAACGCAGTTGAGAGCAAGTCAATTTCGCCGCAGCCACGTGCAGTGACTCGTTGAGCGTAATCTCCATCAGCGACTAAGGCGGCTGCTTTTGTGATGCGTGTAATCGGACGCGTTAGACGGAAATTCAACCAGAGGCTTAGAAGTGTCGCGAACACAAATCCCGTGACGCTCGCCATCAACAAGTAGCGATCCACCGCCTGCAAGAACATCGCGTGCGCGTCCGCGGGATCAATATTGTACTGTCGCGTAAGCGTTGTGAAATACGTTGCTGCTCGCAGGTGAACGGCAAGTCCAATCGTCAAGATGACTATCACGATAGCCATCGAATTGATGGAAAGCAGTTTCCACAGCAGTTTCATCGGTATGTTCATTGGGATTCCGAGTCAGAGAAGCGATACCCGAGTCCGCGAACAGTATGAATGTAAATCGGCTTCACGGGGTCATCGCCTAGTTTCTGACGAAGTTTTCCAATGTGTACATCGACGACTCGATCGATTACCGGGTCACCGCTGGGATAGAGTTGATCCAACAACTCCGATCTAAGAAAGACCTTGCCGGGAGATGAAAACAGAGACTGAAGCAGCGTGAATTCAATCGCCGTCAGTTCAAGTGGCTGTCCATGAAGTGAGAACCGGCGTTTTGCCCGATCAAACGCCAAGCCAGATATTTCGCTTTTCGGATCCAAATGTCCGCCAGTCGTCATGCTGGCCCGGCGCAGCAGAGCTTTCACTCGCGCCACCAGCGCGCGAGGACTAAACGGCTTAGCAACAAAGTCGTCTGCCCCCAGTCCCAATCCAAGTACAAGATCAGCCTCTTCGGTGCGTGCCGTCAAGAACAAGATTGGAACTGTTGACGTTCTTCGAATGACTGCGCAAACCTCAAAACCGTCAACCCTCGGCAGCATCACGTCTAGGATTACAAGATCTGGTCCAACTGCCGCAAACGAGTCGATTGCCGCCTTCCCATCAGCGGCTCTTGACGTCCGATAGCCTTCTTGGACCAGGAAGCGATCGATCAAATGTGCCGTTTTGGGATCGTCTTCAACAATCAAGACAGACGGAGCGAGAGTCATCAGTTAGCTTGCAGATGTTAGATGTCATACTTTGGATTGCGCAAGCCCTATCGTAATCAATTCAAGCAAGGCCGAGGAATCGCCCCGAGAGAATTAACCGGCCTTAGTGTTGGCGAAACAGCAGCCTTTTGGAAGTGTAGAATTGTGCTGGTCGTTGCGGTACTTGCCAATCGAAAAACTCGGATGAAACAACATGGTTTCGCGGGCTGCTGAAAATTCGAGACTTAGTAAGGTTAAGACGCTCTTAGGATTGATCATCGTTGGAATCTTGTTTCCAACTTTCACTGGACTGGCGGGTGTACGTGCAGCTATCGAACGTCAAGCCCGCGATGGCCGGAGACGAAATAGTGGAAGGTGGCTTGCTGGTCAGGACGCAGCGGAGTTTAGTATATCACTGATTTGCATAGCAATTGCAGCACACGTGCTGATGTAGGTGACGCTCTTACCGCAAAACTACCAACGTGTACTATGCTGGGTTGCTGGGATAGCTTTCTGTGCGGGCGTTCTGGTTCTTGTCTCACTTCTAGTTGTCCAAGTTTGATTGGCTGCTTTCGGTTGCACTACTGAGCGATTTTCGACTTGCCGCCTTTTGGTTTGCGGTAGCTCTACAGTGCTGAACAACACGAGATGCGAATTCCAATTCCGTTGGGGTAAAATACTTCTCGTTGCCTGTGAATTGAGATTCGCGGCGATTCTTTGCCGCAAGCGTTTCGTGACTCAAGCCGTTTGCAATATGCCACGCTGCGGCCTGCGCAACATTTTGCGCAACAGCCTGATCACCAAGTAGACCGCAAAGTTCATCTACTTCAGGGCTAGCGTTGAGCTCTTCGAGCGGCACGATTCTGTATTTCATGCGTGGATTGGGGTCGTGCTTTCCATGTTCCAAACAAACGGTTGCAACGGAGAGCTTTTTCGATTTGTCAGGTTCGATACGGAAAAAGCCACCGCCTCCACCACCAAGCCCGCCGCCGCCGAATCCTCCTCCGCCTTGACCTCCTCCTCCGAATCCACCGCCACCAAGTCCACCACCGCCTTGTCCGCCGCCGAATCCACCGCCAACTCCTTGACCGCCACCTCCTCCACCAAGCCCTCCACCGCCGCCGAATCCTGCACCGCCACCACCGAGTCCACCGCCCCCTCCCCCGAGACCACCTCCACCCAATCCACCGCCGAATTGGCCCAGCACTTGTACCGCGCCGAATGTTCTTGGCAGTTTAACGAGTACTGGGTTCGTGGTCTTGTTCTTTAGAATGACATTGGCCTGAGCCGACGATATCGGAATGAACTTGACTTCGATCGAGCCTTCTTCAATTGCCTCAAACAGGCCAATTTCCTTGGAGTCATCTGCCAAGCTCAATTGTGACGAACAATGCAACACAGCGGCAGCAAGTATCAAACTGACGGTGGTTCGTGTGAGAGTTCCCATTTACCCTGTGTCCATTGCAAAAAAGTGAGTTTCAGTACCAAGACCAAGCTATCGAAATAACTATTCAAGCGTTCGCTGCTGCGCTGCCGCACCGATTTTTCCAGTCGCTTTGTCTTGCATGTAACCTACGACAATCAGTTCACTAGGCTTCACTTCAACCGGAAATTCGATTTCGGTCTCGCCCTCGGAATTCGAATCAATCGCAATCGTTTTGAAGCTTCGCACGACGTTCACATGAGCTAGATTTGTACGCGAGTTTTCACCTGCCGTAACCTTGCTGGAAGCGGACTTCTGAGCAACCGCTAGATTCAACAATGTGTCAGATGACGCGCCGGTCGTTTGGTATTTCACCTTGAAGCCATTGGCTACTGCTTTTGACACAATTATCCGTACGGATTGCGACGACTTAGTCTGCTTTGCTTTAGCCAACGCGCTGGCGGCTAGCCTCTTATTCGATCCGACAAATTCTGATTCGCCAGCAACAATCATTTGAGGCGTGTAGACTTGCTTGAGCCCAAAAAGACCAGCATACTGCCGCTGGCGAATCGTAAATTCCTCGCTGCTGAACGGGTCCCGCCAACCCAGTTGATTCCAGTAGTCGACGTGAAACGACAAGACGATCGTATCGTCTGAGTCCAGTGATTTGAGCAACTTGTCTGCTGGCGGACAACTTGAACAACCCTCCGAAGTAAATAGCTCGACCATAACTGGTGACGATCTCTTTGATTCGTCTTCGTTGGCTGAGAGAATTCCGGATGATACTGCGGCGACGAAACTCCCCACAGAAACCAGGCTTGCCGCGACTAAGATTCGATAGCGCATCTTTCCCTCGGTCGTAAAGAAATGTAGTTGAATCGAAATGCTATTTTGGGCTCGCTTCGCTGGCATCAGCCTTGGCTGAGTCAAGTTCGAGCGACTCGGGATGCACCCAAATCACATTTTTCTCGGACTCAACAATCCGCCCAGTCAATTCGGCGTGCAGGTGATTTTCGCGAACTCGATATGCATCAGGGTAAAAGTTGTGAGCATTTTCGACGACAGCGATTCGTCCGTCTTCCAGAACAATCGCCATCCCCTTAGTCCTCCCGCCATGCAAAGGTGAAACGCCATGTTCGCACATTGCACAAGCGGTGGTGCCGCTGAAAGTCTCGACTGGCAATCCCTGATCGACAACCGGAGGCGCTGCCATCGAACTGTCCATGGATGGACAATGGTGACCAGAGTCTAAACCAGCGATATTCAAGACTGAGTCGGGTACGAAGTTTGTGACTTCGGGCGCAAATTCAAGGAGTCCATACAGCCCCAATCCACCGGCGACGATTGCGATGCTCAAAAAACGCAAGGGCCAATGCACCTTACATGCTGTAGAGCAGCTTTCACCAACAATCGCTGGCTCAGCTTGTCCCACTGGAGACATTCCACTCTCGAGTTCGCTCGCTATTTGCAGGTTTTCGTTAGAGTCCTCGGTCATGCCCATCGTTCCTTAAAGATTGATCAGTCGGTTCTGATTTGCGGTCGGAAGTCACTCTCAAGTGCCTCGCGAGTTTGACGCAAATCCAACGTAAGCCTTACAAAGGAATTGCGAAAAGCTGAAAAGCCGTGGCTTCCGAACTCTCACGACGAACCACATACTACCGCCCAATCGCGATGTTCAAAAAACGATTGTGTAACGATTTGGTAAAGACGGTTATGTCGAACCTCCTGGTAGGTTCAAGGTCGCGATGGTTAAGTTTCGGAGAGGCGCACAGTGTCGATAAGCCCGCCGCGGGGTCGCAAACCACTTGAAATCAAGTTGACATTTGATCCGACGATAATGCCTGGACTTGTCGCCCTAGTTCGATCAGGCTCAATCGATAAGCTTGAATTTGAGGAATGCACACTAGGTGATAAAGAAATGTCTTAATCGGAAGCTTAGCCCCGAAGATCATTAAGGTGAAAATCAAGCGGACAAAGAAGAACAGATTCCTTCGCTGCGTAGCGCGGCCTCCGTGTATCAAAGCATCGCACGCCGAAATGAAAAATGAACACAGCCGCAAGGGTCTGCTTTTGGCGTTTTTCGCAATTGTGAGCGCTAGTGACAATCGCCTCTGATTTCCACTGCCGCATCGCTGTGTCCGCTTACCGCGACGACAATTTGCATCAGACCACTACCGTCCGGCGGACTTGACCAACTGCGCCCGCGGTTTCTGGTCCACTGCGAGCATAGAAGTCATGACGCACCATTTGAATCTTCTCGCTACTACCATGAACGAATCTGCTTCTCGGGGAAGGGGAGATTCTACGGAATTCACTTGGGCTCTCGATTTTTGAAAAACTCTGAGAATTGGTGAACCTTTTGATTGTAGGCATGGAATCATGGGTATGACCGAGCGCGAAAACACTTTCGAAGGCGATTTGATTCGCCGTTTGCAGACCGGTGAGCAGCAGGCGTTCCAACAGATCGCCGGCCAGCACACTGAGCAATTGTTTCGCTGCGCACTAACGCTGTGCCGCGACCGGCAACTGGCTGAGGACATTTCGCAAGAAACGCTGCTGGAAGCGTGGAAGTCCTTTGGAAGATTCGATGGTCGGTGCCGGTTTTCTACCTGGCTTTACGGCATTTTGCGGCATCGCTTTCTGAAGACGAGGGAACGCGCTGCACGGCGAATCGTGGCGGAATCATCATCGGACGATCCACAATCCACTTCTCAGACAACTTCTCTGACCAACTCGAAGGTAGCGGCAGATCCTGCGCTGGATACGGAGCGAGCGGAAGACGCAGAGCGCGTACGGAAAGCGGTCGCAGCATTGCCCGACGAACATCGCCAAGTGATCGAATTGCGGTTCTTTGCGGACGCCAAACTCGAGGATATCGCAGCGGCTCTTGATATCCCGCTGGGAACGGTCAAATCACGCTTGCACAACGGTTTGGAAAAATTGCGGCAACTGAACTTGCCGTGAACCTTCTCTCTGCAACTGGGGAATCATCAGTGAGGCAACCATGAACGAACGACAACAACCCGATGAAATACAGCCCTGTGAAATCCGATTGGAAGCCATCAGTTTGCTGGCGGCTGAGTGCCTGACGGAACCGGAAGAAGCAGAACTGCGGGACCATCTTGCAGTCTGCGATGCCTGTCGTCAGCACTACGAAGAGATCGCGTTGGTCTGTTCCAATGTGAGGATTGCAAAGCCGATAGTCGACCAGGAACAAGTTCTTGCAATGGGCCAATGTCTGCAGCATCTCCCATTGCCCGCGAAGGAAGTGACTTGGAAAAATCGCTCAGTCTCGTTGCGTGTGGCGATGCTTGCTACAGCCGCCTTGGTGCTGGTCAGCGTTCTGAGTCAACTGGTTTTTCGACGAACGGATGACAATCCGAATCAACGGGCGGAAGTCGTGCAGGTAGCGCCTCAAGTGGCTCCTGTGGAATCAACGGGGCAGCAACTGCCGACCATGTTCGCATTGCGTCGAGCAGCAGCAGAATCCGACAAAAGCTTTTGCCGACTACTTGTTCGGTACTCGGAGCCATCGTTGTTGGAACCTCTTAACAGTCACACTTACAGTCTGGAGTTGTTGCAATGAAACGTATTATGAATCTGCTGATGCTGAGTACATCACTGGCCTGGGGGGCTTGTTGTCTTCGAACCGATGAACCGTCCTCGGTAGTTCGAGTGGTAGCCGCTCCCAATGCGGCGGGCATTTACTGGCATGCTTTCGCGGCATTCCCACGTCTGGAAGACGAGGAGAAGAAGCTCCTCAAAACGGAAATGCCAACCTACATGGCTCCACTGTCCGATGAACTCGCGTCAATTGTGGCTCGATATGGACGAGCAATGCATGAGTTGCATCGAGCGCGCGCTGTAGTACCGTGTGATTGGCAGCTTGACATGGCTGCCGGGGCAGGACTGATCTTGCCCCATGTGGATAAGGCTATGGATTTGAATCGCGTCGCGCTTCTGCGGGCTCACGGGCGATTTGCGGTAGGTGAGACCGATGCTGCTTTGAGTGATGTACTGGCAGTCTTTAAACTGGCGCGCGACGTTGGTTCAAGTCCGCTGGTGGTCTCGATGTTTGTCGATGCAGCGATGGAGAGATCGGCAGCCGACTTGTTGGCCGCGCATTTGAACCGATTGAACGCGGACCAGATTGACCAACTCACGACTGCCCTGCGTGAGTTGCCCGCAAGCAACGATTTGACCAGCACGATTCTCCAGGACCAACGTATAAGCTGTGATTGGCTGGAACGCGAGATCATCAAAGAAGTCACGAAGCTCAATGACCCGAAAGCGGCCGGACAAGCTCTATTGACGATCACCGGGCCATTAAATTTCACAGGTGGCCCTCCTCCCACTGAGGAGGAAGCCGCAGAGGAAAAACGCAAAGCCAACCTTCTAAAATCATTGTCCTTCGGAGATGTTCAGGAAGCGTTCCAGCAAATGCGTTCTAGCTACATCGAGCTACAAAAGATTGCCGAACTCCCTTTCACTGAAAGAGCTGATCGCGTCAAGTCCCTTGTTAAGTCCCCCGCCGCGACCAGCAAGATGGAAACGCGTGAAGACGCGATGCGCTACATCTCGACGGTCGTGATGCCATTCGATTGGAACGAAGTATTCACCCGCGAGGAACAAATGCATGTGCGGCGCCAACTGCTCGAGCAGGCACTCCGCGTTCAACTTCAAGGTACAGAAGCAGTGCAAGAAATTCATGGAAAGAAGGTCGAGTACCGCAAGACGGCTAGCGGCTTCGAGCTGAGTTGTCTCGTCGGCAACATGCCCGAAGTTCTTACCGTCGGTGGCAACAAGTAAAATATTCCATGCAAACCAGCGGCAACGGTAGTCGCAACTGCTTTCACAAATGCCTACGTTCTTGTAGAGACAAATCAAGAGTTGCGAAAAACTTCGTCACTTTAAGCTCCGCGTGAAATCGCTGCGGCCGACATGTTGCCGCCGTAGGCTTGAGCGAATTTTTCTAGCGGCGCAGATCGCGACCCACGGTTCTTCGAAAGTGGCGCCGTCAACGGCGGTTGCGTAACGATAACTAGATGCTGCGCTGAACGATGCTCGATTCCACATGGGCGAGTGCTCGCAGGGCGCCGTCGCCGTTGACGGCGGCACTTTTCAGTCGAATGACGGTAGTGATACCATTGAGATCCTTCTAATCACCTCGCTGCTCTACGGTAGCCCATTCCGCAGGGAGCATCTCTTGAGTATCGGAATCCGACCATGTGTAGTACGCATCTTTGCTGAAGCGGTCGATCTGCGGGGCCTTGCCCCTCAATTCGCCGCTGCCGTCCGACGGCAGAGATTGTTTGTCGCTTGTGACTAGTGCAGCGTCACAGCTTGGAATTAGGGTTGGTAAATTGAGCGTTTTAAGCGAAGCTGATGGGAACCACGGAGGGATCCCATGCAAAAGAAGTATATTGTTCGGTTGAGCGATGACGAACGTGTTGAGCTAACCAG
>JBGSJB010000707.1:0-2751 GCA_041742175.1 Pirellulaceae bacterium
CTGGTTAGCTCAACACGTTCGTCATCGCTCAACCGAACAATATACTTCTTTTGCATGGGATCCCTCCGTGGTTCCCATCAGCTTCGCTTAAAACGCTCAATTTACCAACCCTAATTCCAAGCTGTGACGCTGCACTAGCCGCGCCGTAGTTAAAGGCGAAGGGGTACAAGCGCAGTCGAATCGCGCGGGAACGCTCGTCCAGCAAGCCGTACTGGCAGTGGCCATTGATGGCCCCCGTGCACAGGCGCTGGGTGCTCTGGCAAATTACACAGTACGTGTAACTAATCATGGCGACGCTCCCGCGCCTAACGCGATCATGAAGGTTTATTACCCCCGCTCGGCTGACCTTGTGCAGGCCAGTGACCCTCAGCCTTCGTCGCGCAATGTGCCAAAACCAGATGTTCGAGATGCTCGGCAACGTGAGGACGCGGCGCTTCAGCAACGCGAGATGGCTTCTTCTAGGCAAGTAAGTACAGCCGCGAAAACTAGTAACCCTGAAACGGGCGGCATGGGTCAGCGACAATGGGAGTTGGGTACATTGCAGCCTGGACAAACGATGGAAGCCACCTTCACGCTGCGTCCGTTTGAGGGCGGTCAACTGCGACAGGTAGCAGCGGCTCAGTACCTGTGTGGAACTGCTCAGGATGAAGATCTGATCGCTCAAACCGCTATCTCGACACAGATACTAACGCTTCCCGGACTACGCCTGACCGTCATTGATGATCAAGACCCAGTTCCATCAGGAGACAATGTAACCTATATCATCACTGTGCTGAACCAAGGCAAAGCTCCAGCTCGTGACATACAAATCACGGCTGGCCTACCGGAAGCGTTGAGTTTTGTCAGCGCGGGCGGTACGACGAGCGGAAAGAACGCAAATAGCGAAGTAACGTTCGAGCCCGTAGCGACACTGCCGCCGGGCGACCAAGCCCAGTGGCAACTGAGGGCTCGCGTTGGAGCTGTTGCTGACCAAAAGTCGCAGACCTGACTCAACGTCAAACTGAACAGTGCTGACCTGGACGAATCAATTATGGCTGAGGAGCCAACAACCCTATTTGATGAAGGTGAGAGCACAGGATCCGTCGGCGCGGCGAGGCGTCCAGCGGTGCAGCAGCCGCAGCCTAGGGACTAGTGGTCGCAAGTCCCGGTTGCGGGTCGCCTTTCGCCCGGCAAAAGTGCATACCAAGCGCCCACTTTTGCGGGGCAAAAAAGGGGACGGTCAGCTATTCGGATGCACGCATTTGTTCAGTGCAGGTGAATCGATTTGTTCTTGGAGTAGGGCGATTTTCAAGGTATCGGACACTCAGAGAGTGACATGGCCAAATTCGTCGACTACTGGACGGAAAAGCGTATTCAATGGGACAGAACAAAAAGGCGATGAACACCGAATCCGCGGTGGACCGCTTAGACAATGGACAGTGGTTGCTCGGACCGCTCGACCGCTCGGGCCGGGCGGAAGTATGACTCCTGATTGGCTTGTCCTCGAAAAGCTGCTGATCGATTCAAGCGAAGATGCAATTCGCAGGTTTGTGGCATCGCTTAAACAACGCAAGCTTCTTGCCATTGGCTACGTTTTTGAACTTGGAAACAGTTCGCCGCACTTTGACCTTTGCGCAAACGTCTCAGGCGGCCGTGAATTCGTTGATGACTTCGAAGATGATGATCGATGGAACAGCGGGGATTACGAGTATCCGGCCGGTCTGCTTGACTCCGAAAGTGAACTCGGCGATGAATGGAACGCCGCGAACGAAAAACTGCACGCGATTGCCCGTGATGAACACAGCTTTCTCGATATTTACAATGGGATCGTGAGGATCTCTTGCGACTCCCTCATCGATTTGGCGATTCGCGGCGTTTTACCATCTCCACTTTCCCTAGACTATAATGTCTCCGAAGTCGGTGACGACCTTTCGCTTGTTGCGTCGCGTCATACGTTGATTCTGAACGCGATACGCGTGGCAAATAACTAAAATGCGCGCGTTGCCGATCACGAGTTCGCTTACGCTGAGGAGGCTTGTCAACGGTTCTTGTGAAACTGGATCGATATCGAAACGCTCTCGCTCACTGTCGACCAGGTCCACAAGTTTTCCGACGTTAGGCTCCAGTAATCAAAACCCGGTAGAAAAATCTCTTTTGAGTCGACTTGAGCGATGCAAACTGCCGTTGCCAAAAGAAATATGGACACAGTTTGCGAGAACGTACGAACCCCAGTGCAATTGCATCGCAGGCTCATGGTCCACTTCGCTTTCTTTCACGATTGAAAAAGGCTGGCCACGCATGCTACTGCAATCGACGTGAGCGCTACCCACAGTAACCACATTATTATGGCGACTCTAAAAAGCCCCTGGCAACTAGGAAAGGCGCTGCTTTCTGCAAGTTCTTTCGCACCGTAACGTAACGAGGTGCTGAGGTGCTTCGAGCTTGGTCATCGCTTGAGGTGTTACTTTGATTCCGCCACGCCCTTCGCAAAGCCTCAGGGCGTGCCACCAGTGCCACCCGTGACACCCGCCGGACGCACATTTCGGCCGACTGGTTCAACAGGTTCGCTACTCGCTACGCCGCTCGATTGTCTCGTTGAGATAATGGAGCGTTAAGGCTAAGCTTAGCGGCACCTCTCCTGCGTTCTATTACGAGTCACTAAACAGTACGACGAGACAGGGCTACGCATGGCAGTTGTAAAGGGTCGACGCTCGACAGCGATTTCTATTGGGCAGTATTTGATCAATCGCTTGCAGGATTACGGAATCAAGG
>JBGSJB010000708.1:0-11761 GCA_041742175.1 Pirellulaceae bacterium
CTCGTGCCTGAATTGCCTGAGGTCGAAACGATGTGTCGCGGAATTTACCCGACCATCGGCAAGCGAATCGTCGCCGTATCGCAACCGCAGTGCAATTATCGACCGATTCAGATTCGGCCAAGCATCGTTGAAATCAATCAACGACTGGCCGATTGCAAAGTCACAGCGATCACTCGACTGGGTAAACGCGTCGTCATTCAAACCGCCAACGATTCGCTGATTCTGCAGCCGAAGATGACTGGACTCGTGGCGCTCGATGATCCGCCCGACCCCGAACACGTTCGCTTGCAGATCGACTTTGCTAACCGATTGCGTTTGCAGTTTTGGGATCGTCGCGGCTTGGGGACCGTGGAACTTCTACCGACCGAAGAACTGCATGAGCGCATCGTGGCTGGACGACTTGGTCCAGACGCTTTGCAGATCACCACTGAAGAATTTGTGCAGCGGTTGCGATCGACGGCGCGTCCGATCAAGGTTGCGTTGCTCGATCAAAAACTACTTGCGGGCGTTGGGAACTTGTATGCGTCCGAAATGCTTTTTCAAGCTAAGATCGATCCGACGAAGCCGGCTTCCGCACTGAGCGTCGCTCGATTAACCGTTCTGCACCAAGTCATGGTCGACATACTGCAACTAGCCATCGAGCTCGAAGGCTCGACGCTTTCGGACGGGACGTATCGCAACGCGATCAACGATCCTGGCAGCTATCAGAACATGCATCGCGTTTACGACAAAGCCGACGAACTGTGTTGCAGTTGCCGACAAGCTCAGATTCGACGCATCGTTCAAGCTCAACGTTCCACCTTCTTCTGCCCGAAGTGTCAGAGGAGTTGAGGCTTGCAGTAGCTCAGCAATTAGACTCACGGATTGCTACTGCGCTATGCTCGACGCTCTGACAAATTTGCGTGGCTTTAAGATCTCGGCCAACTGGTCAGGCAAATCCGGATTTCGAATGAGGTTCCATGCGCGAAGGCCGTCATGATACGGGATCGCAATGGTTCGATACTGTTCATCTTCAACGATTTGTAGTTCGATCACCGAGCCGCTTTTCGTATCTCGAATCGCTTGGTACAAGCGTCCGGGACTCCATACGAAATTACCGATGCTGACGATCTTCATGCCTTGTGCTAGTCGCGCCTTATCGGCTGGACTGTCAAGCAGAATGTTGCGCACGACACCGTCCGTAGAAAATGTTGCTCCCAACGAATCATATGCGTCGACAGCGCCGGAAAGCCGAAATGTATCGCCAGGAATCTCTGGTGCCTGCTCTTGAATCTGAAATCGATAGCCGAGAGAGTCTGCGACGCTGGGGTCAAACTCGCTTTGATACGACTCCACACGCCGCCGAATCAATCCGTCCCAATCGTAACTTACTAGCGAATCGAGTATGCGAATCAAGTCATCGCGTGTGTAAGGGTTCGGCACAGTTGTATCGCGAGTCGCTTGGAAAAACGCATGGCAGAAGTCATCCAACGACTTCTCACCATTCGAGTTTGTGCGCAGAATCGCGTCTGCTTCTAACCAAAACAACATACCTTCCATGTAAAAATCTTGGCTCCTTCGCAGTCCTGGCCACGAACTGCTGCCATCGCGAAGAATGTGAGCTGCGGCGCCGGTATCCGCCAACGTTCGCCATTGTCGCCCTTGCTGATGCAACGCATTCTGCAGCTCTACCAACAGGCGATGTTTGAATTGGTCGACTGACATCAATCCACAACGCGCCTCAACCAGCTCGCCGAGATACTGCGTCAAGCCTTCGTAGACCCAAAGCAATTCTGTGTTCATTGGCGTATGAAAATTCGCAGTTACCATGCCCGCT
The DNA here is from genome assembly GCA_041742175.1 of Pirellulaceae bacterium. Classification (GTDB taxonomy): domain Bacteria; phylum Planctomycetota; class Planctomycetia; order Pirellulales; family Pirellulaceae; genus Aureliella. The sequence goes on from JBGSJB010000708.1 coordinate 1,817, forward strand.
GGGCGGCGGTACTTGCCGCACCAAGCATGCAAATATTCATGTGGGATCAGCAAGCGATTCCAACCGCGCAGTTGCGCGAAGGAACTTAAGGCGGATGGTGGCAAGACATTGAACGTCGACCGCGAATGTTCAAGTCCGTTAGGGGGCAAGTTGTTTGTCACGGCCAGCAAAATATCGAACTGATCGAACGGATGCGAGCCGCACAGTAGTGCTGTTTGCGTGACCATCGCTTGCAAGCGTTTAAGAATCTCAGCATCGATCTCGCATTTCTGCGGTGTGTCGGCGAATAAGCAGAGTCGATGAGGCGGAATACTTTTGACTTTTTTCGGATCGGTTAAGTTGAAAATTCGGCGGTACTGGCCGCACATGATTGGGCTGTCGACAAACTGGCTGAGCGAAACTTCCTTGAAGCTGACTGTCTCGGCGCTGTCATCGGCCTGCGATTCCGCACTTGGCAGCGCACTGGAGAGTTTCCAAGCCGAAGGCAACTTTAGTGTCGCCGCGATCAACTGCGCATTGATGTCGACATCTTCAGGATAGAGCAGCACGGTACTTGGTGTCACGACACCGATCCGAGGGCTGCCCCAAGAGTCATGTCCCATCGATCCAGTTGTTGGTTGATTCGTGATGTAACGAATCCAAACGCGTAGCCGGTCTACGTCCGGAGGCACCGTAACTTCGATCCGATAGACTTCGCCTGGCGATCTTTGCCAGACGAGCGTGTTGCCTTTGTTGTCTTCGATGCGGAGGCCAGCCACATTGGCGATCGGGCCGCCAGGACCATGCGAACCGGGAACCCACTTTGGATACCACAGCGCGACTTTGTGCTCCGTCGCTTGGCTTGCAATCGGAATCTCCAATTCAGCCTGCAGGAGTTTGCGAGTGATATCGCGGGCGTCGATGGCGATGCGCATCGATTCGTTGCTATATGCATCAGCGAGCGAAACGAACAAGCACGCGAAAAGGAACATGAACGCAAGCCGGCAACGCTTCATAGGTGAATCCCTGTGCGAAAGAATTTGAGAAGCCAGCTATGGTAATCGCAAACCCTCGCGCTGGCGACTTCGAGTTGATCATCGCACGCGTACTAATACTCGTTCGCAGACTAATTCTCGTACTCGTACTCAATGAAATGGTACTCGTACTCGAATCGGATTTCGGAACGAGTAGGAGTACGAGTAGGAGTACGAAAGCGAACTATAGGTAACGATCGACGATGTCGACCAACTCGGTGGCTTGTCGGAAAACTCTGACTTCGCAATGGCGACCGATGGCGTCCAATTTTTCGATGCGGCGGCGATCAAGAGGTCGAGACTGCAGATTGCGAATTAAGATTGCAACGACTTGCTCAGGGAAACGCTTCGCTAAGAATCGATAGATCTCGGGATCGCGTTCGCCGCTGTCGCCGACCAAGATAAAGCGACGCTTGGGCAACCACTTAAGAATCGCAGCGATAATGCCAACCTTCTTGTTATTGCGAATCGGTCGCCAACGTTTAAACATCTCGTCGCGCATGCGAAAGTAACGCAAGTGCATGCTGCCAGCCGGAAACTTACTCGACAAGCACAGGTCCGCGAGCGGCTGGTACAACTGCCACGGGCTGCTCGACACGTAATGGAACTCCGCGCCGAGATCGTGCCACGACTGGTACAGTTCGACCATGCCTTCGACGGCTGCGAAAGGGCGCAGAAACGTGTTCGCCAGCATTTCGCTGCGGCACGTCGCTTCGGTCATTTTGATCGTGTCGTCAATGTCGCTGATGATGCTTAGCCCATGAGGCGGAACGAAATGCACGTTGCCGATCGCTTGCTGCTGCACCAACCCAGTTGCCGATGGTGGTCGCAGCAACTTGATCGCTACGACATTTCGCGAGTTGGGCGCGCCTTCAGCAACACCCGCTGTCGATGGCCCTAGCTCCTTGGGCAACCGCAACAAGCTGTAAAAGACGCCGCTACCGCGCGTTCGACGTTTCAGTTGCAGACGATGTTCCCCGAGTTGCAAGACGATTCGGCGACGCGCAACGGGCTTGGTCATAAAGCCACCGATGCGCTGTTGAAAGACCTCCGAAGCGATTTGCTCTGGAGTCGCCTTCATCGCGCGCTTTAGCCCCTTCAGCATCAATCGAGTTCCGAGCGGCACCGACTCCGTCGAGTAGACTCGGCCATGAACCAGCATTTTCCAATAGCCACGTTTCTCGTCGAAGTAGCCTAACGACGGAAACACAGTCGCCAATTGATGCGGCTTAAGGTTAGACACTCGCGTGCGGTTCTTGGGCTTCATGCTTGTTCGCTAGGCGCTCCTGAACTCGGAAGGAATCAAAAACACTTTACGATTAGAAAAGGACTACTTGGCATCCGGTTTACCATTGACGCGCCGCTGCAAAAACAACCATTCATGAGTCGCATCGTTAGCATAGGTTTGCGTCCAGCTATCGTGACCGACACCTTTGTATTCAGTGTAGCGCGGCGAACCACCCGCTTCTTTGATTGCGTCGATCATTGCCCGCGACTTTTCGACCGCTACCGCTTTATCTTCATCGCCATGAAAACAGAAGATCGGAATGTGTTTGATTTTCTCAGCCGTCGTTGGGTCACCACCGCCACAGATGGGAAGCGCGGCGGCAAAGAAGTCGGGCCGCCGAGCGATAACGTCCCAAGTTCCGTAGCCGCCCATCGACAAACCGGTTATGTAAATTCGGTTTTTGTCGACCGCGGCATCTTCAATCATCGAATCGACAACTGCAAGTGTCAGCGCCATGGAGTCGCTCGCCGTTTCAGGCATTTTGATCGTACCGCCGGCTGACCAGTCGATGTTGGCCCACTTCTCATCTTTGGGACATTGCGGAGCGATGATGTAGCAAGGATTCTTTTCGCGTCGCGCTGTCTTGCAAAACTCAGCCATTCCGTGCTTTAGCTGCGCTGTGTTATCGTTGCCGCGCTCACCGGCGCCATGCAGAAAAATCACCAGCGGATAGATCTTGTTCGGGTTGTAACCTAGCGGCTTCAGCAAACGATACTTAAGAACCTTGTCGCCTTCGCCTTGAAACTCGCGCGGTTCAAACAGCTTGATTGGATCTTCCGAGACCGCAGCTTCGTTCACTTTATTCTCCTGACTGGACGCTCGAAGGCAGATGAGATTCAGGCACAGTAGACTTGCGACGAAAAGAGTTTGTTTCATGCTGAACCTGTCATAAAATGGATAGAGAAGTTAGTTGTGGTGTACCTTGAGCTTTAAATTGACGCCGTCTCTTCAGTCATCTCGCGCGCATGATAGCTCGAGCGCACGAACGGACCGCTGGCAACTTTCTCGAAGCCCAGCGAGGTTGCAATTGCAGCTAACTCATTGAACTCTTCCGGCGGAACGTATCGCTGAACCGGCAGATACCGCGCGCCGGGTTGCAGATACTGTCCCAGTGTCAGGAAATCGCAGCCGAACTTTCTCAGATCGGCTAAGCAATCGAGCAGTTCGTCGCGCGTCTCACCCAAACCAAGCATCAATCCGCTCTTCGTCTTGATCCGCGGATTCAACTCTTTGACTCGAGCCAGCAGAGCAAGCGTCCAACTGTAATCGCTCTTCGGTCCGCGAACTTTGCGATACAAACGTGGGATCGTCTCCATGTTGTGATTGAAGACTTCCGGCGCAGATTCGATGACTCGATCGAGCCCATGGCGATGCAAGATGAAATCGGGAGTAAGCACCTCGATCGCCGCGCCGGTACGAGCGCGGACGGCTAACACGGTTTCGTAAAAATGCTCGGCGCCACCATCGGGCAGGTCATCGCGCGTGACCGAAGTAATCACAACATGCTTTAGTCCCAATCGGAACGCCGCCTCAGCCACGCGAGTCGGTTCGTCGACCTCGAGCGCATCGGGCTTGCCACGCGACACGGCACAGAATCCGCAAGGCCGAGTGCAAACGTTGCCGAGAATCATGAATGTTGCCGTTTTTTGCGAGTAACATTCCATGCGGTTCGGACACTTTGCGTTGTCGCAAACCGTCTCTAGTCGCAGTTCGTCGAGCAGGCCAGCAGTGAAATTATTGAAGTTGCCTACAGGTAGATCTCGTTTCAACCAAGGTGGCAGTCGGCGGCTGGGCGTGAACCCAGTTGACTCACTGGCGGAACCGCCCCCACAACTGCCCGAAGAAGCCGATTCAGAGACCACTGGAAGATCGAACGCCATCGTAAATCAATTGCCTTTGCCGAGTTTGAACTTGCCCAAAAGAAACTGCGTAGAAGAACTGCCGCGTAATGCCCATTGGCCAACCCATTGTACTCCAATCATACACGTGCCGGTTAGATCCCCTTCATCGTACCGCCCAATAACGCGTAGAATAACGCTCAAGAAGAACACCAAAGGCTTGAACCTAGTCACATCGATCGAGTTGCAGCAGTTGAATAAGTCAAAAAAAGCGAAGCCAACCAAACCACCGCCAACCGCCAAATCGACGGCCAAGAAACCGGTAGCTGGCAAGGCTGTGGTTGCGCCGACATTTAAGACGATCTACGAGAATCGCAAAGCCAAGCACAAATACGAGATCCTCGATGCGATCGAGTGTGGTGTCATGCTGCTCGGCAGCGAAGTGAAAAGTCTGCGCAATGGCAAGTGCCAACTCGACGAAGCCTACGGTCGAGTACGTGGACAAACGTTGTGGTTGGTCAGTTGCGATATCGCGGAGTATCCGCAAGCGACAGTTTGGAATCACGAACCGAAACGCCCCCGCCAGTTGCTCGTTCACAAGCGGGAGATGGTCAAGTTCATCGGTCGAGCAAGCGAAAAGGGGCTGACACTAGTTCCGATGCGAATGTACTTCAACGAACGCGGAATCGTTAAGTGTGAGATGGCCCTTTGCAAAGGAATGAAATTACATGACAAACGCGAAAAAATGAAAAAAGCAGACGCCAAGCGAGACATCTCCCGCGCAATCCGCCGCCGCATCTAATCTCCTTCAACCCTCAACCCTCAACCACCCCCCACCCACGGAAACTGGAATGCTGCAGATCAAGGAACTGAAGAAGTCGTTCAAGTTGCCGGATGGCCAGCGTCTACCGGTGCTGGACGTTGAGCAGTTCACGATCGGCGATGCAGAGCAAATGGTCCTGATCGGCGAAAGCGGCGGAGGTAAAACAACTCTCCTGCATTGCATCGCCGGGATCATGACACCCGACAGCGGACGCATCGAACTGGACAATATTGATCTGCTGAAACTGAGCGAAGCGGGGCGCGATCGTGTACGAGCGGCGAAGATCGGCTACGTGTTTCAGACTTTCAATCTGTTGCCTGGATTCACAGCGCTCGAAAACGTGCGACTCGGGATGACGTTCAGCAATCGCAAGCCGGATCCACAGCGAGCCGTCGATCTACTGCGTCGCGTAGGATTGGGTGAACGTTTGCATCACAAACCCGCGGCGCTTTCCGTTGGTCAGCAACAGCGTGTTGCGGTCGCGCGAGCTCTAGCGAATCGTCCAACACTGCTGCTCGCCGACGAACCGACCGCGAATATCGACCCAACCAACCAGCAGATGATTATCGACTTGATTCGCGATAGCTGCGCCGAAGAACGCATCGCTCTGCTGATCGTAACGCATTCGATGTCGATCGCGGAGCAGTTCACGCGCGTCGATCGACTGGAAGAATTGAACCGAGTTCACGCTGGCAGTAAGAAGTAGTCTCGCCGCGATTTCGAAAGTATTTGACTTATGAATTTATTGCACATCGCCTGGCGCAACATGCAGCAGCGCGGATTTGCGACCATTCTGACGGTGTTCAGCATGGCGCTTGGTGTCGCGCTCGTCGTCTTGGTGCTCAGTATCAGTTGGACGATCACGGAGTCTTTCGATCGCAACAGCAACGTGGGTTACAACTTAATTGTTGGCGCTCGCGGCGGTTCTCTGCAGTTGGTTCTCAATTCGGTGTTCTACCTCAGCAAACCGATCGAAGTTCTGCCCTACGACGATTACTTGGAGTTTCTTCCGGGCGACCAGCGCGCGAAGGAAATCAAACGCATCGGAGGCCGAATTGCGGAACCAGAACGCCAAGGAAGTTATGGTGTGTTCACTCAAGGCGGATTCGCAATTCCGATCTGCTTGGGTGACTATTACGGACCGTTTCGCGTCGTCGGCACGACGCCCGATTTTTTTAACAAGTTGCGATACGGCAAAATGAATGATTTGGAGTATCAGTTTGCGGAAGGGCGAAACTTTGTAACTGATTCGCCAGAGAATGGTTTCTTCGAAGCGGTCCTTGGTTCTCAAGTGGCCACGACGATGAATGTGAAAGTCGGTGACAAAATTCAAACGACTCATGGCGATCCCGAGGGCGCGGGCCACGGCGAAGCATTTACAGTGGTGGGAGTGCTCGCGCCGACCGGAACGCCTAACGACCGCGCGGCGTTTATCAATATCGAAGGCTTTTACTTGATGGACAATCACGCGCGAGCGTTCGTCGATCCATCGCATCCAGATGAACTAAAAGTCGACGTGGCCCGCGAAGGTCAGACCAGCCGCGATCCGTTGCCGCTGGAAAAACGCGATGTTGTCGCAGTGTTAGTTAAGCCCGGCAATCCGCTGTTCGCGATTCAAATCGAACGCCCAGTTAACAAGACGATGCGCATGCAGGCTGTTTCGCCGATCGCAGAAGTTTCGAATATGCTCGAGATGTTTGTTGGCCCAGTTAAAAACGCGCTGCTCGGTTTGACCATAGTTGTGTGCGTGGTCAGCGGCATCAGCATTTTGGTAAGTATCTATAATTCGATGAGCGACCGGCGGCGTGACATTGCAGTCATGCGAGCGCTCGGGGCCCGACGCGATATCGTGTTGTTTGTCGTGCTGCTTGAGTCACTGTTGATTGCTATATTGGGCGGAATGCTTGGATGGTTCGCTGGGCATGCTGTCGGTGTCGCTTGCGCGGATATGGTTGAAGAGCGAACTGGACTGCAGATCGGATTTTTCAACACAATCACGGCTTACGAGCTGACTTTGATTCCTGGCTTGGTGGTACTCGCTACGCTTGCAGGAATTATTCCAGCTCTCGTCGCCTATCGCACTGATGTATCGAAGAATTTGGGGGCGTAAAATCACCTACGACCATACAAACTTTCCTGACTAACCCACAGTAAGTCGTGAGCTGACTATGACGAACGACATTGAAGAGACAATCGTCGTCACGTTTCAGCATCTCGATGCGTGCTTGCTGCGTGCGGGTGATATTGCGCCGGTTACCGATGCGAGCGAATTAATTGAACTGCTTCCGGAATGTTCACCGCCCGCGCGTCGATTGATCTTGGCAGAGATCGTCAAGTTTGACATGGCGCAAGCGGCGGATGCTGGTTTCCTCCGTACCCTCAGCTTCTACGATCGCATTCTGGAACCACAGTACTTCGAAGGCCAGATTCCAATCGACTTGGTGTTAGAAGAAATTCAGATTCGCAGAGCGTGCGGAGAAATCCCGTCGGAGCTGGATTACCGCGATCGCTTTCCGCACTTGCAAGGCATTATCGCTGAGTTCCTCGCGCGACAAGTTCCACGGAAACCGCCAAGTTCAGTCGGCAAAACGCCTGGACTTCAGCCTGGACAAACGATCGATGACTTTCAAATCATTCGAACGCTCGGCCAAGGCGCGTTCGCGAGTGTTTATCTCGCGCGTCAGCTTTCCATTCAACGCTTGGTCGCGCTGAAAGTCTCGCAGCATGGCAGCGATGAACCGATCGCTCTTTCGCAACTGGACCATGCCAACGTCGTGCGACTGTACGATCAGCGACAGATCACGAACCCCAACGCCATCCTGCTGTACATGCAATATGTTCCAGGTGGCACGCTCTCGGAAACAATCAAGTCGACAACGGACATGCCGCTCGAACAGCTCAGCGGGGCGACGCTGTTGACGACCATCGATGCAGCACTGATCAAAGCGGGTCAGCAGGTTCCCGAAAACTCCGTTGAGCGCGAACAGCTTTCAAAATTAGAGTGGCCGCAAGTTGTCGCTTGGTTAGGCATTCAACTTGCCGAAGGACTCGCTGCGGCGCACGAGCGTGGCATCATGCATCGCGATGTAAAGCCCGCGAATATATTGTTGACGGCCACTGCCGTTCCCAAGCTGGCTGACTTCAACGTTAGCTTCGGTGGCGACGCTGGCGGAGCGGGAGCTGCGGTCTACTTCGGCGGATCGTTAGCTTATATGTCCCCCGAGCAATTACAAGTTGCTGATCCGCGCGTCAACGGTTCCGCTGAAGACCTAGACGAGCGCTCCGATCTCTATTCGTTAGCGATAGTCTTGTGGGAAGTTTGGCACGGACGTCGACCGGTGCAACCTTCGGATATGTTCGACAGTTGGAGCAACGCGATTGACAAGCAATCGGCGATGCGTCGCGAAACGCCGCGCATGATTCGACCCGCAAATACTGCTGCGGCGCGGGTGCTAGAAAAAACTCTGCGGCACGCGCTGGCTGAAGATCGCGAGCTGCGACCGAGGAACGCTCGCGAGTTCGCTGGCCGGTTGCGTTTGGCTCTGGACACTCGCGCGGCAGAGTACTTCGAGCCTGATGCACGGTCATGGCGCGCTTGGATTCTGAAGTTGCGAGTCTTGATCGTAACCGCGGCAATCATCTTCGTCCCGAATGGTTTAGCCGGCGCACTCAACTACCAATACAACCACCATTCGATCGAACGCCACTATCCCGCGTTGCTTGAGTATTTCGAAGATGTGTCGTTCGCCATCAATTGCATCGCGTTCCCGATCGGTGCAGTCCTGGTGATCTTGATTATCCGACCGCTCCAGTTAGCTTTGTGGCGAGCCCGGAACGAAGAACCCGCCGATGAACGCGATCTCGATGGTGCTTGGAATCTCGGCCATCGCGCCGCAACAATCGGGGGCACACTGTGGGCAATCGCAGGCGTCGCGTTCCCGATCGCTCTACGCGTGGCGGAACCTAGTTTTGCACTCTCCAGTTCCATCGAGTTCTTTCTCAGCCTAGTGATCTGCGGCGGCTTCGCTTGGATCTATCCGTTTTTCGGAATCTCTCTGGTTGCGACCACGATCTATTATCCGTCGCTCGTTGCGCCGACCATGGTAGATGCGAAGTTGACACATCGCGCTGCTCGCATGAAAGCCCGCGCTACCAACTATCTCGCCTCCGCCGCAGCGATCCCACTGGCTGCACTCGGGTTGCTTGCATTGTCGTCGAAAGTCGACGCCGGAGATCAGATCTTTTTGTTAGCCATCGTCGCTTTAACCGCCATCGCCCTTCCCATCGCCTTCGCCGCTCATCAGCGAATTCTCGAAAGTTGCAATATTCTACAATCAGTGCTCGGACAATTTAAAGCTGTTAGGTAGACCGTTAGCCGGAACGCGTTAGTATCCGGTTTCTTCTTTGGTTAACCGGACGCTAACGCATTCCGGCTAATTCACTCAGAAGTCTGTACGTTCAACTTCCAGAATAGTCTGTCAGCAATTGGTCGATGAAACGGAACAGGTTGGGCAGGTGTCATTAATGGCATCGATCAGCATGCGCAGTCGGCCGAGGTTGCGGCGATTAAATCGCAGTTTAATGCGCGGCAACTGAGCCAATTCGGGTTCGTTGGCTTCTTCAGCGAGCGCAGCGACTTGCTCAATCTTGCCTTCGACAACGATGTCCGCAAAAGACTCATTGATCTGATCCAGATCGTCGCTGCCGAGAGGCTGGCAGATGCGGAGCACCAGCGTGTCGTTGACATACCGCATGCTGTGATAAACGCGATAGAATCGCAGCGTCTCTTCAACAGCGCCTTCGACGCTGTCTGTGATTTTGTACAGCGCCACATCTTCAGGACTAATCAAGCCATCGGCCAGCAAAGTTCTGTCGATGAATTCGTGAAAGTGCGACCAATAATCGCCACCGGGTGAATCGAGTAGCACGACGGGCAGCATCGTTTGCTTGCCGGTCTGCAACAGCGTGAGCACTTCGCAGGTC
>JBGSJB010000709.1:0-3367 GCA_041742175.1 Pirellulaceae bacterium
TTCTACGAAGCGCAGCATGGTGTCGCGGCCCACGGCGTCAAACTCAGCGGCGTACAACTAGATCTCGCTGCGATGATGAAACGCAAAGATCAGATTGTTTCACAATTGACCGGCGGCATCGACATGCTGCTGAAGAAGAACAAAGTAACGGCTTACCGTGGTCGCGGGAAACTGGCCAGCGTTGAAACGGTTTCCGTTCAGACCAAAGACGGCCCCGTAACAATCAAAGCCAAGCACATCTTACTTGCGACGGGCAGCCGCCCTGCATCGATGCGAGGGATCGAAGTAGACGGTACGCGCATCGGCGACAGCACCATGGCTTTGGGATTCACTGAGGTGCCCAAACGTCTGGTCGTCATCGGCGGCGGCTACATCGGATTGGAGCTCGGAAGTGTTTGGCAACGGCTGGGCAGCGAGGTAATTGTTTTGGAAGCGATGGATCGCATTCTGCCGGGACTCGATTATGAGATTGGACAGATTGCGCATCGCGTCTTTGAGAAGCAGGGAATTCAGTTCCGCACGAAGAGTTGGGTGGAGAGCGCGCGCGTTGAAGGTGACAAGTGCATCGTGAAATGCAAAGATGCCGAACCGATCGAATGCGATCGCGTGCTATTGTCGACTGGCCGCATTCCATGCTCGGCTGATTTAGGGCTCGAGTCGGTGGGAATTGAGACTGACAAACGCGGCTTCATTCCGGTCGATGAGAATTTCCAAACCGCTGTGAAGGGTCTGTATGCGATCGGTGATCTTATCGGCGGCGCGATGCTGGCTCACAAAGCCAGCGAAGAGGGGATCGTTTGCATTGAACGAATTGCCGGAATTCACAGCCACGTTAACTACGACGCGATTCCAGCGATCGTGTATACCAACCCAGAGATCGCAAGCGTCGGCAAGACAGAAGAGCAACTGAAGGAAGCTGGCGTTGAGTACTTGAAGGGAATTTGCCCGTATGGAGCGAGTGGTCGCGCAATGGCGCTTGGCGAAACGCAAGGTCGAGTGAAGATATTGGCCGATGCGAAAACGGATCGAGTGCTCGGTGTGCACATTATCGGCGCTCGTGCTGGCGATTTGATCGCAGAAGCAACCGCTGCCATCGAGTTTGGTGCGAGCAGCGAAGATGTCGCCCGCTGCTGCCATGCGCATCCCACGCTCTCGGAATTGCTGCACGAAGCTGCGATGGCAGTTTCCAAACGCGCGATTCATACTGCATAGTTTCGCGATGGCGTAAGCGCCAATCTTAGTTCAAGCAGATTTCCACACACCCAGTGCAACAAGCTGTTTAGTAGCAGTACCAGCCCAGTCGCGATTCGCGGCCGGCGATGCTGGGCTGGGATGCAGTATGCGACCAACTTGAACAGTTGCCCTAAGCCGCGCATCTGTAAGCGAGCTGGCACTTATTGAACTGGTACCAAGCACTCGCTTCGAGCAATCTTCCGCGAATGCACCAACACCGATAACCCATTGCGGCTTGAGAGCTGCAATCAACTCCGACAAATGTTCATCGCAAACTCGCTCAAGCGGTTCGCGAACGTTCGTTGGAAGCTTGTCGGGCGTCAAGTTCTTAGCTGAATCCTCCATGAACACCAGCGGGCAATAGTTGGCAACGAAATGCTCTTTGAAAAATTTCTCAGGCTTCACGAATCGCTGCTGAAACAATCCCCACAGCCGTTGACCAGAGACTTCCGAACGCTTGCAACTGAGCCCTTCGATGGAACGTTTCGGATGTTCACGCGGCGGCTTGCCCACCGCAGCATCGATGCGCAACCAATCCGTTACCGCACTTACTTCGCCGAACGGCACACCGGTCTGCGCCATGCCCCAGGGACCGGGATTCATACCCAAAAACAGCACTTTGCAGCTTACTCGCACGTAATTCTGCAGGTACTGATGGTGGGTTTGCCAGGCGTACTTAAGCGGATTGTAGACCCAAGGAACCGTCGGCCCAAAGTTCAGCGCATCAACTCGATCCCGCAGCTTAGCCGCAGCAGCGATTACTAGCTCAGTTACACTCGCTGGTGATTCCACTTCAGTAGCGGATGGTTGCGATTTACTCTTCTTCGTCATGCGAGTTCAAAGATGTTGGCGAAGTCGATTGCTGGTGGGGCTGGGAGGATGCATTGGCATTGGAATTTGCAGTAGGCCGATTCGCGGCAGCAGCTTTCTGAATTCGTGCGAACCAACTCGCCAATTCGCGCGGCATGGGCATGTGAAACTCCATCTTCTCGCCGCTAAACGGATGTTTGAAAGCGAGTCGATCGGAATGCAGGGCGTGCCGTGGCGCACCACTGCGGTCGCTCATGACGACGCCGTCTGAGGCGCGGTTGTAAATCTTATCACCACACAACATGTGACCAGCTTCGGACAGATGGATGCGAATCTGATGCGTGCGGCCGGTCTCCAGCTTGCAACGAATCAGCGAGTAGGCGATCACCTGCTGCTCGGGTGCAACAATATGTTCTGTCGCAACAATGTGCGTCACAGCCTCTTGGGTGTCTTCAGTCGCATCATCCGGTGCGCTGCCGCGGTGCCCGTCGCCGCGATCGCGGACCAATTTGGAACGAATCGTCTGCGGATGCACTTCACCGATCGCTACACCAACGTACTCGCGCTCGATCGAGTGTTGACGGAACATCGCAGTCAACTTTTGTTCAGCCACACGCGTCCGCGCAAAGATCATCAGCCCGCTGGTTTCGCGATCAAGTCGATGCACCGGAAAAACCTGCAACTCCGGCGGAATCAATTTCGAATTCTGAATGTGACTGGTGTTAAACGGCTGCTTGCTTTCGCGACGACCGCGATTCATACCTTTCGGTGGCAGAGGCGGCCAACGCAGGTGTTGCACCTTCGCCAAAACTGGCGGCAGCAACTCTTCCAACGTCGGCTGCAATTGTCGCCGCTTGGTCGAGATCTTTCGCTCTTCGAAATGCCGGACGCTTGTCACTCCTGCCGGCTTCTCGACCACCAGCAGATATTCGTCCCAGTAAGCGAGCCGCAAGTCCGCCGACTCGATCGGTTTCGCCAGCGGTTGATGCCAAACTTTGACGACGTCCTTCGTCTTAACTCGCCGGGCCGCGTCCAAGCACAAATTGCCGTTGACCTGAACGTGACTATTCAATAGCCACTTTTTCGCTTGTCCCCAACTGCAATCGCTCGCGAGCGCCTTGAGCGCAGCGGCCAGCGCGAGCCCGTTTTGTTCTGGGCCGATATGATAAATTGTGAACAGCTCGGGCTGCCGAGGTCGGGTAGATTTTGCCATACTGTAAGTTATCGCAGAAAATCGATTTTCAACTAGTGCTTTGTCAACTCTTAGTTTTAGGGTGGCACGCTCAGAGGCTCTGCGAAGGGCGTGGCGGGATATCGCTCAAAA
>JBGSJB010000710.1:0-2446 GCA_041742175.1 Pirellulaceae bacterium
ACAGCATCGCGGGCTCTGCAGCGTCGACACAGCCGGAATCCGCAACCCATTTCCGCTGCAGTGCTTCCATGTGCTCGATGCGATGCGCGAGCACTTCTTTGAAAGGCCAGTTCACGTAAGCGGGAATTTGAGGAATGCTCTGGTAAGCCATCTTCGCTTGCCGTAGTTTTCCTTGCTTGACCAAGGCATCGCCCAAGCCCAACATTGTGCCTTCGACGTTGTGCGGCGCGATGTTCGTGTTGTAACAGACCGTTTCTGTTTTTGATCGCTTAGCTAGAATCGACAAACCGATTGGTCCGATTTTCGGGAACGACCTCGGAACTCGAATACCCGCACAGGAATCGAGCGTTGCAAAGTAAGCTTCCACTGCGTCTTCGTACGCTGGGTGATCCGGAGGCAACATCGCTGTCAGCACCCAACCCTCAACAAAACCATGAAACTGAGGATAAATTTCGGTGTTGCGTTGCAGTTCACAGTTGGCTTGCTGCTTCATAGCGGCATCGCACTGCATCGCTCCCAACTGGTATTTCGCAGAACTGATGAAGCCTGGTGTTAGTCGATTGCACGGCTCGCGTCGACCAGCTTCCTCAACATACGCCAAACTCTGTTGAGCGAGACCGACGAGCTGCTGCGAAGGGATGCAGGCTCGATTGTGTTCGACGACTTTCCAGAAACTGCACAGCCCGGTTAGCTCGATCAGATGCGTGTCGGTTGGATCGGCGGCGGATGCCTGCGTAAGCAAACTGAGCGCGTGATCGGAGCTTGCGTAGTCAGCCGACTGAAATGCGGTCCAAAAAACCTGAGCCGCCTGTCGTGATTGCTCGCTGTTGAACTGATGTGCCGGTTTGACATAGCAGATGGGTGTACGCTTTGATATCGACGTACAACTCGCAAAGCACAAAAACAATCCAACCAAAGCGAATGGGATCGCTCGCAACATTTTTGCAGACCTTCCTTGGTGAATTTCTAACGACCATTCCGTAGTCGAAAGTTCTATCGACACCATTTCGAGATGCTGCCAATCGCCATCGAAAAAGTCCACGTGTAGCAGCTGGCCCGCACGGAAGGTGGTACCTCCCACAGGATTCATGCAGTCAAGATCGATACAACCGTAATGCTCTGCAGAAAGTGTAGTCGCTAATTGCTCTCCCAAAGGTCGGCGGGGATGTCTGTAGGCCAATCACCGCTAAGCACGACATTTCGAATCCGCACTGAATCTTTAGAAGGATCGCAAAAAAATCCGAACTGAACCGGACTCTTCTATTCAATCCGTCGGCGATAAACATCGGTCCCACCAATCGCGAGTACTACCTTGCCACCTTCCAATCGAATCGCAGCGCGAGTCCAAGCTTGGTCTTCGAGAACAACGGGAGCAAGCACTTCTGCATTGGGATCATCCGCTTGATTGCTTACGCTGATATCGGAGGTCCTCAGATCCATCGGAGTTACGATCCAGTGTAATTTGACTTTGCCGTTGCGAATTAAGTAAGCCACCTTGCCAATGACCGGTGCGGCGTTGTTTGACTTCGCATCGTGGAAAAATTCAAACTCAACCTTCTCGCCCTCGCAAATCAGTCTCGCATAACCCAGCATGCTCTGTCGACTGACGACGTCGGTATCCGTATCGCTATCAGCATCGTGAGAGTGTGCGTGATCTGCATCATCATTCGTGACTTTGTTAGCGTTGTCTCTCGCAGCAGAAGGATCGCCGGCCCGCAACTCGTTCTCATTGTAAGTCCACTTTGTTGGGGTTGGTTCGTCTTCGGCGAACTCAACATCAGTCGGTTCGATGGTTACTTTGGAGCTTGCGTCAACGTTTAGCGAGGCTTTCAGTGCGGGCACGGCGTGACCCAACCACTGGGCGCTCCAGCCCGTGAGCGACTCATCCAGCAAATCGACTTCGCGCGGGATCGCGACCGTTGCCGAGACTTGAATATCTGAAAACTCGCACTCGTTCGCAAGGTAGTTATTGAAGCCTAGAAATGGAACGGATGCCGCCGATTGCTGCTCTACGTTCACCTTTTCACCATTCAAAGTGATCGCAACCGAATTCTCATCGAACGTGGCTTCGAGCTTTAGTGGGTTTTCTTCGCTCAATTCGCCAATATTGATTTGACCGATACTGCGACCACCTGGCGCGGAGGCGAAATAGTCGCCCGACTGACCGCTCGCCAAAGCAACGCCACCACTGAACACACCTCCCGTCTTCTTATCCTTCACCGAAGATTTGAACTCGATCTTTGAATCATTCGGCAGCGGATATCGGAAAAGCAGATGGCTGGACCACGCTCCGCCGACAAACTGGAAGTCATGATCGGCGTTAATGACCCACTGCGGACTCGCTTCAAACCCCGCTTGCCAATTGTACGTTTCCGAAGTCGCAATCCAGTGCTTGAGCTTGTCAGCCGAAGTGAAAGACGTGTCGCTCTTGAGTAGTTTTTGAATG
>JBGSJB010000711.1:0-9986 GCA_041742175.1 Pirellulaceae bacterium
ATCCCTTTTCTACACCGGCCGCTCGATCCAGTAGAGGACTAAAACGTGAAGTCTCGTAAGTCAGGAATGTTTGCCAAGCGATCCGTCAGTGGCAGATCAACAGCGAAACACCAACAACTGCGGCAAACACTTCGACGTGGCGTCCTCGAAAAGCTGGAACGCCGCGAGATGATGAACGCGGATTGGAATCCTGCGCTGGTGAACGCAACGGGATTCTTTACGAACACTGAAGCGCGTTCATCCGTGGTTAGTTACGTCGCCAACCGTGGTCAATCTGCTGGCGGATCGACCACCGGCGGACCCGAAGGTGACCCAACGACCAGCGTCAGTGTCAGCGAGCAAGAGCCCAATAACAGCTTCGGTCAGGCTCGGCATATTCCATTGAATGAGACGACTCGAGTTGTCCTAAGTGGCAACAACACGAGTCCGTTGGATGAGGATTGGGTATCGTTCGATTTAAGGGCGGGCGATATTTTTGATGCTCGCCTCAACGCGAACGCCGCGGTCGTACTGCCGCTTATTTCGCTTTATGACAGCTCCAATCGCGAGCTGATTTCGATGAATTCGTTCTCCGGTGGAACTTATCCAGACGCATCGCCACTCACGGGTTCAGCCAGTGCTCCGGTCGGCAATGCGAGCCTTGCGTATGTGATTCCTAGCTCAGGAAGGTACTATTTCCGAGTTAGCGATGTTCTCAATGCCTACACAGCAACTTTGTCTGTCTACCGTTCAGCGATGGAAAGGCAGACGGCCGGAAGTCAGCAAATCCTTTTCCTTGACTTCGACGGTGCCATTGTCGCTCGCGATACAGTCGGCTTCGGCGTAGGAAGCGCTCGCTTCAGTCCATTCTCGCGATCGTTGGCAGCTTGGGGCTTACTGCCCGTTGACGAACCGGCATTGATCGAGGAGATCACTCGTCGAACGCTTGAGAAATTCCAGTTCTTGCAAACGAACTCGACCAGCAGCAATGTTGCTATTCAAGTCGTTAACAGCCGCAACGTTGCCGATCCATGGGGCAACCCCAACGTTAGCCGCGTTATCGTCGGTGGAACCTTTCAAGAACTGGTTGGTGATCCGACTGTTGCGAATCCAGGTTTGATCGGTATTGCCGAGTCCGTTGACGTGGGCAACTTCGACACCACAGAAACCGCCTTAGTGATGATGGACGTTCTAGTTGGTGATGCCAACACCGTCCCAATTGGCGGAAGTGCGACCCGCATTCAGTACATCGCTGAGTTGATTGCCACTGTGGTTGCGCACGAAGCGGGTCACTTCTTCGGCGGTCTTCATCAACAAGGTTTCAACGCCACGAATGGCATCATGGATCAATTTTATGATCCATTCATATTCGCTGGCGCCGGCCGCGACTTTACGTTTGGTACAGCAGACGATGAGCGTCTGAATTTCAGCGTTGACGAATATGTGTTGTATCTACCATTCACACCCAACAACATTAGTCAACCGTTGCCCGGTGGCGTTGGCGATACGATCAACACGCTTGCCTATGGCCTTTCAACCGGCTTGGTCGGTGGTCGCATCAACGGTAACGTTTTCATCGACAAAAACTTAAGCCGCACGAAAGATGCCGGTGACTGGGATTTCCCTGGAGTTCGAGTTTACGTCGACCTGAATAATAACGATCAATTCGATAACCACGAGTTCAGCGCGGTTTCCAATTCATCAGGTGATTATTCGATTCTCGTTCCAGCCGGCACACACACGGTTCGCGCACTCGTTCCTTCTGGCTACCGTTTGACCACTCCGCAGTCAGGTGAGACGACCGTTACAGTAACTGGCACAAACACGGTCTTCGGTGTCAACTTTGGCCATGAACAACTGAACTTGAACGCAACGGGTGTTAAGTGGAATGACGTGAACGGCAACGGACTTCGCGATCCAGGCGAAGTCGTCATCGCTGGTGTTCGACTATACCTGGACCTCGATGGCGACCATCGTATCGACATCGGTGAACCATCCGCAAAGACCAATGAACGGGGTGAGTACTCGCTTACTTTCCCTGGTCCTGGAACATACAACATTCGCGAAGTGGTTGAACCGGGTTACGTTCAAACGTTCCCAAATGCCGCCAGTGGATTTCAGCACCAAGTAGTCGTGACTGGCAATGCGGCAATTGATGCCCCGAATTTGGCAGGTCTGAATTTCGGAAACAAGTTAACAGTCGACTTCGGTGACGCTCCGGCTTCTTTCGGCGAAGCCTCCGCCGGATTCGTGCCAGGTTTACTGCTAGGTGCTAACTGGGACGACGAACAATCCAGCCAATTTTCGCCGACCGCAACCGGAGACGATACAACTGGCAGATTGGATCTGAACGACGTCGTGATCGACGATGAAGATGGGATCGTCTTCACGCGGCCACTCGTACGTGGCAGTTCCTCGAATCGAGTTTCGGTTACTGCAGTTAATTCAACAGGGATTCTGTCTTACTTCAGCGCTTGGGTCGACTTTAATCGCGACGGTGATTTCAATGATGCCGGCGAAAAAGTGATTAGCGATGTCTCACTCGCAACGGGTACATCCACACTAACCTTCGCTGCTCCTGCAGGCGCTGTTCTCGGCAATACTTTCGCTCGCTTCCGCTATTCGAACCAAGCCGGCGTTGGCGCAACCGGTCGAGCTGCTGGTGGCGAAGTTGAAGACTACATGGTAAGCATTGTTCCGACGCTCGAGCTGGCAACGGACGACAACGTCACCGTTAGCCGCAACTCAGTCCAGAACTCGATCGACGTCCTAGCCAACGACTTTGCATTGCCCGGCGAACTGCTTGAGATTGTCTCGACCAGCGGCAGCACAGCGGGCGGAATCGTTCAAGTCAGCTCGGATAGCAAGATTCTTTACACACCTCCAGCGGGCTTCATCGGCCAAGATACTTTCGAGTACACCATGCGCAACGCCGCTGGTGAAACCGATACCGCCACAGTTGTTGTAAACGTCAACCTGTTCTTTGAAGATCCGCTTGCGATCGACGATTCGTTTGATATCACTTTGAATGCGATCGATACCCCGCTCGCCGTCTTGGCGAACGATATCGAAGGTCAAGCTGGTGCGCTCACCATCATCATGGTGACTCAGCCTTCCGGTGGCGGACAAGTAAGCATTTCATCTGGCGGCAAGGCCCTGCGATACACACCAGTTCGTGGTTTCAACGGCTCCGAGACATTCACCTACACCGCGGCTGACTCCGATGGCAACCAAACCACCGCTGAAGTCACGCTCCACATCGTTCCATATGTCAATACGAACACAGACGTCATCTATCGTCTTCGCACAACCGACCTGAACGGCAACGAAATCAGTGCAATTCAGCAAGGTCAGGATTTCAAGCTGGAGGTGTTGGTCGATGACTTCCGTAACGACCGCGGCGCACCTTCTTCTGCACCGGGCGTGTTCGCCGCTTACATGGACCTGCTGTACAACCTGCAATTGGTTAGCACAACGATTCCAGACGCGGGTTCATCGCTGAACTTTGATGTCGACTTCTTCAACAGCTATGTCAACGGAATCAGCGGCGACGCAACTGTCCCTGGGATTATCAATGAGTTCGGTGCCTTCAACTCGACCGGTAACAATGCCGATCCAGGCTCGATGAATTTCCCTGATGAAGTTCGCCTCGCGTCGATCACCTTCACCGCTCGTTCTCCAGGCGTCGCGAAGTTCACTCCTGATCCAGCCGACAATTCGCCAGCGAACGACACTCTGTTGTTCGACGTTCCTGGGTCCTCAGTGCCGGTTGAACGCATTCGTTTCTTGAGCACTTCGATTGAAATCGTCGGTAACAGCGACGAGTTTCCGTTCGCGATCGATGATTCTCTGTCGACCACGATTCCGTTCGGTTCCGTTCGATTCCCAATCAATGTGCTGTCGAACGATTTGCCTGGCTCTACTGGCACCATCAACGTTGTCGCAGTGACGAACGGATTGAGTGGCTCGACTACAATCGATGCACAGGGTCGAATACTTTACACGCCAAACGGTGGCTTTAGCGGTACCGACCAATTCACCTACACGATCGAAGACGCTCGCAGCATTCGTTCGCAAGCGAAGGTGACCGTCCGAGTTGGCAACGCTGACGCGAATGACATCGTTGAATTGCGCATGGAAGTAACCGACTTGAACGGCACTCCGATCAACGACATTGCCGTCGGCGGCCAGTTCCAGCTTCGCGGCTACGTCAAAGATCGACGTGAGACTGGTACACGCGGCATCTTCGCAGCTTACCAAGACATTCTCTATTCAAGCTCGCTAGTCAATCCGATCGGTACACCCGTTTCCGCCAGCAATCCACTTGGATTCCAAGTTGTATTCGGCAACAACTACAACCGCTTAACTAGCGGCGACATCACGAATCCCGGCATCATCAACGAGATCGGCGCGGTGCAGAATGTCGACAGCACGGGCAACGCCAGTCCGCTTGGACCAAACGAGTTCCCGCTGTTCATAATCACGCTTGAAGCCAAAGCGGTTGGTACGGCAACCTTCATCGGTGACCCAGCCGACATAACACCACTGCATGATACGTTGACGTTCGATCCAGCCGCAGTGGTTACCTTCGATCAAATTCGGTACGGTTTCGATTCGCTGAACATCACCTCTTCAGGCAGCTTGGGTGGTGGTGAGTTTACGAATGGTAGCAATCGATATGACGTGAATAACGATGGCTTCGTGTCACCAATCGACGCTTTGATCGTTATCAATCATTTGAACGGCGGCTCAAGCGGCAGCCAACGTAGCGGATCGGGTGAAGGTGAAGGCGACAGGTTCTACATCGACGTGAACGGGGACAGCCAGTTGTCGCCGCTTGACGCTCTGCTCGTCATCAATCGCTTGAACGCTGCTCGTAGCGGGGCAGGTGAGGGTGAGGGCGAAGGTAGTAGCTTCGATCCGCAAATGTTCAGCTCTGGTGCTTTGGCAATTTCAACAGCCCCATCGGATGAATCCGATGACGGTTCGCAGTTGGTCGAAGATTTAGCTCCGGCGGTTTTAAGTCCTATCGGAGCGCGTGCGACTGGCGTACAGTACGGTCCATTCTTCACGGACTCGGGTGCTGATGCGGCCGACAGTGTCTTCGGTGACGACGAAGGTGGACTCGACGAGTTGTTGGCTCAACTAGCACCTGACATTGAAGAGAGCCGCAAGAAGAAATAACTTGCGTTTCAATTTCAATTAACACATCGCGCTCTTCCTCTGACTTCAGAGGAAGAGCGTTTTGCATTGGCTTTGAAACAGGTTTAAGCGGGTTGACGATGACACGTCCGAATGCAGTTCTCGCAAGCTTCTGCGACTGCTGTTAACTCTGAGGTATCCAACGAACTCGCTTTGATCAGATCGAGCAAGGTCTGACACGACTGGCACCACAGCTCCATCGTCTCTGGCAGCACTGAACCGGTCTCCGAGCTGCGAACGCATTGGATGCAGTGTTCGCTACAGTCGGCTGCAGCGACAATGATCTCTTGCATTCCCGATTGCTGCGACTGCGCGTACGACTTGAGCAAACTTAAGTTCGCTTGCGTGCAAGTTAACGCGCGATCAATCAAGATCTCATTCATGATTCAACTCACTTGGTTAGAATGGGTGTACTCGCGCCATCGGTTCAAACGACTGCGGTTGCTTCTACTCAACATTGCGAAGCATTTGCTGAGCCGATTGATTCGCGAACGAAAGTGCGGCGAATGATCGGTCAAACTGAAAGTTAATCAGTCAGGTTGAGCGATTGGCTTCAGCGGTTTCGTGCGGCGTTACCAATTTTTCTTTGACTTTAACCGCACCTTCTTCAGGTTGAGTGCGCTCGCCATGCGCCAGAGAGTTTGCAACCGTAAACTCGGCGCCGAACAGTAAAATAACGGTCGAGTAGTAAACCCACAGCAAGATAATCGCGATCGCGCCGGCGGCAGAACCGAGCTGTTCCCCAGGGTTCGAGTACTGAAAATAAAGGAACAATGCCGCACGACCAAGCGTGAATAACAGCACTGTGAACAGTCCGCCTGCCGCCGCTCGTTTCCATGACACTTTCGCGTCAGGCATGAATTTGAAGATGCCCGCAAAGAAGATCCAGCCGGTGAGAAAAATGATCCCGTGGTTAATGATCTGTGGGAGATTGCCGCCCAAACCCAGGCGATCAGCCGCATACTCACCGATCAGCATCAGGATGGAACTGAGGATGAGCGATACCAACAAAACGAAACCAAAACCCAGGATCATCGCTAGTGAAAAAATACGTTTAACGACGAAGTAGGTTGCGAAGCTAGCGTCCGGATCCGGCTTTACTCGCCAAACGCGATTGAGAGAACTCTGGAGTGCCGACATTAGACCGGTAGCACCCAGCAGCACGCCCGCCAGACTAACGATCGACTTCCACCATACGCCATCGCGCTGATTGACCTTTTCCAACATTTGACCAACTTCGACCGCTGCTGCGCGATCCCCGATCAGTTGGCTCGTTTGCGACTGCAGGAACTCCTGCGCCTTCTCGCGCGATTCTTCCGCCCCATAGATGCTAGTCATCCCGAAGGACATTACGATCACAAGCAGGTAGAGTAACGGGGGCAATGCGAACAGCGTATAAAACGCGATCGAGGCGGCCAGCGTCATGCAATCGTCTTCGTTGAACCGGGCAAAAGTCTTACTTACAAATCGTAACAACAGAACCACCCTCGCTTGCCAGTAGAACATAAACTAGCACATTGGCTTGAGCGCTAGATCTACTACCGATACGAGCCAGATATTCCGCAAAACATCCGTGATCGGAAGACGCGAACTGCGAAACCGCAAGTTTCATTCCATCAACCTTCGCTAGGGCATGTTAAATGCTTTGGATGGACAAATGAGGAACGAATATGCAAACAAACGATGGCACCTTATCTAGCCAAGCAACGCTTCAACGAAGCGTAGTAACGCTTGGATTATTGCTGTTCATGACGCTGCCGCTTGACGCTTTCGGGCAGACCAACCGCGACGGTTTTGCTGCTGGCGTGCTTACGCGCGGCGACCTGCCAACTGAACGAGCGCTGGACTACGACTTTGACGAAGTTAGCATCGATTCCATCGAAGAATGGCTGCGGTGGGTGAATGTCGGCTTGCCGGTGGACGTCAGTGGCAAAGTCAGCGGTTGGTTGTGGGCGCAACGAAGAGCGAAAGGCCTTTTCAACTTCAGCGACTATTGGATCGAAGGTGCGCTCAACTCGCCGAAGCTCACAGTGGATCAGTGGACGATTGATGCGGCGAACTGGCGATTCGGCTATCGCAACGGAACATGGTTCGTCGGGCACTTGAAAGGCAGCGTGACACCGCCTGATCAAGCGACGCCAGCCGGCCAAGTGAATTTGGCTGGCAGGCTGCCAACAGGTGAGAACGCTGAGCTGCAACTTTATGGCGACGTTGCGAATTTAAATCTCGAATCGCTGCTGGAGGGATTTGCGGTTGAGGTGCCGATCTCCAATCGCGGTGGGATATTGTCAGTGGAGGCCCGCGTCCCGTTCGATCGTTATCGCGATCTGCAAAACTGGACCGCCGACGCTCAATTGCGGTTGGCAGAGGTGGAGCTGCCTACGCTGCAAGATCCTGTGCTCGTAACCGCATCGGCGCAACTGCGCGACGGCGCTTGGAAGATCGACCCCGCCAATCTATCGCTGCAGTCCGATCAGTCGGCAAAGCTTCCGATTCAAATTACCGCAGGCGGACCACTGAAAGCTCCTTGGCAATTCTCAGTAGAAGCGACCAGCGACGACATTGAGTTGAATGAGTTGTTGCAACAGTTGAATTTGCAGCAATTTGTGATCAGTGGTCGAAGCAATGTTGGTGTTTCCGCAGTTGCCGAGGGCGACGCCGAGCGAGGTATTCAGTCGGGTCAATTCGAAGTTCGAGCGGACGCGTCGAACGTCGACGAACAGAGTGATCGCAAGTTGTCGTTGTCCGGCCAGCTAGAAGGCAATGCTGCTTCCGCTCGGTTTCAGTTGGCCAGCGTGCTCAACGGAACCGCCATGGGTGCAATCAACTGGAATGATCTTCGCCTAAATCAAGAAGGCACTCCGAACCGTATTTCGTTGACACTGAACAACATCAACTTGGGCGCGATTAAGTTACCCGCGCTCGTAGGTCGACTTTCTGGAATCGCGAGCGGTCGAGTTGAATTTCAATCGGAAACACAAGATGACGGAACGGTCGCTTGGGCATCCAGCGGCGATGTTGCGGTTTCGAATGCGATCGTGGAGGCGACGCAGCTCGGTGATGTGAATCTGACCTGGGAGAAGAGCATCGGTCAAAACGACGGCAGCGCGACCCTGCAACTTGCCAAAGGCGACGGTCGCGCATCTGCCGAAATCGAAGTCAGCTTTACAGAGGACTTCTCAACCGCTGCAATTCTAGAAAGCGTTCAGAACTATCGCGCGAGTGGTTCGGTCGACAACTATGCAACCAACGTCCGGGTGCCACAGTTAGCGCAAACGTTACCGGTTCGATTGACTGGCGAGTTCGCGTTTACGGGGTCAAACGGCAACTGGATTCAAAGCGGCACTGCGCAGCTCGATTCGATGTCGACGGAACTGCAGGGTCGTCCCGTGAAGGTTTCTGATGTTATCTTCGAAGCTTCGCCGGAGGAGTATCGGCTACGTCAGTTTGCGATCAACGATTCAATTGGTCGCATTCTCGGTTCAGCTATCGTGCGTCGCGATGGCGAAGGCGAGCACTTGCTCCGCTTGGCTGTAAATGACATCGAAGTTGCGGCCTACTGGGAGACGTTTGCGCCTGCAGCTTACAAAGGGCTTGAAGGTCGCATCAGTTCGCGCCTGGATCTAACCATTCCTGCCGACTCATCGACTGCAATTGATGCACTCGCGATTGGGCAGAGGGTAACTGGTGAATTTTCTGGTGCAGTGCGAGGCTTGAACTTTCGCAAAAATTCAATCGGCGATTTGGATTTTCGTGGTGAGTTTGATGACGGTTCACTCAACGCTTCAGCCGAGGGAGCGGTGCTGGAAGGCACCGCGGAGATTTCCGTCCAAGTGAACGATCTGATCGAACAGATATTTGGTCGCGAGCAAGCGGCGCTGAATACTAGTTTCCGACTGCGGCTTGATGGAGTTCAACTTGAGCCAGTGTTTGCACTTGTCGATTCGCGACGTGGTATTCAGCCAGCCCAAGGCCGAGCTTCGATTGCGTTGAATGCGACGGTGGTAAATGGAAACGTGTTGGAAGCAGGTGGACGCATCACTGTTCCGCGGTTTATCTACAATCGTGAATTGCTTGCGCAAGAATTGCTAGTCGATGCTGTATTCGCTGATTCGAAACTTTCCATCAACGAAGCTAGCGGTCGCATTGCGGATGGTTTAGTCAATGTGTCTGGGGCGCTGAATATTCCCACTTTTTCCATTGATGAGATTGGCGGCGAACTAATTTATTCGATTCGCCAAGTGGATATAGGGAAGCTTGCGAAGTTTATTTATCCTGAAGTTGCGGATGAATTTTCTGGTCGTGTGAGTTACCGCGGCCGGGGACGATTGGCGCGGACATTCCGCTTCCTAGGCGCTGCGACGACGACCAATGCTGAACTCTATGGGTTTCCGCTGCAGTCGATTCGAACTTCGTTGCAGGTCGATTTCGATCGCGCGGGCAATTTCCAAAATGTCGTGGCCAGCAATCTCGTCGGTACAGCGCTCGGTGGCCAGTTGACCGCTGACTTTAGGATTCGCGGTGGCACGAGCTATGACCTGCGAGCTAGCGGACAAGTTCGACGCGGAAAGATGGAGCAGCTAAGTCGTGCGCTAGGATTCGACCGTATCGTGGGCAGTGAGAATTTCAACTCGGCCTTTCAGTTCAACTCACGACACGCGTTCGACCTCGGCGCTTTGAAAGGGCGACTGCAGATTGACTTTAATGAAGGTGACGCGCAGAGCATTCCGATTCTGTCTGACCTCAATCGACTCGTCCCGCTGATGCAGCTCGCTTCAACAGACATTACCAGCGGCCGTATGGAT
>JBGSJB010000712.1:0-16364 GCA_041742175.1 Pirellulaceae bacterium
GTAACTTTTGAGGCCGCGGTTTGTGAATTATCTCTCGCACGCTTACAAGTATCTGCACGATCCGTACTTTGTCGTTGGTACCGCGCTGCCAGACTGGATGAGCGTTGTCGATCGGCGCAATCGGGCTCGCAGTCAGGCGGCTGAGCGGATTCTGGACGATGCCGATCCGCGCGTTGTATCGATGGCGCGTGGAGTTATGCAGCATCATCACGACGATCGCTGGTTTCATCAAACGGAGCCCTTTGCCAGGCTGAGCACGCGGTTCGCTGTGGAGCTGCGGGGGTTGCTGGTTGAGAATAGCGGTCATCAAGCGGGTTTTGTTGGACACATTGCCGTCGAACTGCTGCTTGACGCAGTACTCAACGACGATTGTCCCGACTCTCTTATGCGGTACTCCGAGGGCTTTCAGTCGATCGATTTGGAGTTGGTGCAAGCGGCTGCGAACCGGATTTGCACCAGGCCGTTCGATGCGCTTCCGATGCTGGTGCCGAGATTTGTTCAAGAGCGATTCTTGGCTGACTACGCGACGGATGCGGGATTGTGGATGCGGTTGAATCACGTCATGCGACGCGTTGGATTGCCGCCGCTGCCCGAATCCGTAGTATCATGGCTGGCCGCAGCGCGGCTGCTGGTGCGAGCCGCAGCGCAAGACTTATTGACTGAACCCGACAGCACACAACCCGCGACTTAATCAACAACTTGTGAGTAGGAGCTCGAAATGAAGTTTGGTATGAATCTGTTACTGTGGGGCGGCGAGATCAACGACGGCATGCTGCCGGTTCTGGAGAAGCTGAAGTCGTTCGGCTTTGACGGCGTTGAGTTGCCGATGTTTAACCTCGATCTCGACTATTCCGCTTGGGGTAAGAAGCTGGACGATCTGGGGCTGCAGCGAACGGCGGTGACGGTTCGCAACGTTGAAGACAATCCAATTAGTGCCGATGCTGCTGTGCGCGCCAAAGGTGTCGAGCTGAATAAGAAGACGCTTGATTGTTGTGCAGCAGTTGGCGCGCAGACTTTGGTTGGTCCCTATCATTCTGCGATCGGTCACTTTTCTGGAGTTGGGCCCACCAAGGACGAATGGAAGTGGGGCGTTGAGAGCATGCGGCAAGTGGCGGAGCATGCGGGCGAAGTGAAAGTGATGTTAGGTGTGGAAGCACTCAATCGGTTCGAATGTTACTTTTTGAATGCGCACGCTGATTCGGCTAAGTTCGCTCGCGAAGTGGATCATCCCTCATGTCGCATCATGTACGACACTTTTCATAGTAACATTGAAGAGAAGAATGTTGGCAAGACGTTGCACGGTATTAAGGACATGCTTTGTCACATTCATATCAGCGAGAATGATCGCAGCACACCGGGCGCTGGCAACATTCGCTGGAAGAAGAACTTTGAAGCGATCGGTGAGATTGGTTACAACGGATGGCTGGTCATTGAAGCTTTCGGGTTGTCGTTGCCCGAATTGGCTGCGGCGACGAAGATCTGGCGTCGCATGTTCGAAGATGAACTGAAGCTGGCTAAGGATGGTCTGGCGTTTATGAAAGCGCAAGTTGCGAAGCATTGCAAGTCGAAGTAGCGATCGCGATTGATGGCTCGGCAAAGCCAACCACTATCCTCGATCTGAATCTCTTTGATCTGAAAGGTTTGTCATGCGTCAGCGAATTTTGAGTTACGTCCTGTGCTTGGTGTCGCTGGGGGTCGCGCAGCAGGTGTGCGGGCAGGTGCCAGTTGCGATCACACCAGATGTTGTCTACGGGCATAAGGACGGAATGGCGCTGACGTTTGATGTTTTCAAGCCGAAGGAAAAGGCGAATGGGCGGGGTTTGCTGTTTATGGTCAGCGGCGGGTGGGTGTCGCAGTGGTCGGAGCCGACGAAGTTACAACCGATGGTGCAACCGTTGCTGGAAGCTGGTTACACGGTATTCGCTGTGCGGCACGGCAGCAGCCCGCGCTACGTGATTCCTGAAATCGCGGTGGATGTTCGCAGTGCACTGAAGTTCATTCATTCGCACGCGGCTGATTACGAAGTGGAGCCTGCGAAGCTGGGCGTGTTTGGATTCAGTGCTGGTGGCCATTTGTCGTTGGTGTTAGGAACAATGACGAACGACAAAAAGGAAAGCGAGGCGCCGCATGTGGCAGCAGTTGTGGCTGTGTTTCCACCAACGGATCTGGGGCCATATGTTGATCTGAAGAGTCCACTGCGCGAGCAATTTCCGGCTTTGAAGTTCGATCCAGCTAAGGCCAACGATTACTCGCCGCTGATGCATGTTACAGCTGATGATGCTCCGACGTTGTTGGTTCATGGTGACAAAGATGAACTCGTCCCAATCTGGCATAGCCAGAAGATTGCTGTCGCATTTGAGGAAGCCAAAGTGCCAGTTGAGTTGATCACGATTGAAGGCGCCGCGCATGGCTTCAACGCGGACGGGAACCTGCGGATGTTTAAAGGGATGGTCGATTGGTTTGATAGGCACTTGGGGAAGAGCGATCAATGAGTTCGTTTGTGGACGAGCTCAGCTAGTCTGACCACGGATGACATAGTTGAAATACTCAGTAAATGTCTTGACTCACTTTCCGCAGATCGCGGTCCTCTCAACCTTTACCACACGCAGTTTGGGGAGGGCAGGGCAGGGGTCAGCCCGCGACAATACCAGTCGACCGCGCGCAACCCTTCCCGGCAATCTCGCTCGACGCTCAATTACCGGCCCTCCCGGTCGCTCGCTGGGCGGGTGAATCGACATGGGTCAACGCGCTCAGGCGTTCCGCAACAGGTCAATTGTCAGTCTGGTCGCACCCAAAACACGCTGCACAAAATCGAATCAGGACTTCGCTATCGGCTGCATTCCGGCGGCATTTTAAGCAGATTTTCCAGCAACTTTCTTAGACTTTCAAACTCGAAAGCTCGGCAAGTGAATTTGTTCGTCTAATTAGTGGCGATGCTGGCACGCCCTTTGATCAGTGGAAGTGTGAAGTTCGTCGGGCAGTCGAATGCTTGCGAGGGACTTTAATATTCAACCCCCATGTTCCGAGGAGTTTGTGATGAGTAAGTTCGTTATGTCAGCCGTCCTAGCGGCTGGTATTTTGTGTAGTAGTTTTATGACCACTTCGGTTGAGGCAGGTCGACACCATCGCAACAAGCGGAACGGTGCCGACAATGCATGCTGTTGTCCTTCGACCAGCTATAGCAACGTCGGCTACGGCAGCACAGGCTACGGTGGCTACTCGAGCGGCTATAGCGGCGGCTATAGCGGCGGTTACGGCGGCGGTTATTCAAGTTACCGTCCGATGTACAGCGGCTACAACAACTACAGTGGCGGATATAACTATGGCGGCGGATATAGCGGGTACAACAGCGGGTACAACCACAGCGGTTACAACACGTACCGCGGGTACGGCGCGTATCCAGGCGTCTACGGAAGTCGTAGCGGCGTAGGTATTGGAATCGGTACCGGCGTGGGTGTAGGCGGACTTGGTGGCGGTGTTCGCGGTTTAGGTTTCTAGCTCAAATCGCAAACAACAAGCTGCACCGAAGCTAATAAGTTGAAGTTTAAAAATTTGAGAAACTCGAGCGCGGAAGCGATCGCTTTTGCGCTCAGTTGTAAATTGCGGTGCCCGCACTTTCACTGCAACACAAACTCATAGTCCGGTCGAAGTCCCAGGTACCATTCTTTCCAGTACCTGAAGGCGGCCTTCTTCTGCTCCACAGTCGGTTGCTGCTTCAACGACCCAGCGGTAAGTTTGCGACTCAGCAACCGCAAACTCTCTTCGGCAATCATTGGAACTAAATCGTTCGAGTCGAGCAGCGCATAAATCAACTCGGGCGCTTGATCTAGATCTTCGCTACGACCAAGCAGCTTTGCCGCCAACTGCCGCGACTTGTAGTCGTTTGCAATCAGCAGACGTGAAAGTCGAGCTACCTGCTCTTTGCGTTCGCTCGGATCCTTGCTGAGTTTTAGGTTCTCCGGCAACAAGCCGACTTCGACATTCCCGGTGCTTTCGCTTTCCATCAGCTCCAGCAGATTTTCAACGGAAGTTTCAGCATCATTGACGATGCGGTCTCCGACTCTACGAATCGATGAAACGTCGTCCGGCAAACCATAACCACCGGCCAGCAATCCTTCATTGATCTTGCCGATCGCTTTCTGCGTACTGCGAATGAGAAACAACATTGCAAAGCAAGTGCAAATGTCATCATCTGTGTAGTCCGCTTTTTTCGCCTGTGTCCAAGCACCATTGGGCTCTTGCAAGCTGGCGAGTTCGGTAACGCCCTTGTTGTACCACGCTGGACTTTTGTTCTGTTTCGCATTGCGAACTTCCAAGAAGCTCTCGTAGCGTTCTTGTGAATAGCGCCAGTAGTAATAAAAGTAACCGCTGTTGAAATCAACTCGACTTTGATACTGCACTGCATCATCAATATTGCTGTCGATGTCGTCTCGTTTCAGAGTGATGTCACGTTTCGGGTCGCCGCGTTTCTTGAGCGTGTCGGTGCGTACAAACGCGTCTGGAATACCATCCTCTTCATCGTTGCCACGCTTCAGTTGGCGATAGAAGCCGAGGATGTCGCCTGCGATCAAGATCGAGCACGAGCCAGCGGTGGACAATGACTTGGTGACCTGAGTTTGCTGAGTTCGCCCCGGACCTGTTGGGATAACTCCCTGATAACCCCAGCCGCCCGAAGGATCCTGAGTCGCAGCGAGGTAACGAATCGCGCCCTCAATGGTCGCTGGCGGCACATCCAGCCCGACTTTGTACAGCGTCCAAAGCGCGAGCATCGCGTACTGCACCTGCGAAGTATCCCCGGTCGGCTTTTCGAGATACCCGAAGCCACCGTGCGGCTTTTGAACTGAAATCAACCATGAGAGTATGATCTCCAGCTCAGAGCGGTAGGCCACTGGATCGGCTTCCGCGAGCAGAACCGCAGCCACGCTGATCGAGTAGACGACCGATTCGCTGAACCGCGAGGACCGAAGGCTTCTCGCCATCTGAAGCGCAGTCCGAACCCCTTCTTTGACCCGCGGCAGATCCGGATCGCCGGTTACTTTCAGTAGCGTGTAGGCGACCAAGGCCGCCTTTCCGCCGTCGTAACTATTTTCACGACCCGGCGACTTAGCGAGGAATTCAGCCCCCCGCTTTACCATCGCTTGCACTTTGTCGTGTTCGGGCGAGTAGTTCTGCGCAACTGTTTTCGCAGTAAACGCAGTAAAACTGAACGCCACCAATCCGAAGCACAGTAGCGGCTTCGACAACCTTTGCGCCCATTGCAATGTGCGATCTCTCATAGAATTATCAAGCTCAATAGTGCTGAAGTCAGCGGATTGCCTCAGCAGTCTATCGTACATCATCTTCGCCCTAGTTGCCAAACCCGCCGCTTGCTGATGCTGGTAAATCCGGTATTTTCGGCGTTGCTCATTTTGACCTTTAGCAATGTCGGCGACTGGAGAGTCAGTCCCGTTGACACATGTTGCTTGCACAAATAGCATTTCTGCTAGTTGAAATCGCCGTCGGCCCAGCTGATATCGTTTTCACGGCCAGGTAGCTCAGTTGGTAGAGCAACGGATTGAAAATCCGTGTGTCGCCGGTTCAATCCCGGCCCTGGCCACTCGACGAAAACCCAGCGAATCATTGATAAATCTGACTGGCTGCAAGCCGTTTCAGTGCATGTTTGGCCTTGAGAAAACCGATAGCCTAGCGGTTTTTTCGACGCGTGCGCAACTATGGGAAAAGTCAGCCGCCAACTGGACAGGGTGCGGTGACCTTATCCGGCCATTGAGGATGTAGAAGCTAAATGCCTTCAACGATGCCAGTGCTGTCGGCAAACTGATCCGTATCTACGCCCAAGCGTTGCAGCATAGTTACGAATAGATTCGATAGGGGCGTGTCCTCCATTGTGGCTTTATCTTGCCAGGGTTCGCGATCACCCATCCAGGGACCCCCTTGGAACTTGTCGCCAGCATGGTTGATGTACTGGCCATGCAAAAAACCCATGTTCTTTCCGCCTGCAAGAATCAGTGGATAGTTGCGAGAGAGGTGAAAAGCGCTCGACGCAGAACCGTAGAGCAGCAGCGTGTTATCCAACATCGATCCAGTGCCTGCAGGCTCTGGTGTTGTTCGCAATTTGTCGATGAACCTGCCAAACTCTTCGTTGATAAAGCGGCAGAAGATTCCAAAGTTCTTCCAACCATCCGGGTTCTTGGTTTCGTGCGATAACTGGTGGGACAAATTAAAGCCAACTGCCCGCGCAAGATGTTCGCTGCGACCGATACCGTTTTCGCGTCCCAGTTGGTAAGTGGCCACTCGCGTCGAATCGGTTCTGAAGGCGAGATAGATCATCTCAAACATCGTCTGCAAATACTCTCGCGGTTCGTCGGTGGTAAGTTCAAGATTCAGCGGCGCGCCCTCCACAGTTGGCAACGGTGCATAGAGCCACTTTTTCGCCTTCGCAACCCTGATTTCCGCTTGTCGAACCGACTCCATGTATTCATCCAAGTTTCTGCGGTCATCGTTCGACAAGATCTGCTTCAGCGAACGCGCGTCGCTTAGCATCTCGTCCAGGGCGCTTCGGCTAAGTGCCAAGCGTCTTGCAGATTGCTGATCGCTCTTCAGAAACAACATGTCAAAAATCTGTTTTGGCCGGTGCTCAGAAGGAATCGGACGCCCATTCTCATCGAAGGACATCGTATGGGCGCCACGCGCCGTCCCCGTTCCACCATCCGTGGACATCACCAGCGAAGCGAAACGCGTGTGATCGCCCACATGCTTGGCGTAGACTTGATCGAGTGAAATCGTGTTGGCGTACAGTTCATCGCCGTGTCCGGTGTACGCAGCGGTCAAAAATTGATCCGCATTGTTATGGCCGTGAACGTTCCGCGAAGCCACATGCGAGAAACCCGACAGAATCGTCAACTCGTCACGCAGCGGTTCGAGTGTCTCCATGCACTTGGTCAATTGAAAATTGTTGCCACTGCCATGTGGAAACCAAGCCCAGTCCTGATAGGCGGGGTCATTCGGCAGCGGCATTGGGACGCCGTCCGCAAAGTAAAAGCATCCCAGCCGCTTGGGGTTCGTCTC
The DNA here is from genome assembly GCA_041742175.1 of Pirellulaceae bacterium. Classification (GTDB taxonomy): domain Bacteria; phylum Planctomycetota; class Planctomycetia; order Pirellulales; family Pirellulaceae; genus Aureliella. The sequence continues at coordinate 7,066 of JBGSJB010000712.1, forward strand.
GCTCGATGCGCGCCCCGCGAGCGACAAGGAACCGAACATGGGCAGGGCCAATGCAATACCAGTACCGCGCAGAAACTTTCGACGATCCATTCGACTGATGTTCATTGCCATTTACTCTCCGATACTGAAGTTATTCGCCAGCTTACTTCGACTGAAACAACTCACTGGTTGCCACTGCGGTGAGCAACGTGGCCAAACCATCGCCTTGCGAACGCACGCGAGCCGTGATGCTCTCCAAGTCGGCTCGGTCTGCAAACTTGAGCGGCCGCCCCAACGCGTAACTGGTTACTTTCGCGACCAAGGCAGCCACAAATTGATCTTGCCGGTTCTCTAGCAAAAAGTGCTTCAAGCCGCCCATACCATCCAGAGTTTGCTTATTGAACAAGTCGCTGGACGCATCAATCGGCTTGCCTTTCACTTCATCTCGCCATCGTCCAATCGCATCGTAGTTCTCAAAAGCGATTCCCCACGGGTCGATTTTGACATGACATGCCATGCAAGCTGCATGGTTGCGATGGTCTTCGATGCGTTCTTTGAGCGTCATCTTTGCAATCTCAGGATTCGCTAAGTCGATCTGCGGGACGGCCGGCGGAGGTGGGGGTGGTGGATCGTTTAGGAGGTTTACCAACAGCCACTTACCGCGCTTGATCGGATGCGAATCAGGATAGTCCGAGTTCATTGCCAACAAACCTGCTTGCGTCAGCAACCCGCCTCGTTTGAAACTTCCATCCAGTGGCACGCGACGAAAATGGTTGCCATAGACATCGGCGATCCCATAGTGCTTTGCCAAGCGTTCATTCACCATCGCATAGTCTGCATGAACGAAATTCAGCACGCTCTCGTTCTGTCGCAGCAGCTCTTCAAACGAAGCGATCGGTTCGCGCTGCATCGCTTCCTTGAGCAGCGGATCGAACCGCGGGACCTGTTCGCGAAAGTTGATGAACTCAAGTAATTCCATGTTCAACCACTGCTGAACGAACTTCTCGGCGAACCGTTGCGAGCGAAGGTCAGCAATCATCCGCTCAACTTGCCCTCGCAACACTCCGGCTTCCAGCAATTGATCTTGCGATGCCAATTCCAGCAACTCATCGTCAGGAATACTGCACCAAAGGAACATCGACAATCGCGTTGCAAGTTCGTAGCTAGTCAGACGGGCTCTACTGGGAGAAGCACTTACGCTACTGCCCTCGGGCTGAATCGGCGCTCGCTCTTGCACGACGTACAAAAAGTTGGGAGAAGCCAAGACCGTTGCCAACACTTCGACAATGGCTTCTTCAAAACTTTCACACTCAGGTCGCAAGCTCTCGAAGAGCTTCAGCTTTTGATCGCATTGCTCGTCGCTGACCGGCCGACGCCAAGCCTGTGTCATGAACCGAGCGATTATCTCGCGGGCGACCTGCGACTCACCTTGCGATTCTTCACTGTGATGGAAGATACGCTCGTGAGACGGCGGCGGCCATGAATCGTAAACCGGCGTTTGCACATGAACGTAGTCGATCAAAACCTCGTCAGGCGAAGCCGAGCTGTTCACCAAACGGATGAACTCCGAGGGACTCGGTAGCGCACCCATCGGAGATGATGCGCGCACCGAATTCCGAGGGTAAATTTCGCCGAGCGGAATATCCCATTGGTAAAACTCACACGATCCCGGCTCGGCGGTTACGGGTGTGTCGGTTTGACTTACGCGAATGAGTGCTCGCCCTTCGTTGCTTGCTTGCCAACCAAAGTACAGTTGCAAACTGGGTGACCTCTCTTGAACACTCTTCGTTTTCGACGCTCGCACACGCACTCGCAACGTGCCCTCGTCAGGAACTTGATTGCCTAATTCAATGTTGATCCCTTGCCCGGCTGCAAGGATCGCAATATAGTCCGCTGAATCGGGTACTGTGACGGGATCCGATGAGGGTGCCATCGCATACTTGGCACCGTCGTACTCCCAAGTCGCCACGGCGGTCTTCCCGCTGGAAAGATCGCGATAGTAACTGCGCGAATGCTCCTTGCGAAAACTCTCTTCAAGGCGCGCGAGCTCTTCCTTCAGCTTCTCGGGCTCACTCTCAAATTCCTTTTTTGCTTTTGCAATCTGCTGATCCTGCTTGGGCCATTCCAATCGGGAAGCGTCCTTCATAGTGATGCCCCAGTACAGCGTCTTCGGCTTTTCGCCTTCAACGATCGCGCGAGAGATAGCAGCACGTGCCAGGCGATAATAGGTTTCGAACTGTGATACCGACATGTGCAGCAGTTCAGAGCTGTTCTGAAAACTCTCGTCCGAGTGTGCATCTGGCGGAAGGTCGTTGGCAAAGTTCCACGGCAAACCGAGTAGATCCTGCAGCGCATAATTGGTCTCGTAGCGAGTCATGCGCCGAAACGTAGAGTGACTCGTAGACTGCCGACGAACAATCGATGCAGTTTGCAGTTCCGTAGACAACCACTCAACGATCTGCGTTCGGTCGGCTTCACTCAGTTCGCTGCTATCGGCCGGAGGCATCTCGCCTTTGCTGACCACTGCATAAACCTCTGTCCACCAATCAACGTCTTTACCCGCGTGCAGATTGGGATCAAGCGTATCGATGCGAACGTTGCCCTCCTGCTCGCTTTCCCCATGGCATGCAACACAGGCACTCTGCAGAATCGGAGCGATAATTTCGCGAAACTCGTCCAGTTTGGGAAGCGGCATGTCAGCCAGTGCGGGTTGGTTCAGCTGCGATGGATCCGCTGAGCCGTAGTACTTCGAGCGCTTCCAGCCATCTTTCTTGAGCTCTTCAAGTTTTTGAGTCGAGTAACTCTTGGGCTGCTCGACCTTCGAATCAGTCGTCGTTTCCTGAGAACCCACATTATCCTGCGCATGCAGTTGTAGACAGGTAATCTGTGCGCAGGCCATCAACGCCAACTGAGCAGTCAGCGCGAATAATCGAAATGACGAGCGAAATCGAACATTCGGATCCATGTTGAAACCAAACAGATCTCGGGTGGGTAATTTGAGGCGGGAGGCTTCCATTCTAACAGCGAACGGACGATGCGACCGCTAGCGATCAAAAAAACTCGTTCCCAGACCGCGTCGACTCCGCTCTTCGAACTCGACAACCAACATGCCCCTCGCTCTCACGAGGGAGGCGGGTTAGATTTTAAGGCGGCTTTCGACATTTTCTCGCAAGCGTTAGCTTGATATGAGTTTCGGTAAGTCAACTAAACGCGCGAGCCCATGAGAAGATGACAGAACCACGAATTTCGATTCGCTTCAATGGCGAAGTCAAAGAAGTGCCGATGGGGACTACTGTCGAGCAATTGCTGGAGCATTCGGGGATTCGTAGCAAACTGGTGGCGGTCGAGGTGAACTTGGAAATCGTACCGCACGAAGAGCACACCGCGCATCAAGTGCAAGCGGGCGATACAATCGAAGTCGTTACGCTGGTCGGTGGCGGCTGAGGCGCTGGCCGAATCCGCTTGGTCACCCGAGTGGTCCGAATTCACTTCAAACTCATTTAGTTTCCAATGCAAGATCGTCCGCTCAAAATCGGTGACCACACGCTCCCCAACCGCTTGATCGTCGGCAGCGGCAAGTACGATACGCTGGAGATCATGCGTGACTCGCTGGCCGCTTCTGGGGCGAAGGTTGTCACCGTGGCGGTTCGTCGCGAGAAGATGTACGATCGACTCGGACAGAACATTCTCGACTACATCGATCCGCAAGAGTACCTGCTGCTGCCCAATACGGCTGGTTGCTACAACGCCGTCGATGCGGTGCGCGTGGCTAAACTTGGGCGAGAGATCCTGAGAGCGCTCGAGAACCCGGGAGCGAATTGGGTCAAACTGGAAGTACTCGGCGATAGCAAGACGTTGCTGCCCGACCCCGTAGCGACCATCGAAGCGTGCAAGACGCTCGTCGACGCGGGCTTTCAGGTGCTGTGTTACACCAGCGACGATCCGATTGTGGCGAGGCGTTTAAAGGAAGCTGGCGCGACAAGCGTCATGCCAGCGGGCAGCCCGATCGGTAGCGGGCAAGGCATTCTGAATCCGAACAACTTGCGGATCATCCTCGAGTATCTCAAGGAAGGCGATCCGGATTATCCAGTAATCATCGATGCGGGAGTGGGCACGGCCAGCGATGTTTCGGTTGCATTCGAGTTGGGAGCCGACGGTGTGCTGCTGAACTCGGCGATCGCGCACGCTCGCGACCCGATTCGTATGTCGGTCGCGATGAAGCATGCCGCCATCGCGGGACGCGAAGCCTATCTCGCGGGACGCATTCCCAAGCGATTGTATGCGACCGCGAGCAGTCCCGAAGAGGGTGTCATCACCACGCGGCCATACACTTCGGATCGACATACGCCGGACAGCCAAATCACGGACAGCCGAACCACGGACAGCCGGACGGATAAGCCAAAGTCCGATGGGAAATGAACTCGCGGGATGTGACGATTCAGGAAGCGATCGAAGTCTTCGCGCGTGGCTACTGCTTCGGACGCAGTTTGACTTATCCGCATATCGCGTCGCTCAACGAAGGCGTCTGGTGCTTGCGAGACGCGGACCGCGCGAACGCCGCTGACTATCGCAAGGAAGAGTGGATCGCGTTTGATCGCGCAGCCGCTGAAGTTGACCGCATAGCGACTCAACACACGCGGGGTCGCCTCTTTGTGTGCGCGGTCAGTCGTCAGTTGGAGTCCGACCATGAACTGCGCGACGAATACAAGAGCTTGGGTTATCGATTGTTGACGACGGAACCGTTCTTCGTGCATTCGCTCAAACGCATTCCGCGAGTAACGGCCGCTCGACAAAAGAAAGCTTCAGTACAGGTCTTGAAGGTCGATTCGATGGAGCTCGCCGAGCGTTTCGCAAAGTTCAGAAATTCGCGACCGCTGCGGCAGAAGCACATTGCAGAGGACGCGCCGCTGCGGCAATACGTTGCGACGTGGGATGGCGAGTTGATCGGTTCGGTTCGGAGTGTGCACGTCGGCAACTCGACTTGGGTCGCGAATATGCAAGTCGAAGAATCGTATCGCCGTCGCGGAATTGGTAGTCAGCTATTGGAAACGATGCTTCGCGAAGATCGTCGATTAGGGTTTCGCCAATCCGTACTGCTCGCCACGCACACAGGCGCGAAACTTTATCCGAAACTGGGCTACAAGCAGATCGGGCTGATGCACATCTTTGCTCCTAAGTCAACGCACTAGTGCAGATATTGCCATTGGTAAGTTCGTAGTTGGCCGAATGGTTGCCGCAAAAACGGCACTTGTCTTGCAGTGCGGGTGAGTCCGCCAATTCGCCGTTTTGAACGCCAGCTTGAATACAACGCAGACTTGAATACAACGCAGACTAGGCGCGAAGCGGTCTCGGATTTATCGACCGGAAGGGAAGTGCATGAGAGCAATCGGATATCACTGTTCCCATGAGCAGTTTGCGCCCTCAGAATTACTGAGCTACGTACGCCAAGCGGAAGCAGCGGGCTTTACCGCAGCGATGTGCTCTGACCACTTCTTTCCTTGGCTGGAAAATCAGGGGCAAAGCGGGTTCGCGTGGTCGTGGTTGGGCGCTTCGCTGGCCGCGACCTCGTTATCGTTCGGCGTCGTCAACGCGCCTGGACAACGCTATCACCCAGCAATTGTGGCTCAAGCTGCCGCGACGCTGGCCGAGATGTTTCCCGGTCGATTTTGGTTGGCTTTGGGAACCGGTCAATTACTCAACGAGCATATCACCGGAGATAATTGGCCGAGTAAAGGAGAACGACGTGAACGCCTCAAGGAATGCGTCGTCATCATGAGAGATCTGTGGGCTGGCAAAGCAGTCAACCATCAAGGCTTGGTCACCGTCAATCAAGCAAAACTCTACTCGCGGCCGTCGCAACCTCTAAAGGTCGTCGGCGCAGCGGTATCCGCCGAGAGTGCTCAGTGGGTCGGTTCTTGGGCCGATGCACTCATCACTGTCTATAAACCTGTCGAAAAACTGAGGCAAATTATCGATGCATTCCGCAGTGGAGGCGGCGAAGGGAAGCCGATGTATCTTCAAGCGCAGACGAGCTACGCACAGTCCGAGAGCGAGGCTCGGCAGGCGGCGTTCGATCAATGGCGTCAGTCTGGTCTGGAAAGCAACATCTTGACCGAATTGGCAACACCCGCAGACTTCGAACGCGAAACTCAAACGATCGTACCGGCCGATATGGATGAAAGTGTCCGCATCTCAACTGATTTGAAGCAACATACGGCGTGGATCGAAGAATATTTTGAACTCGGTTTCGAAAGAGTTTACTTACATCAAACCGGTCGAGAGCAAGAACGCTTCATAGATGCATTCGGCGAACATGTTCTGCCCGCAGTCGTGGGAGGAGATACAGCGAATGCACGCTCCTGAACATATTCGCGAGGCGCCAGGAAAACCAGGGGCTCCGCCGCGTTGGTCTCGAGGCAATAAGCACGCCGGTGGAACCTGTCGCTCAGCCTCTTGTCTGGTGTGGTTTACAATCGGTCGCGGCGTACTCAATGAAGTGTATTACCCGCGCATTGATACGCCGTGCACTCGCGATCTCTACTTGATCGTGACGGGCCCGAATGGCTTCGTTTCTGATGAGCGAGTTGACGCCGAGCACACCGTAGAGTGGCTGGCGGATGGCGTACCAGGGTTCAAAGTTACGACCGAATGTAAGTTGGGTCGTTATCGCGTAGAGAAGATCTTCATCACCGATGATCGACTTGACGTGGTATTGGAAAACGTCCGATTTACTCATTTGGCCAGTGGCCACAGCCTGTTTGTTTATTGCAATCCGCATCTAGCGGCGCACGGTGACGGAAACACCGCTTGGATAGGGCGTTACAAGGGCCGAAACGTATTGTGTGCTCAACGCGGTGATCTGTCGCTGGGCTTGCTGTGCTCAGAAGAATACCTTGCTGCATCGGTTGGGTTTGCTGATAAGTCCGATGGCTTGGAAGATCTTAAGAAATACGGGCGGCTTGTTGAAACTTTTACGCGGGCTACGGACGGAAACGTTGGGCTGATTGGTGAGGTCAATTTGCCTGCTAACAAGCAGTTCACGATCGCGCTCGCCTTCGGACTCGGGGCGCCTGACGCTGCGTATCATGCGATCGGCGGTTTGCAATGCGATTTCAACTCGACCAAGCAACTCTACATCGCGCGCTGGCAGCGATGGCAAGACCAGTTACTGCCCTTGGATGCAGTTCCTCACGGGCGAAACTTGTTTAGAGCAAGCACAGCTATCTTGATGTCGCACACCAATAAATCAATTCCTGGAGCCGTCGCGAGTTTGTCTATTCCGTGGGGTGATTCGCGCGGCGATGAGGACTTACTCCAAGGGGCCTACCATCTTGTCTGGTCTCGCGACTTGGTTCAGCATGGCGGCGGGTTGCTTGCGGTTGGTGCGCATGAAGATGCAAAGCGTTTGTTGGATTACTTGCGAGTCACTCAAGAGCCGTATGGGCATTGGCCGCAGAACATGTGGGTGAGCGGCGAGCCGTTTTGGGATGGTGTGCAGGTCGATCAAGCTGCACAGCCAATACTACTGACCGACCACGCTCTACGAGAGGGCGCTATCGCTGATAGTGATCGCAAGCAGTATTGGCCAATGTTGCGTCGAGCGGCAGGATTTATCGTCCGCAATGGCGCTTCGACTGAGCTTGATCGCTGGGAGGAGCAAAAGGGGTACAACACGTTTACGCTGAGCGTGATGATCACAAGCCTCTTAGCTGCAGCCGACTGGGCGGACGTCGAAGAAGAGACGGACTTAGCTTGCTACCTGCGCGAAACAGCAGCGATCTGGAACGCATGTATCGAAGGATGGCTCTACGTGCGCGGAAGTAAATTGGCGAACCAAATCGGCGTCGATGGATACTACGCGCGGATCCTTCCACCAAATTCGATCGAGCCTCCGCATGCTAACCAGCAGTACGTTCAACTTATAAACAGCGATGCTGGTGACCAAGATTTACCCGCACACGAAGTAGTTAGCATCGACGCGCTAGCGCTTGTGCGATTCGGACTGCGTGCGCCGGACGATCCGAAGATCCGTAACACGTTAAAAGCGATCGATGCCACGCTGCAGTTGCAAATGGAGCAAGGTCCGATCTGGCATCGTTACAACTGTGATCGGTTTGGCGAGCATGACGATGGAGCCCCGTTCGAAGCTCACAATAAAGGAAAGGGTCGCGCGTGGCCTTTGCTAATCGGAGAACGAGCTCATTTTGAGTTAGCGAGCGGCAACGATCAGCGAGTGAACGAACTGATGGCAGCCATGTCAGCCTATGCGGGAGAAGCAGGCTTGATCTCCGAGCAAGTGTGGGACGCAGAAGATATTCCAGAGAGACAATTGTTTCGCGGTCGGCCAACCGGGTCGGCATCGCCTTTACTGTGGGCCCATTCCGAATATCTAAAGCTGCTTCGGTCAGTTAAGGATGGAGTCGTATTTGACCGTCCACCTCAGATGGCGGCACGTTCCGAATCGCAGACCAGCATTATTCGCTCATTGTGGCGCATCGAGCACCCGGTGCGAACGATACCGTACGGCACGGCTCTACGGATCGAAGCGGTCGAAGGCATTGAGATCGAATGGCAAATTGAGGGCGGCGAACGACATAGTCTTGCGGACGCCGCTTCATTTCTCGATGTGCGAGTCGCTGATCTACCGGTCGAATCGTTGCCGCAGGGAACGCGGGTCCATATCAGCGCGACCACAACTCTTAAAGACGGCTCGATTCAGCAGAAGAAACACCGCGTCGAAGTTCGCTAGCAGAAAGAAATAGCCAGAACGCGTCAGCGCGCTAGTCAAACTGTTCGACCATAACGGTTCGGAAGCGATTGAACTTGGCGGCGCGTCCAGCATCGAGAGCGCCCACCACTGCGCCATGCGTGCTTTCCTCATGAGCTTGGACGGTCAGTAACTCCATCTCGCCTTCACCTGCTGTCTCCTTCAATCGGCTGAGAGCGATGATTAGGTCTTGGCGGCTGGCGAGCTCCTCGCGGTCGTCGGCAGAGACCAAAGCGTAGGCGTTGAACTCGTCCACTTGCACAATTGGCCCTGCGTTCTCGGGATCCGCATCGGAGGATGCGTTGCGGCTGGGCTTGTCGCTTTGTTGGCGACCGGTGCGAATGACTTTTTGGATACTGAACGAAGCGGTAAGCATAAAGAAAATCAGCAGCAGGAACACAACGTCGACCATCGGCGTGATGTCCCAAGCCTCATCATGATTGCTGCTGTGCGCGCGAGCTTTTCGTCGTCGACGCTGAACGGCCGGCGGTTTCATCACGCCGGCTGGGTCGATGGACTCGACAGTCGTTGAAGTTACCTTTTCGCGGTTCGA
>JBGSJB010000713.1:0-6511 GCA_041742175.1 Pirellulaceae bacterium
AGCTTGATTCGATCCTTCAGCCGGAGTTGAATTGACTTTCGCTTTCGATCCTAAAGCTCGACCAAGCGCAGCACTGAAACTCTTCGAGTTCGCACCACCTGGAGTTGGCACAACGCGAATCGTCTCTTCGCCGTCGCCCGAACCCGCTTCATCGATAGCTGCAATCAGTGTTTCAATTTCTTTGATGTCCTGAGGCTGAGCGATAACGATCAACGTATTCGTATTCGTGTCTGCACTCAACGCAATTTTCGATTCTTTCAATTCGCTCGAGGCACCACCGCGACCGCCACGACCACCCCCGCCACCACGCAACGCTTCAATCAACTCGCGAGGATCAGGCTGACGGTTGCCGCCGCCACCGCCGCCGCCAGCAGCCGCTCCTTCGATGCGATCAGCATACAGTGTCTTGAGTGTCGCCAACACCTGAGAAACATCTTGAGTGATGACCGGAATCAAAGCAACCTGCCCCTTCGTCTCAACCGAAATCGGGCTTTCAACTTGATCGATCACCTTCAATAACTCTTCACACAAAGCCATATCTTGTGGACTCGCGTAGATAACCAACATATTCAACCGCGGGTCCGCAGTAATCGTGTAGTCACCGCTCGCCATCCCCGTGGATGAACCTAGCGAACTGCTACTACTGCTGCCTCCGCCACCCAACAAAGCTCCGAACATCCCGCCGCCCATGACACCGCCAGCCAAGTCGCCCAGCAGACTTCCTCCGCCGCTCGACGAACCCGTCGAACCGCTCATGATCGTCTCCAGCAACTCTTTAGCTGCAGCCGCCTTGATGTGCTTCAAATAGACTACAGTCGGCTCTCCGGAACCTAGATTCGATTGCTCGGACAACATCCGCATCAGTCGGTCAAATTGCTCAAGAGCTGCCTTATCCTCCGAAGTGACAATCAAACCACCGGGCCCCTGCATAATCACAATATCGCTTCCAACACCTGGATCCGCAGGCTTTTGATCGGCACTCGGCTTAGGCTCAGTTTCATCAACTGACTTCTCATCGCTGGCTTCCTGAACTCGAGCGGATGTACTCGCCAAGCGGCCGATAGGTGCTGGTTCAGCCATCACTTCCGGTGCAACGCCGCGGCGCAGGATAATCGTCCGCCGCGCTTCTTTGCCTTTCAAACTACCTTCAGGCACAACCTGCGCTTCGGGAGCCATCGACCGCTGCTGAATCCCTGAAGCCCCTGCTTCACCGTTCGGCTTGATAAAACGAATCTTGTTCTTTCCATTCGTTTGATTCCACAATTCCTGAGCCTGTTGCAGCGTCGACATCGCTGATCGACCGGTCAGCGGAATCACTCGAACTTTTTCACCCAGCAGATCCGTCGCTTCAGCGTTTTTCTCCAGCTCTTCAATGAAAGTGCGAATTTGCTCCACTTCCGAAGCAGAACCTTTAACCCAAATTTGCCTCGCAAACTGATCGCCATCAATCACCGGACCAGAAGCATCCGCATCCTTCGTGTCGGTAATGCCAAAGAACTTTTTAATTGCATCGATCGCCAATCGAGCATCCAACTTCTGCAACTGAATCACTTTGAAGTCCGAGGACTCACCGGCCAGCGTCGCCAGAGTCTCTTCGACCAACTTGTGCTCCGCCGACCGTCCTTGCAGGATCAACGACTTCGCAACTTCATCCTTCCCCAACCGAACGTCGGGAAGACCTGCCAACAATTGCGAAACAACTTGATAAGCCAACTCCAAGTCGCCACCCTTAACTCGGTGAGGCTTGACCTGCGAAGCTTCACTAGCGCCTGCCAATTGCTCTTCTGCACTCGGCGCAGTATCCATCAATTTGACCAGGTCGCGAAGCTGCTGCAGCTTATCGGCTTTGCCCGTTCCATAGATCACCGTGCCAAACGTATCCGTTGCCAAACTCAGATCGGGACTGGTATTCTGCTCCGCTGGCAATCCCAGTAGCGGTCTTGCTGCAGTGAGCACTTCCTCAGCCGAAATGTGCTTCAACTGAAACTCAACAATTGTCGAACCGCGAGCCGACTCAGGGTCCTCTGCTCGCTTCAACATCGCCGCGATCGCACGAACATTGCCGGCAGTATCTGTGACTGCAATCTGACCCGCAGAAGGCAAACTCGACACAGACCCCAAAATGCTCAGCATTGACTCAATCTCGGCCTTGGAAGCATCCGGATCCAAACGCGACAACGAGAACAAGTAACGAATCGGCTCAAAGTCACCCCGCTTTTCAAGCTCCTCAGGCGTCTTCACAAACTCAGCCAACTCCTTGATCACTTCTTTCGATAACTCTTCCTCTAAATTAATGCACTTAAGCATGCGACCGCGACGCATCAGCGTGTAACCGGTATCCAACATCGACGCATTCATGATGTCCATCGTTTCGCCGACCGTGTACGCACGCGATCGATCACGATAAGTGAACGACCCGGGCGGGAAGACATCCGATTGCATCGCCATGTCAGCTTGAGATGCCAACCAGTTCAACACATTATCCCACGGCTCACCTTGAAAATTAATCTCCAAGCGAACCTCCTCAATTGGCAACTCGGCGTTCGCTGACGGCTCAGTCGCTTTCACCTGCGATTCCACCGCCGCAACTGCTGCCACATTCTTATCCGGCGGCATCGGTGCACCAGCAGTCGATGATTCAATCTGGCCTGCCATTACTTGCCAAGCTGCCCACTGACTTTCTGAAAGTTCCTTGCGAATCGCCCGCTCAGCTTCATCGCGAGTCTTCTGAGCGGTCGGTCCTTGCCGATTGCTGCGCACCTTAGAAACCCACTCCGCCACAGTCGCCTTCTGCCAGTCCGCCAAATTCAATTCCGCCGCGACCGCTGCATCATCTAGAGACAGCATTCCAAGCCACTCAGTACGAATCTTCTTTAGCTCAATTTGCTGCTTGGCGTTCAGTAACGCGAAACCAAGCTTTTCACTCTCAGCACTGAAATCGGCTCGCATCCGCTTCTGCTCATCCGGCGGTGACTCACGCATCAATTGACTCAACCCGATTACCCCGCTCGTTCGCTGTCCAATCAACCTGCGAACCTCAGCGACCTGCTCCTCGGTCATTTCCAGCCGCTGGGCGACATCAGGCTTCAATAACTCAGGCAAAACACCAACGTAATCCTGCCCCATCGCCGAGTGCGCCGACAGCAAACTGACCGAAACAACAGTCAACCACAAAAGAAATCGAAATCCGGCCATGCGTGTCATCTTTTTCATAATGAGACGAAAATTAACATGTAAAAAGAGCTTTTTCCGAAATGGGGGGGCAAAAAGCGAATCTGATCCAAGTTCTACTCTAGTCACAGATGAACTGTTGCTAGCTCCGCAAGTTAGAAATGTGCCCGATTCCCTTCTCGACCACGTATAGCAAACCCAACTTTTCCGCCAAAGTTCCGCCCGACCCCTGCAATTGGTGCCCCCCTTCAGTTGCAACAATACGGACGGAACGCTACTTCGTACACCTGCGATAGGCTACGGCGACGACAACAAGTTACCCAACATAATCGTCGCGGTACAACGCCGGCTGCTCCTGAACGGACAACCTACGCATACGAAAAGGGGAAAGAGGCCAGGCCTCGGTCATGCCTCTTTTCCGCGATCGAGTTTCAAAGCGATCAACCCGGCCTCCCTCGTGAAGTACGACGAGCAAAATGAATTTAACGCACCTTTATTCTCGAAAGTGCACCTGCCGATATGGCTCGACGCATTAGCGATAATCGCTGGTGGACTCGACAACTTCCGATGGGACTTGTTGCCCGATGCTGCCAAGGGACCGAATCTGAATCGAAACCGCGATCTGCGTGGTCGACGCCATCCGCAAGCAGCGAAACGAGCTCAGCTCGCAGCTCGGTTTCATTCATCTCGTCCACAGCGCGGACCTTCGGCATAGCAATCTCCCAACAGAGGCAATGTGAAGCACGAAATCACCGGTTTCTACGAACTAGCCGTCGATTTGATTGACAACCGGGTATCGAGCGAGACCGAAAGAAACAGGTCCCTATCTGTAGGGTTACACGCAAACTAGGCGAGTGGACGATGCGAAGTCGAGAAAAAGTTACAGTTAGTCGACAAGTAGCGGGACTAACTCGGATACTGAATGAGGTCTGGAGCTGATTGCTTTTTTCATGGCAAATTTGACAACAGCTACCAACTTTGCCTCTGCTGGCGTGACAGGTGCGTTGGGTACTATCAAGTCTTCGTCGGCAACGGTATCGAGCAATAAACTGGAATCATGAGGGCTTTGACCTGTAAGCAGATAGAAAGCTAATCCACCGATCGCGTAGATATCGGTAGTAAAGCCAATCGTGCCGAAGGCAGGTGAAATCTGCTCGGGAGCGGCAAAGCCAAGCGTTCCACCAGATGATGCGATAGACTCAAATGCAGCATCATCTGTTGTTGGTTTTTGCGAGTAGGTTGCGAAACCGAAATCGGTAACGACGATTCGTCCGTTGTGATCAAGCAGAATGTTGTTGGGAGTTAAGTCTCCGTGCACGACTCCGGCTTGATGTGCGGCTGCAACGGCCTGGCAGATCTGAGCTAGCCATTGCACTGAGGTCTCTGAGTCGTTTGGCTTGACGTGGGTGAGGGGCTGGCCATCGACATACTCACAGACAAGATAAGGGCCACCATGTGGCGACTGTCCCCAGCCGAGATACTTTACAACGCCGCTGTGGTTGATCTTCGATGCGTGGTCAATTTCTCGCAGAAACGAGAGTCTGCTAGCTGGGTCGGTCCATAAATGTCGGTGCATGAACTTCACAGCGACGACCTGACCATCGGACTGCAATCTTGCTCGATAGACTTTTCCGAGTGCCCCACTTCCAACGAGCTTCCCAAGTACAAACTGTCGGTAACTGATGTTGGGAAGATTGATGTTCTCAATTGTCGAATCGAGTGATGCCCCATTTCGTTCATCGACAGAAGCCAGTTGCCCTTTGACGATGTCTTGCATCGATTTGATGCGCCGGCGGATCGTCCGCTCGTCGACTCCTAGCTGTTCCGCAATTTCCCTTTGAGTCTTGTTCTCCAAGAGAAGTTCGAGAAGTCGCGAATGATCCGAATTTAGCATTGAATGGATCTCATCCAACAATTCATTGGCTTCGATTACGGAAGGGTTCGTGCTTAGATCGGTCTCAAAATCATCAAGCGATATTCTGGTCCGTCCGCCACCGCGTTTGAAAGCAGTCTCGCGTTCCAGTGCCCTCGCCAGTTTTCTGCGAACGAATGTCGCCAGGATGTTCCATGCGGACGCAGTGCTTTCGAGCTTGATGGATGCGTTGGTACCTGCTTTTGAGACTCGGAAGAAGCTGCCCAAAGCAGACTGAACCACATCTTCGGGAGCAATGCCGTCTCGATACTTGCGATTGAGTCGAGACGTAACCAACGCAATCAAACGGACTTCGTACCGAGCCAAAAGCACGCGGGCAGCATCCCGTGAACCCGACCGCCACATTTCGACGAGTTCACAGCTGGCTCGGTTCGTCAGATTCGAATCCGAAATTTTTTGAATTTTGATGTCCGCTTTGTCGTCCAGATTCTCACCTCCTTCGATACCTACTCTGTTTTCCACAATTCTAACCTGAGGATCTCCAATATGACGATGGTCGTAACTGAACCTTGCAAAGGCTGCAAAGACAAGGCTTGCTTGAAGGTTTGCCCATGTGATTGCTTTTATGAGGATGCTGGTATGGTCTACATTCATCCCGATGAATGCGTCGACTGTGAAGCCTGTATTCATGAGTGCCCTGTCGAAGCGATTTTCTATGAAGACAATGTGCCAACGCCGTGGCTGCATTACATTGAACTGAATGCCAAGCGTTCGAAGGAATGTCCGCCAGCTCAACCTAAATAGAAAACACTTATCGATTGATTCGCACTCGATTCGTTTACCTAATCGCCGCCACAGTTGTCGTTATTGCAGCGAAGCAAACCACCAGAGTTGCCTTTTCCTGCCAACAGTCAATCGATCGAACTGATAAACGAGTGGAAAGACGATCCGCCAGCGAGCTACGACATTGGCTCCGTATTTCGACCAGATCTCGCGGCGAACCTTTTGGCTGTTTATCCGAAGCTGCTCATTTCAGGAACGTGGTCCGATGAGCTGACGGTTTACGACGAGAGACTGACGAGCTTGGATGAAACGTTTTCATTTCACTTGGTGCTTACTCGATTTCTCATCCGTCTTGGCGTGAATGCTCGTCGCTTCAAACTTCGTGTAAAGGAGGGCGACGATGCAACGCTTCAGCTTGCGCGCACTTGAGTACCACGTTGCTCATGGTTGCAATTTGTCCTGTCAGCAGTGCAGCCACTACAGCAATTTCCACTTGGCCGGCAAGTTGCCGACGCTCGCCGACGCAGAGTCCGAGTACTTGCAATGGTCCCATCGACTTAATCCGACGCGATTCGCATTGCTCGGCGGTGAGCCGTTGCTCAATCCTGCGATCTTGGAGCACATTCAACTAGCGCGACAACACTGGTACGACAGTGAACTGATGCTGGTCACCAATGGATTCTT
>JBGSJB010000714.1:0-1817 GCA_041742175.1 Pirellulaceae bacterium
CGATGGGCCACAACACCGACTTGCTCATCGACTTGGCGCATCAAGTCAACGACACTCCACCGGCTCGCGAAATGGACATGCTGCTTTCGACGGGCGAGCAGGTGAGCGTCGCGCTGATGGCCATGGCTGTGCATGCGCTCGGCTACAAAGCGGTCAGTCTTACCGGCGCGCAGATCGGCATTCAAACCGATAGCTCGTTTACCAAAGCGCGGATTCGCAAGATATCAGCCGACCGGATTCGCAAGTTGCTCTCGGAGAACAACATTGTGATCGCCGCTGGTTTTCAAGGCATCGATGAAGACTTCAATATTACAACACTCGGTCGCGGCGGCAGTGATACGACGGCGGTCGCGCTGGCGGCAGTGCTGGATGCGGACGCGTGTGAAATTCATACCGACGTCGACGGCGTTTATACGACCGACCCGCGACAGCTTCCCGAAGCTCGTCAGATGTCGCGCATCGGTTACGACGAGATGCTTGAACTAGCTAGTCTTGGCGCAGGCGTAATGCACAATCGTTCGATTGAATTCGCGAAGAAATACGATGTGCCGATTCATGTTCGCAGCAGCTTTAGCGATACGCGCGGAACGCTGATCGTCAGTGAAAGCGAGTCTCCGAGCGCAGCGGTTTGTGGCGCAGCGATGACGCGTGACGAAGCTCGCATCACTATTCAAGGTGTGCCCGATACTCCTGGCACCAGTTATGAGATTTTCAAGCGGCTGGCTGATCGCAAGATCACGGTCGATATGATTGTGCAGAACGTCGGTCAAGAGAATCGCGCTGACATTTCCTTTACGGTGCCTAAAGAGGAACTGGCTGCGGCGATTAAAGCCGTCAAGCAAGCGGCGGAGATTGTGGGTGCGACCGGATTCACGCACGATGATCAGGTTTCGAAAATCTCCGCGGTCGGGCTTGGGATGGCGAAGCAGACCGGTGTCGCGCAGCAGATGTTTCGCGCGATCGCCGACGCGGGTATCAACATCCAGATGATTACGACCAGCGAAATCAAGATTTCCGTGTTGGTCTCGCGAGCTGAATCGTTAGCTGCGTTGCGAGCGGTGCATCAAGCGTTTCAACTGTTTCGGCGCCCGGCTGATGCGGCGGATTGGCGAGCGTTGCCGGAGCGAAAGAGCACTCAGACTGATGTCAACAAACTGGTTGCCGACCTGCGAATGGCTGACATGGAGCAACTGTCGCTGAGCGAGATTGCGCTGACGGACGATCAAGCTCGCATGACGCTGGTCGGTGTTCCTGATTCGCCTGGATTGGCTGCGAATGTGTTCGATGCGATTGCCGCGGCAGGAATTTTTGTCGACATGATTGTGCAAAGCTACGATGGTTATCAAGGCGACACCAGCATCAGTTTGACGATTCCTCGCGCGCAATACGATGCGTGTTTGAAAGTCGGCGAAGAACTGAAGACGCGTTTCAAAGTTCGTCGCATTCAAAGCAGCAAGGAGATTGCGAAGCTGTCGGTCAGCGGCATCGGTCTCCGCAGTCACACGAGCGTTGCGATCGGCATGTTCGAAGTGCTGGCGAAGGCGGGCATTAATGTCGAGATGATCAACACCAGCGAATTGCGAGTGAACGTGGTGATCGATAGCGCGGGCGGGCAAGAAGCGCTAACTTGTTTGCGCGCTCACTTCGACGCAAATTTGATTGCGTAGTTGTGCTCAAGGTCGCTTGCATTGGCAATGACAACTCAAGAATAAGATTCGTTCAATGACTTTTGGTGACCGACTTTGCCAAGCCGTTCAGTCAAAACGCTCGACGGTTTGCGTGGGACTCGATCCGCGTTGGAGCAGCTTGCCAAAATC
>JBGSJB010000715.1:0-2608 GCA_041742175.1 Pirellulaceae bacterium
TCCAACGCACGCTCAGCATTCAATTCGTCACGTCGCAGGTCAAAGAACAAGGCTAAAGCCGAACTTGCTAGGGTACAGCAGAACGCACTGGCCAGCGTCAATAACAATCGCTTCGGTCCAGCTTTTTCCAACACCAACGACGGCGGCTGTGGCAAACTGACGTCGGTCAAGTTGGCTGAGTCGAGTCGATCGAGCAAGCGAGCCTCCTCCTGCTTGTGCCCGTAGTTCATCACATCCGCCCGAGCCAATTGAACCTGACGCTCCAACGAATTCAGCAGCACTTCGTCGCCGTTTACTTTCTCAGCTTTCTCCTGTGCCGCTTCGATCTTCGCAGTCAAATCTTCCTGCTGCGCCTTGAGTCCCTCCAGAGTAGAGAGATTGCGGAATCGATCCAGCTCCAACGCCTGGCGATTCGGATTGATATTCTCGTTGACCAACGTTCGTTCGTTAGCTTGAGCGTTGTAGATACTCTTCGCAGAAACCAACTTTTCGCGCACCTGCACAACCAACGGATGCTCTCTGGTGTAACGATTAGTAAGGTCCTTCTCGAGCATCTCGAGCTCGAACAATTGATTTCGCATCTTGTCGCTCGCATCATTAGCCACGCCGACGGTCTGATCCATCTTGATGCGCTCCGGCATCAATGCAGCCTTGGCGATCAATTCCGCGTCCCGCGCCCGCGCGGCTGAAACTTCGCTGGAGACTTTCAACAAGTCCGTTTGCAGTTGCTTGATTTCCGCCAGAACCAATTCCTGCTTGCCGGGTATCGTCATCATTTGCGTGCGGTTCTTGGTGTCGCGCAGTTCGTTCTCAAGTGCCATTAAGCGATCTTTGGATTCGTTGTACTGCTGTTCAAAGAACTGCAATGAGCCGCGAACACTGTGGGCTTCAACGTGAACTTTTCGATACTCGTCCACCACCGCTTGGCAGAGATCGCGTGCAAGAACTGGCGAGTAGGCGCGACATGTTAACTGCAAGGTGTAACTGTCCTTAGTCGACTTAACGAAAAACGTATCGCTAACACGCTCCACCGCTTCCTCAAGTGCCTCTAGATTTTCTACCTCGCTTGAACTTAGTCCGTCATACTTTTTCTTAAGATCTTCAATCGATTTACCCGTGACCGATGCAATCACTTGATCCGTCGTATCTGCTACCCAACCCCGGACCGACTTCATCGCGGATTCATACCAAGGCTGTTTCTCCATAACTCGATCAACTCCAACCGCCATCACCGCCCGCTCCACGACAATGCGCGATGTCAACATTTCCTTAACTGAATTGATTTCCGTTTGACGACTGTCCATCAAAGAAATATGCGCGCCGGAAGCACTGGTCGCCGGATCGATCGCTACCGTTCCGCGGCCAATCTTGATGTACAGCATGCTCTCCGATTGATAAATGCTCGGCAACGACAGCAGCAATGCAACCGCCGCAACAGTACCCAACAGCGAAAAGAAAGCGATCGACAGCCAGCGACGGCGTAACGCCGCAAGCACTCTGCTAACAGTCAAAAAGTCTTGCGACTCGTTAACGTACATTTGAAGACTCCACAGAACTCGCTCAACGCAAACAAAACAATTTGCCCAGTTGATTCAGACTAACCAAAACATCTCAGATAACTACTAATTAGCCAAGCCTACGGTGTTTTTTCTAACCACCGCGAGGCGGTTCGCTATTACATTCGTAATTGGTTACCCCAATCGCCCCAAGCCACTTGTTTCGCCCCGACTATCATAACGTGCCGAACGCAAGGGTTCTAACGATTGTTTCAACTTCGCAAGAATCAAACATTGCAAGAATCGGATGCATAATCTCGCGGCGGTATTTACGGTCATGTACCGCGACGATTTCCGTACCAAAGAATGTGCGAGCGCGGACAATATTGGAAACCTTGCGAGACGCACCAATCTAACATCCACGCCTCGTGTCGCAATAGCGTCATCGCGTCGGTGCCTTGCGGCATCAACAATATGCGACTACGGTCAATCTCTTTCCAATCCGCCTGTAAGCTTCGCAAGTAATGCAGCACCTCTTCCGCATCGTCAACGCTATCGACCACAAACTTCAACTGAAATTCATGGCGCTCCATCAATCGCCTTACGACCTCGATCCGGTCGCGTCGCGATTGATGAACCTCGTGCCAGCTCCCCGCCGTTCGCGCATCGGGCGCCGAGCTGCTAAGTTTGGGACTGATCGAGATCAAATCGCACTCCAACTCGAGATCAACAGTCCCTGCGGTCTCGATGGTGAGATGCTTTCCAGCGTCGTGCAGCCGCCGACACAGTTCAATCAGCGAGCGATGAATCATCGGCTCGCCTCCCGTGATGACGATGTGCCGCAGCTCCAGCGCGAGCGTTTTCTCCAAAACTTCATCCACCGACAAGTGCGGTCCCTCAGGCTGCCAGGACGCAAAGGGCGTGTCGCAAAACCAGCAGCGCAAATTGCATCCGCTCGTTCGCACAAACACACTCGGCGTCCCGGTCAGCAACCCTTCGCCCTGGTCGCTGGCATAGATCTCGCAAATGCGTATCGGCGCCCCCTTTCGATTTAGAGGCTCGCGTTGCATACTGCCATTTCTTATTCGATTTTCAGTAAAACTCAACTTCAG
>JBGSJB010000716.1:0-12938 GCA_041742175.1 Pirellulaceae bacterium
AAAACCGCCCAGTCAATCGACTGGGCGGTTTGCTTTTGCACTTTCCGTCCGCACTTTTTGTCACCACTATCGGCCTGATGGCTGTTGTGCAATCGACGGCTCGAGTTACTATGCCATGTTCATAGAGCTGTACGACTCCAACTCCGCCGACGCTATCCGACACTTGATGAACCGCCCACACCGCTGCGCTTACTTGACGATCGAGAGTCTAGCAGGCTTTTACTGTTCAGACTCTCTCACCTATGAGCCGTTAGCAAAGCTTGGATGGTCAGTCGACGAGGTTCCATGGAGGCAAAGCGATCGATCGTGGAGCGACTTCGACTTAGTTGTTATTCGTTCACCTTGGGATTACTTCAATCACCCTGACAAATTCGTCGAAGTACTTGAACAAATCGATGCATCAGGCGCTCAACTCGCCAATCCGTTGAAGGTCGTTCGCTGGAACTTGGAGAAGACCTACTTGCGCGAGCTGGGGGGGCGAGGCGTGGCGGTGGTGCCAACCTTGTGGCTGGACGAACTGAGCGTAAATGATATTGCGAGTGCGTTTGAACAGTTTTCGGTGCCGGAGATCGTCATCAAGCCGACGGTTGGTGCAGGCGCCATCGACACGTTTCGAATTCGAGTCGATGATTCAGCGGGCAACGTTGCGACAGCGCTCCACGTGTTTCGCAAACGACCAGTGATGGTTCAGCCGTTTTTGAAATCGATTATCGCGCGCGGCGAGTATTCGCTGTTCTATTTTGGTGGAGAATTTAGCCACGCCATTTCGAAGTTACCAGCGGATGGCGATTTTAGAGTGCAGGAAGAACATGGCGGCATCATCGCATTATGCCACGCCGACCGTAAGATGCTCGACGCAGCCGAAAGTCTGCTTAGGGCCATTGAAATGGAATTGCTTTATGCACGCGTCGACTTCGTGTATTTGGCTGATGGTGAAATGGCGGTTATCGAAATCGAGCTTATCGAACCGTCGCTTTACTTCGGTTACGATGAGAAATCGTCAGTTCGGTTTGCAGCGGCACTCGACCGCATGTACCGCCAAGGCTAGCCAGCGAGCACTTCATAAACTGCATTCTTCGTCGACTTCGCAATCGGATTATCGATGTTAAATCTGCCTGAGTTGAATTTGCAGCACACTGTGCAATGGATTCGAATTCCGGCGGAACTCGATGTGCCTGTTACAGCTCGCGTCAAAGCGATTCTTGACTCAGCAGCGATGCGGAGGCTGACTCGCATCTCGCAGCTGGGATTGGTTAGCCTGGTTTATCCTGGAGCGACGCATTCTCGCATGGAGCACAGCTTGGGCGTTTATCGCTTGGCTGTGCAGGTGCTCACGCAGTTAAGTCGTGCGCCTCAGTTCGAATTGACATTCGACGAATGCGAAGCCAAAGTGTTCTTAATCGCTGCGTTAGTTCACGATATCGGGCATTGGCCCTTCTGCCACCCGTTAGAAGATATGCAGTTAGATTGGATGCCACGGCACGAGCAGCTTGCACGGCAATTGTTATGCAACGGAGAGCTTG
This sequence comes from Pirellulaceae bacterium, assembly GCA_041742175.1. Classification (GTDB taxonomy): domain Bacteria; phylum Planctomycetota; class Planctomycetia; order Pirellulales; family Pirellulaceae; genus Aureliella. The sequence goes on from JBGSJB010000716.1 coordinate 1,524, forward strand.
ACCGAATTCTGCGCGAGTTATGGCAGGTCAAGTCTGAGCAGGTCGCTGATTTCCTGGCACCGCCCAAGCATTCGAAGCGGACGTTGTTGCAGAGTTTGTTAAGCGGACCGATCGATGTCGACAAGATGGATTATTTGCAGCGCGACAGTTTGCATGCTGGCGTTCCATACGGCCGCAACTTTGATGTTGGTCGCTTGATAAACAGTCTCTGTGCCGGTGAAAATGCTGAGCGGATTGCGATCACGGAAAAAGGCAAGACGGCTGCGGAGATGATGGTGTTCGCGCGGTACGTGATGTTCAGCGAAGTTTACTGGCACCATGCAGTTCGAAGTGCAACGGCGATGTTGCAACGTGTCGTTTTCGAAGTGGCTCGACGGGCACGTTCGACCGAGTCGGCGGAAAGCTTTACACCAACAACTTGGCTACCGCAATCCGAAGCCGATTTCATGGAAGATCTTTTGCATCGCACACGCGATAGCTCGCAACTTCGTGCGATTGCTGAGGGCTTGTTCGGCAAGCACCGAAGACTTTATAAGCGTCTAGCGCAATTCAATTTTGCTGAGAACGCGGCCGTTCATAAGTCGCTCGCGCGACGACCCTACACCGATCTGGTCGCTTGCGCAGAAGAGCTTGCCAAGCGGTTAGGCCGTTACGCTTCACAACCGATCTTAGCAACGGATGTGCTAATCGATGCTCCTCCCGTGAAATTAGAAGTGCAATTCGATCTGGGCGTAAGACAGCGAACCACTTCGGATTCGCCAAAGGCGATGCAGTTCATGCCGCTGGGTAAGTTGTCGCCGGTGGTCAGTTCGTTAGCGACAAACCAGTTCGATAACTTTGTGAAACGCGTGCGCGTGTTTGTGAATCCCGACCGCATCGATTCTATCAACATAACCTCCAGTCAGCTGAGCGAAGAATTGCTGGCGATAGCGGCGAATACGCAATGACGGAATTGAATACGAGAGTGCTGGATGATGTTCACGAAGCGGCTGAATTGTTGCGTCGAGGCGGAATTGTGGCTTTCGCAACCGAAACCGTGTTTGGGTTGGGCGTAGATGCAACAAACGAAAGGGCACTTAGCAAGTTGTATGAAGCGAAAGGCAGGCCGAGCGACAATCCGTTGATCGTCCACATTGCGGATGTTGATCAATGGCCGATGGTAGCTAGTGCGATGCCGACTGTTGCAGATCGACTTTTGCGAAGGTTTTCGCCTGGTCCCTTAACGGTTGTTGTACCAAAACATGATTCCATTGCGTGGGCTGTCACCGCTGGTTTGAACACAGTTGGAGTGAGGATTCCGGGACATCCGCAGGCGCGCGAGCTGCTTGCGCTGGCCGGCGTTCCAATTGCAGCGCCGAGTGCCAATCGATCCGGGCGGCCCAGCGCGACGACATGGCAAACGGTTCTTGAAGATCTCGATGGCAGGATAGACGCAGTGCTCCGCGGTTCGACCTGTGAAATAGGAATCGAGTCGACTGTTGTGGACTGCGTCGTTGATCCGCCGCGGGTACTGCGGCCGGGCTCCATCAACTTGGCTGCATTGCAGAGTGTCGTACCGCAGGTGCTTGCCTATTTACCCTCGATCGCAGCCGATCCTAACGCGAACTCGCCAGGGTTGCGACATCCACACTACCGCCCCAACGCTTCGGTGCATGTTGTTGCAAATTCAGTTGAAGCCGACCAGCACATGAAGGTGGGTTACAGGTCAGCGGAAGAGCTGGAGCAGCACTTGGCGAACTGCGCATACTGTGGGCTCGACGAATCAAAGCTGTTCAGTTATCTCGGCGTTTACCGAAGATTCGAGGATGTCAACGAGTATGCGCATGAGTTCTATGAGTTCATGCGTACAGTTGACCGAGCTGGGATTCAGCATCTGTTTTGCCAGCGACCTGAGTCCGAAGGCGTTGGCGCAGCGCTGCTGGATCGACTGACTCGCGCGGCTGAAAAAGGCGAAGCGGGCGGCGTTAGCGATCAAGAAAATTCTGGAGTTGTGCCAGTGCTCCCGCAGGATCTTGAATCAGCGGAATGATGCTTGAGAGCAACAACGCGGAACCGATAAAGAGTAAAGGCAAGCCCGCGATTGAGCTTGGGCAGGTAGTGCGACCGCCGATCTTTACGAACTCACGTTCCAATTTCATCCAGTGCTCGAGATTTTGAAGATGCCCGACATGAGTCGCTTGTTGCACGCGCGACGAACCAGTGCCCTCGAGCGCAAGCTGCATTTCGCTATTTGGCATTGACAGCACATTGGCCGACCAGTGCGTCTGATCGTCGATCAGCTTCGCCGACTGAAACAGCACTTCGCGGAATTGAAGGTGATTGAGACCGTAGGCGATCAGTCGCGGTTTGCCACTCAGCAATACCAAAGTTAGTCCCAACGCATATAAACTCAGCAGCATCACCCAGACCCACTCGTGCCAACGTTCAACGGCTTGTGGCGGCGTGAACAACTGCATTGGCCCTACCGCGACTAGACCAGCAGAGGCGATTCCCAGTGTGAGCGTGTCACGCCAACCGCTCGTCACCAACGGGCGCGTACGTAGGCGTAGGACACCGATTAGGATGAAATAGATCGCAACTGGGATGATTGCGACCGCATACTGAACATACATAAAGTTACCAAAACAGGTTTGCTTAATGTCTCGCGCGATAGGTTGGCCAACCGAGCATGCCAAGTTGCTGCATATCGCTGCCGCACGCTGCTGGATCTTGCAAAATTCTAACGCACTATAGTCGCGATGGCAATTTAGAAGACTGAGTGCTTGCTAATCCAGCACGTTTCAGTACGCGTTCTTTTGCTGTAAGACAACGCCGAAAGTGCGAAGCAGAATCTTTACATCCAACCACAGCGACCATTCGCGGATGTAGCGATGATCGAAGTCGACGCGCTTTTGCATCTTGTCGAGTGTATCCGTTTCGCCGCGAAAGCCTTCGACCTGTGCTAGCCCTGTGATGCCTGGCTTGACTTTGTGGCGCAGCATGTAGCCCTTGATTAGTTTTCGATAATGTTCGTTGTGAGCAGTAGCGTGCGGTCGCGGGCCTACGAGCGACATCGTTCCTTCCAATACATTGAACAACTGAGGCAACTCGTCGAGCGAAGATCTTCGCAAGAAGCTGCCGATCGGTGTAAGGCGCGGATCGCTTTTCGTGGCTTGACGTACAACAGTGCCGTTTTCACAGGTGCGCATGGACCGGAATTTCCAAACCCAAAGTTCCTTGCCGTCGAGTCCGTAACGCTTTTGACGAAAGATAATGGGCCCACGCGAAGTCAGTTTGACCATCACTGCGCAGAGAAGCATGAGCGGCGAAATCAACAGGATGCCGAACAAAGCAGCGCTGAAGTCAAAGACGCGTTTCGACCAACCATCGACACCGTAGAGCGGCGTTTCGAAAACGCTGACTGCTGGCAGTCCGCCGACGGAACTCCAGCGCGAATGCAGCAGTTCGAAGACGAAAAAGTCGGGAACGATGTAAACGTTCGCAGTTGTGTCGGCCAACTTTTCGAGAATCCAGCGAATGCGACTTTCAGCTCGCATCGGCAACGTAATGAAAACTGTGGTTACTTCGCCCGCTTGAACTTTAGCAACTAGTTCGTCGAGTTTGCGTACGGTGTAGTTTTGGGATTCAAGTATTTCGCTGTTGCGTTGTTGGCAGCGATCATCAAAGAAGCCGATGAGCTGCAGACCGGAACTTGGGTTGTTTCTGATGTTCTCGAGCAATTGCATACCGAGAGTATTAGCGCCGACGATAGCGCACTTGTTAACTGCCCAACCACTGTTGTGCAGACTGTCCGCTGCCACACGAATGAACATTCGCGCGAGACAGATGCTCGATCCGCCAAGAACGATCCAGGCGAGCATACTGCCGCGCGCGAAGTCGGTTCCTTGTCGAGTAAAGAACGAAACGCAGGCGAGGATCGACAGACTGATGACCCAGTTGACGATCACGCTTAGCAACTCGCGTGAGGGCGTATTGCAGCGATCTTTGCGGTAGATGCCCAGCACTTCGCCGCTGAGTACGAATATTAACCCTGCAGCGAGGATCGCGTTGGGTGTGCGGTAATTGAACGGCTGCTGCACTAACCATTGACTGAGGTACAGCGACGCGCCAATTAAAACAACGTCGCTAACACGTTGCAGGACGCCGAATAGCGAGTGATGTTGACGGATCGAGATGCTGTTCATGTTCGTTTAGACCAACGCGAACGAGTTTATAAAAACTGTGGCAAGCGAAAAGCCACTTGCGCAAGCTTAGGTCTAACATTCGCGATGTTCGCGATGGTTGGGTTTGTGGCGGCGTATAGTCAACGCTAAACGGTCGCTATAATCGGAATAGCCGCTACAGTCCGACGATTCAATCTGCGGTATCCAGCTTGTGGGCCTGAGCGCCATTGAGCCAATTAACAACTAAGCATTGAAGTACATAAAAATGGTCAAAATACCGAGCAAATTCGAAGACCTCTTACCACCCGCGGCACTTGGAAAAATTCTGGACGTCTTGAATCAGCCTGGACTGTCGGGTGTTGTTCGCGACGCTCTTAATCGCGTTGGCTTCAAAGATTCGAGTCCTGTAGAACAAGTGCAAGAAGCGTGGGAACAGGCTCGCGATTGGGTCGGCAATCTCGCGAATCGCTTGGTCAATCCTGTGCATGCCAGTCCATCTTTGATCAATGCAACGGGCGAGCTCGCGCGGGCTGAATGGCAAGGATTCCCGATGGCGCCGACGGTGGCTGAAGCATGTAGCGTGCAAGCGGTTAGTTTCCATCACTCGGGGCGTCTGGGCGAATCTGCTCAACATGCGGCAACAAAAGTTTTGCATGCTGAGGAAGCCCTGTTTACGAATTGTCTTGCGAGCGCGCTGCAGTTAATTGTCAGGCATTTTCAGAAATGTGCGATCTCCCGTGCTGATACTGTACGCATTCCCGGCTTTGGCGACATCGGCGGCATGCTTCAGTTTCTAGGCGACAACGTTCATGAAGTTGGAGCGACCAATGGTGCGGCCGCGGATGATTGGGCGAGGGTAATTACATCGAGCGAGCATGCGATACTGCTGGTCAGCCCCAACGGTCTTGTCGATGCCGATGCTGTCGCGCAGCGCGAAGCGGCGTTACAGGTTGCTAGCGCAAGTGGTGCTGTCGTCATCGAGGTCCTGGTCGATGGAGTTTGCGAAGCTGGCGATCTGACCGCGGTCGTTCCGTTCCCTGTTGCAAGGCAACGTTTAGAGTCCGGCGCGAGCCTTGTCGTATTGCCCGTTGACGGGCTCTTGGGTGGCCCGGCTGGAGCGTGTGTCGCTGGTAGGGGGAAACTAATTCAATTGCTTCGCGGAGCCGTGGCGGATCAGGGAGTGTTATTGAGGGGCGCAGTGCTTGCGGGCGCTAGCGCCGCGTTCGAGCGCGCTGCACTCGCGTCACCGCTGGACACAAGTGTCGTCGACCTGCTGTGCGTGAACATCTTGAACTTGAAAGATCGCGCGAAACGACTTGCGATTCAGATCTCCGACAGTGAACATGTGACTGCAACGGAGATCATCGATCGCGTCAATCCGCTGGGAGCATCGCCTTGGAATCGCTACACGACTGAGAGCGTGGCGATCCAATTGACGCCCCGCAAGAGTGCATCGAACTTGATGCATGTTCTACAGAGTGGCGAGTTTGGTCCGGCGGTGTTGTGCGTTGCAGCTGGCGAAAAAGTGCTCGTCGACTTGAAGTTCGTATCGCCGCGAGACGATCATCAAATCGTTAAGGCGCTTAACGCGCTGCAGGCTAAAGCGGAAGTTGAGTTGAAAACAGACGCCGCTTCACCGAGTTGATTCGAGTTGATTCGTGTCGGTCGGCGTCTAGTTGAGCGAGAACTCTGAGCGAGAACTCTGAGTGCTGGCTACTTCCCGGTGGCCAACTCAGTGTTAGGATTCTTAATGCTTGGGACTAATTCGTTCGAGCTTTGACTATACTGTGATGGTCGATATTGCAGGTCGCTTGTAAGTTTCCACGGGTAATTTTAGGTGTTTCATGTTCAGTTTGAGGAATTGCTTCGCGGTGCGGATGAACGTTCTGGCGTTGGTGTTCTGTTGTACACCACTGCTTTGTTACTCCGTTCAGGCCGATGACAAACTGCCGCCTGTCGAAGTGAAAGATAGCGAGGCAGCGGCAGAAGCGGAGATGAAGCCGTACACCGAGATCATTGAACAAACGGATGCAACCATCGATATGGTGCCGATTCCGAGTGGCAAGTTCCTGATGGGCAGTCCGGAGAGTGAAGAAGGTCGACGTGAGGACGAGGGTCCGCAGCACGAAGTCGAGATCTCGCCGTTCTGGATGAGCAAAACGGAGATTACGTGGAACTCGTATGACGTGTGGGCTTCGGACCTGGATGTTTATCGCCGTGGCGTACTGAACTTGCAACTTTCACCCCGCGACGCACTGGCCGACAAGTATCAAGTTAGTCAGCCGACGAAGCCTTATACCGACATGACTTTCGGTATGGGTAAACGCGGTTTCCCAGCGATCTGTATGACGCAGCACTCCGCGCGCACGTTCTGCAAGTGGCTGAGTGCGAAAACGGGGCGCTACTATCGTTTGCCAACTGAGGCTGAATGGGAGTATGCATGCCGCGCGGGAACGACAACCGCTTATTCGTTTGGCGACGACCCCGCGCAGCTCGACGAATACGCTTGGTACTCCGAGAACACAGACTCCAACTACAAGAAAGTCGCCAAGAAGAAACCGAATCCTTGGGGGCTGTACGACATGCATGGCAATGTCGCCGAGTGGGTGCTCGATCAACACGATGAAGACGGTTACGGCGAGATCGCTGGTACTGTAAAAGACCCGCTCGCCGTACCGAAAACGCTTTATCCTCGCGTCGTTCGCGGCGGTGGTTGGGACAAAGACCCAGCCGACCTGCGGAGCGCTGCCCGCGAGGGATCGACGGAAGACTGGATAGCACAAGACCCGCAATCGCCCGTAAGCATTTGGTATCTTACGGACGCATTGCATGTTGGATTCCGCATTGTCCGACCGTTGAAGGAACCGACAGAGGAAGAGAAAGAGAATCACTGGGAAAAGTCTGAGCCAATTCAGGTTGAACGCGTCGGCGTGAAAGAAGAATAAGTTGTGATTCAAGGCTGATCGACGCGACGTTGCTTAAACGTCGCAAGAGGACATCTAATAACCTACCTGTTTTTTACCCACCGGAGTTTTTGAATGACTGATTCCTTACCTATCGCGTCGCGTCGCAACTTTGTGAAGACCGGCGGCATCATCACTGCCGCAGCGACAACGTTAGCGAGTCGCCCGATGACTGTGCATGCTGCCGAGAACAACACCATTCAAGTTGCTTTGGTTGGGTGTGGCGGTCGCGGTACTGGAGCCGCTTCGAATGCGTTGTCCGTTCCCGAAGGCAACCTGAAATTGGTCGCGATGGCAGACGTCTTTGAAAACAAGATGAGCGCCAGTTACAACCAACTGGAGCAATCGTTCAAGGAAAAGATGGATGTTCCGCCGGAACGTCGCTTTATCGCTTTCGATGGCTACAAGCAAGCGATGGATTGTTTGAAACCGGGCGACATCGTCGTACTTTCAACGCCGCCAGCGTTTCGTTGGGTGATGTTCAAGTATGCCATCGAGCGCGGTTTGAATGTCTTCATGGAAAAGCCGGTTACAGTCGACGCGCCGACCAGCAAGCGAATGCTGGAGTTGGGTGAGCTTTCAGTAAAGAAGAATTTGAAGGTCGGCGTTGGGCTGATGTGTCGACACTGCGAGACGCGCGAAGAGCTGTACAAGCGAATCAAAGATGGCGCGATCGGTGACATTCTGATGTTGCGAGCTTATCGCATGGCTGGTCCAACCGGTTCAGCGGCTACGGGACCGAAGCCGAAGGACATGTCTGAACTGATGTATCAAATCAATCGTTTCCATGGATTCCTGTGGGCAAGCGGCGGCGGTTACAGCGACTTCCTGATTCATAACATCGACGAATGTTGCTGGATGAAGGACGATTGGCCAGTTGAAGCGAAGGGATCGGGCGGACGTCATTATCGTGGTGAGATGGTCGATCAGAACTTCGATTCCTACGCCGTTGAGTACACGTTCGCTGACGGAACGAAACTGTTCCTCAATGGTCGCACTCAACCGGGTTGTCACAACGAATTTGCGTCTTACGTTCATGGTTCGAAGGCAGCAGCAACGATATCAGCAGCCGCTCATACGCCAGCTAAGTGCAAGATCTACAAGGGCCAGAAGTACACGCCCAGCGACATCACCTGGGAGTATCCAGCCGATGAGAAGAACCCGTATCAGTTGGAATGGAATCACTTGATTGCTGCTATCCGTGAAGATAAACCTTACAACGAAGTAAAGCGCGGCGTGATGGCCAGCGCGGTGACTTCGATGGGTCGTATGGCGGCGCACACTGGTCAAGTTGTTACCTTCGACGACTTCATGGATTGCGAACACGAATTCGCGCCGGGCATTGAGAGCTTTACTTTCGATAGCGAAGCGCCAGTGAAAGCTGATGCCGATGGAAAGTATCCTGTACCGCAACCTGGATTGACGACTGAGCGCGAATACGCATAACGTATCCAAGCCGACATTCATCAACCCACCACGAAGTGCATTCTGGTGGGTTTTTTTGTGCTGTAACCAAATCGCAACAGATGGGACGGGATATGGAAAGACTTGCTCGAAGTTTAATTGTCAGTCTTGCTGGAACGCTGCTTATCAATTCGTTGGCGCTCGCTCAGGTGCAGATCGCTATCCCCGAATTGACTGAAAGTAGCGGGCTGGCTTTCTCGACGCGAACGGATGACTTGTTATTCTCACACAACGACTCCGGCGATGGCCCACGTTTGTTTGCGTTTGACCGCACTGGCAAACTTACTTATGAACTGCAAGTCGAGAAAGCGCAAGCCGTGGATTGGGAGGATATGTGTGCTTTCGAACACGACGGAAAGAGCTGGTTAGCGATCGGTGACATCGGCGACAACCAACTGAAGCGTGCCTCGGTGTCCATCTACGTGGTCAAAGAGCCTAACAAAAAGGCAGGCGACAAGAAACGCAGTTCGGAGGTGGACTTTGAGTTGAAGGTCAAGTATCCGCACGGGGCTGTGAACAGTGAATCGTTGGCTTATGATCCGATCAGGCATTCGTTCCTGCTGCTGTCGAAAGAGAATTTAAGCTGTGCATTCTATGAGGTAGAGATTCCAGCCGATCCCAAGCGTGACGTCGAAGTTGAAGCGAAGCTGGTTGGGCAACTTTCGATTCCTATGGTCACAGGCGCAGCTATTTCACGCGATGGGAAACGACTCGCAATCTGCACTTACGGTCCATCCTGCATGATCGATCGAACTTCCAATCAAGAAAAACCGTGGGCTATTTCGGCGGAGCAATTGGCAACGAAGTTCTTTCCCGTACCCTCGCGGCGACAAGGTGAAGCGATCTGTTTTTCACCAGCCGGCGATCAAGTGTGGCTGACCAGTGAGCATCTTCCCACGCCATTGATCGAAGTGCAGCTTCCGAGAAACGAATCGCGCTAGTTGCTAGTTGTTCGTTTTGAATGAGCCCGAGGCGCTAGCCGAGAACTGCTGCGTCGTAGCAACATTTACAAATATTGAAGTGTATTGAAGGGAGTAAATCGGCTAGCGCCTCAGGCTCATTTGTTGTTTAAGAGAAGGAGGGTGTTGTTACTTAGCGATGGTCAGCCAAAGTTTGGATAAGGGTATCTGTGGTCGGAGACTAAAGGTTACAAGTTGCGGTTCCGCGATAAGGGTTTGTTTGTCGTCGACAGCGGTGGCGATGATTTCAATTGGTCCTTGATAGGGCATCGCATCTGTCGAAGCAACTAAGTTCAATTTGATCGCTTTCGATGTGTCACCTTTGGGTTCGGAAATGATTTTAGTGACTGTGACTCCCGGAGGCAGCAATTTTACATCGAACTCGATGCGGTTCGAATCGCCTGATTGTCGAGCGACTGTAATGGGAATTTCGAGCGGTTTGCCAACTTGCAACTGAAAGTGGTCGGCGGCGACGTTTGCAATGAACTGTGGCTTCACTACTGAGACGAAGCAGGCGTAGGCGTGTCGCGGGCCGCTCGAATCAGCTAAATCGGAGATCTCAATAACAACTTCTTCGTCTTGTTCAGTCTTAAATTCGACGGCTGCATCGAATTGGTTGCGCACGGCGTCATCGTTTCTTGCGAGTTGTGTTTGTGAGTCCGATTTGAGAACTCGCAAGACCGAGTCGAGCTTAAAGCCGAGGGCACGCGAGACAATTTCAACTCGATAGTTAACGCCTGCAATCGCTTTCACGCGCAAGCGATCGACTTCTTTGTCGCTGCTAATGTGGCCATAAAAAGCGAGCGGCAAGGCGAATGCGGACTCTGGGGCAACGGTTTGTTCCGACGCCTGAGTAAGAATTTGGTCGGCGGTTTGAATGATTGGCGCGGGAGGCAACCACTGCCAACCGATAGCTTGCGGCGAATAGATGGTCTCGGGTGAAATGCTTGTTTGCGGCTTGGTGAGGATCGGTAGATCTGCTGGGAGATTCCAGCCGTAAGACTGAGCACTCAGTTTGTTCTCGGCGAATTTATGCAGTGGGAAAACGTGGTCGAGGAGTGGTCCAGTTGCGAGGCGAAGCGCGTAAACAAAGCTTGCGCCGCCAGCGAAGCCGATAGTTCCAGTGGGTGTTTCGGGAAAGCTGAACACGCGAACGAAATAGTCGCCGTCTTGTTTGGCAGTGTAAATCAGTTGAGGGTCGAGGCCGATGCTATCTTCCGCCTGCGCCAGCACCAGCCCGCGCCTGTCAACCAACTGCAGCACTGCGTCCATGGGTGATTGCAACATTTCGTGCGCAATGACCGACGCGAACATTTGATCGCCTTCGCGGAGCGTCACTTTCCACATATCGACGTCGCCGTTCTTCTCGAGCCTGCCGACGGCTGTGGTCGGGAGAGTTGCAGGCGTTGCTTGCCTCAAGCCTTCGTTCGGTTCAGCTTCAGCCGTGATCGCTGAAGATTCGATGAGCAACGGAATCAACGAACTAGCTGAGGCGGAGTCATGCAACCGAATCCAGGCGGCTCCGACAGTTGAATCGGCTGCCGTCACCTTAAGCTCGCCGGGCTTTTCACCGCATTCAAGCTTCAGATCCGATTGATCACATTCGATTGCGACTGGCCACTGCGGGAATTTACCTTCGGCCTTGATGCTTGTGGTCGCGCCGCGGGCTACTGCGGGCGGGAAGAAGCGTTCAAACTGGACTTGAGCGCGTGCGGGCTGTTCACTGACTGCAAGAAAGAGAATTATTGCAGTCAGCCACGGGGCTCGATGCACGATTGAGTTGGTGATGAACAAGATCGATTAACCCATCAGTTCCACGATCGGTTCCGCATCGCTCACTAAGTGAGTTGGGCGACCTTCGGGTGT
>JBGSJB010000717.1:0-3058 GCA_041742175.1 Pirellulaceae bacterium
TACCTGGGAACTCATCGATCACTTTGACGATCCAGTCCGCGTCGCCGCCGCTCGTGCTGACCCAAAGATCGGCCGTGATTGGTCCGGCGATTGTCAGATCGCGTTGCAACACTTCACCTCGGTAGACCAAAACATCTGGCCTCCAGGCTGCGAAACGTTGGTCTTCCGTCATGTACTCTTTCGCCCAAGCCGAAGTAATTTCCATTGTATAGGGAACCGGTTTGCTTGGGTCGCTGATGAATTCGTCGAATGAAGCGGCGGCTTCTGCGGTCGCTCGCGCTGTGCGCGGAGCAGACGCTTGCTCTGACAGTCCGCCGGCGGCGGTGAAATTCAGCTTCCGCGGTTTCGCTTGTTTGGGTGGCCAAGCGTCAAACTCGCGCCAACGGTTCGCGCCGGTCTCAAATACAGTCGCCTCCGCCAAGCCTAGAGAGCCTTTATCCTTTAGATGAAACTCAAAGAACGGCAACTGCACTTGTTCGCGAAACCAAGCGGCGGTTGGGAATCCAAAGTTCGCTGAGCCCAGTTTCGAACCTTCACCTCCACTCCAACCGCCGTGGGACCAAGGGCCCATTACGATTCGATTCTGCGTGCGCGGATTCAATTTCTCAATCGAGGCATAGGTTTGCAGCGGTCCGTAAAGATCTTCGGTGTCGTACCACCCGCCGACCGTCAGAACACTTGCAGTGATGTTTTTCAGGTGCGGTAAAAGATTGCGATCTTGCCAAAACGAATCGTAATTCGGATGCGCTGCCATCTCATTCCAGAATGCAATGCGACCGTTAAAGTACTTGTCGTTCACATTCGGCAGCGGTCCGAGGTCGAGAAAAAATTGGTAACCGTCTTTCGTGCCATGATTGAAGCGTTCCGCGCCAAGCGGCGTTGGTTCCGGGCGCGATACGCCAAAAGATGAGAAGAAGTTGAAAGCCATCGGCAGTACGAAGGCTCCATTGCGATGAAAGTCATCGAAAAACCAATCCGCAATGGGAGCCTGAGGTGAAACGGCTTTTAGGGCTGGGTGCGAATCGATCGCGCCGGCTGATGTATAAAAACCGGGATAGGAAATTCCCCACTGGCCAACACGACCGTTGTTGAATTTGACATTCTTGATCATCCAGTCGATTGTGTCGAACGTGTCGCTGCTTTCGTCAATCTGAGCGCCCGTTTTGCCTTCGATATGCGGTCGCATGTTCACGAACTCGCCTTCTGACATATAACGTCCGCGCACGTCTTGGAACGCGAAGATGTAACCGCTTGTTTCGAACTCCGGGGATGGCCCCAACACACTTTTGTATTGGTCGACCCCGTACGGTCCAACTGTGTAAGGCGTTCGCAGCAATAGAATCGGATAGCTGCGATCGGCTTTAGCGTCGTTGGGAACGTAGATCGAAGTAAACAATTTTACGCCGTCGCGCATCGGAATGCGGACTTCGTATTTGCTGTAATGCATGCGGATGTAATCGGCCCGTTCGTCGGCGACCGCCACGCTGGTAATCATCGCGGCGAACAAGCACAACCGAAGTAACGCTGAACAGAAGAAGACGGTGGACCGATTCAGTGAAAGTTGCAAAATCATCTCTCGCTTTGGTTACAAGTGATTGGTGAGTCCTCAGTCGGCCCTGGATCGTTGACTTCGTTCGCACTGGCGGAGCCCAGTGGCACACTACGAATTGCAGCTCAGTCTGCTGTAATTGCTGAATCTGCTGGATGATCGCCAGCAGTTGTCGAGCTCGCTCCATCGAACCAACTTGACGAACAAAGTGGAGTGCTGCGTCGATCTCCGTAAGCGAAATCTGAGCGACAACAGGCGGCTCATCGCTGCTGGTTGGTCCGGCGGTTACATCTTCGACGACGCCGACGACCACCGACCGATTGCGGCGGCGAGAGGCTCGTTTCTTCAGGTGCGTTTTTGCATTTGAAACGTCGGCTGGAGTGACTCCGAATTCGACCAGCGCTTCGACAACATCTTTATTTCGCGCTTGAGGGTGTTCGGTAAGATAGTCCCTTACACGTTTCGATTTGCTGGGGCTTTCACTATTCAGTGACATCATGCGGCTGTTTATCTAAGTGTGAAAATCAATCTCGCCCGGAGCTGGCTTGAACACCATTTTGAAACAGATAGCCGGTGATTGAAGCCCTACTGTCCAGTTTGCCGCAATTTTTAGTCGAATTCGCGGTGTGGGGGGCAGCGCTAAGCAGAGTGGGGGTACGAGGGCTGGACAGAGCCAGCGTTCCCCAAGACTAATTGCGCGGCCGGCGGATTGACGCGATCTGCACGAATTCCGGAACTCTGGCGAGTCCCGCTACGAAATCTGCGACTAAGCGTCTTCGAATTTCTGATCGTGCTCATCGATCACAAACTCGCCATCCTCGCCGATGGCATCGTCGCTCAGTTCGTTATCCTCGAATTCGTTCTCGTCCAGAAAATCGTCTTCGTCGACTGAGTTGATAACGCTGTCGTCTTCGATTTCGACACCTTCGCTCGACATGCCTTTTGGTTTAGGCGAGCCGCTGTCGCGCTTTTGCATGTAGAACTTGATGGGCACTTCGCCGAACGGCAAATGGTCGCGACAGACGCCGAGCAGATAACGCAAATAGGAAGGCGGAAAACCGGCCGGATTGTTGCACATCATAATAATCGTCGGCGGAGTCACCGCGATTTGCGACGCGAAGTAGATCTTCGGACGTTTGTTGCTGTACATCGGTGGCTGTTGATGATGCAGCGCTGCCTTGACGAGTTTGTTGATCGTTGGCGTTGAGACGCGCGTGTTCGCTTGTTTGAAAAGCATTTGCGCGTGATTCAGCAGGGCTTTCATATTCTTGCCGGTTTGGCCAGTGATGAAAGCGATCGGTGCGTAGGCCATCGTTGGGAAATGTTCGCGGAGGTAACGCACCCAGCGCTCCGTCGGCACTTCGCCGGCCACTTTGTCCCATTTGTTGACGACGAAAATCACCGGCTTAAAATTCTGCTCGATGTAATGCGCCAACTGTTTATCAACTTTGCTGATCGACTCCATGCAATCGAAGAACAGCAGCGATATGTCAGCGCGTCGAATGCTTC
>JBGSJB010000718.1:0-4806 GCA_041742175.1 Pirellulaceae bacterium
ATGCTCACGCTGAAAGACAAGGAACTACCTCGCTACAAACAAGCTCAGTTAGATTCGATGTCCGCGTCGTTGGCACTGGCCACTTTCTTCGGCGAAGAAGCTCGCGCGAAAGTCGTCGAACAGCTCAAGCAGATGCTCAAAGAACGCGAGCGATTGTCTATCGAAGACGTGCAGATGGCAACTCTTGCAGCCGCTAACCTGGAACTGAATCCGAACAAGAAAGATGCGCGCGACATCTACGTTCTGCTCGACGAGTTGCTGACCGATGACAAACGCGAAGAGATGCAAGCGATGCGAATCAATTTGCAGTCTTCGATCAGTCGCATCGACTTGCTGGGCAGCAAATTTGAGCTGGAGGCGAAAGACGTTCGCGACAAAGTGATCAAGATCGACGACTTCGCTGGCAAGTTCGTGATTGTCGACTTCTTCGCTTCGTGGTGCCAACCGTGTTTGAGCGAGGTTCCCCGATTGAAGAAGCACTTTGAGAAATACAAGTCGAAAGGATTGGAGGTGTTTGCAGTCAGCTTGGATGACACGCGCGAAGCGCTCGACAAGTATCTGTCGACCGCCGAACTGCCTTGGCCGGTGATTCATGACAATGCTGAAGATCCGCTGAAGCGATTGCAATTGAAGTTTGGCGTCGCTTCGTTACCGACGGTATTGCTCTTGAACAAAGAGGGCACAGTTGTTTCACTAGAAGCTCGCGGCGCGGAGTTGGATCGTTTGATGGAAATGATCTTCGAAGCTCCGACACCCGCCGACCCACCACCGGCGGCTGACGCAGCACCAGCCGGTGACAAAGCTGCTTCGTCCGAAAAAACCAACTGAATCTACTGCAAAGAAGTAGCGTTCGATCACTGAGGAAAATGAAATGTCGCCGGTAAGCACCTCCAGACTCTACTTAATTTCGATGCTGGCCACGTGCACGCTACTGCTGTTATCTGCCGGTTGCGACTCGGCTAAACCACGGAAGCTAAGCAGCGCCTCGGGTACCGCTAGCAATGCGATTGAGGGTAGCACCGGAGCTATCTTGCCCCCTGCCAATGGACCGTTTCAAAGTTCCTCGCAAGACGCATCGCGAGACGTTTCGCAGAACATTGTGCAAGGCAACTCGGAACCGAACCACGCGAACGACTCGGCTTCAGCGCTTACTTCCGCCACTTCCATGAATCAATCGACTGCCGCGCAGAGCGATTCGAGTGCGTCGTCGGAAGCGGATATTCCCGCCAGCGCGCGCGTGATCGATCAAGCGGACTTGATGCAGCGCGCGTTCATGACGCTCCAGCCGCCGAAATCCGATCGGCCCGACGAGTTAATGTCGTTTTTGGCGGACGTTGACGTCGCACTGCGCGATCTCATCGTCGCGGGTTCTAACAACATCGTTGACGCAGCCACTTTCACCAGCAGCGGACTGCGATTGGGCCAGATGAAGTTGCAAGCGGGCGAACGACTGGCTCAAGCAACCGATGCAACAGAAGAGCAACGCAAGGCCGGAACCATTTCGCAACTGGTCGCGCTATCGCACATGAGCGGACTGAAGGATGTCGAATCCGCCAAGAAGCTCGAAAAGTTCGCGACCACATTACTGCAGTCGAACGATCCGGATCTCGCGCATCAAGGTCGAGTCGTATTGCTGGGGTTTCGGTTGCAGGAACTGCAAAACGGCAACACATCCGATCCCGCCGCGCTGCTCGCCGAGTTAGAAGGTTTGTTTCAACGCCCGTCTGATGCCGGCTTCCCCGAGATGATGGTGCTGCAGCAGTCACAACAAGTCCTCAATGAAATGGGATTCAAAGAGGCGGCTGACAAAATCGACGAACTGATGGTCAGCAAATTCATGGACGCGGCGGACCCGCAACTCAGCATGACCGCTTGGGGTGTTGCCGTTGCCAACAGTCAAGCTTTCCAGAACTACAACAGCGCGCTTCAGGATGTGTATACGGGCAAAGAAACGCAACCGCAGATGCTGCTCGCCGCTGCTCGCGGACTGTTCAACGAATTGCCGAACGCGACCACTTTGTTGCAGTTCGTAAACTTGTCGACAGATCTCGAGTATCGCGGCATGCCGCTATTTGCAACTGAATTAAGCGACTATGTAAAGCAACAACTTGGCGGACTCCAAGAATCTCCGTTCACACCCGCAATCAACGAAGCACTGGAATCGCAGAGCAGACGGTTGGGTGTTGTCGGCCAAAGTATCGATCTCAGTGGCTTAGTCGAAGTGGGTGGCCGGCCGCTCGATTGGTCAGTTTATAAAGGCAAAGTTGTCTTAATTGATTTCTGGGCAACTTGGTGTTTCCAGTGCCAAGGCGAATTGCCGAACATTCGCAAAGTCTACAGCGAGAACAACTCAAAAGGTTTCGAAGTCATCGCCATCAATATGGATGACGATTTGAAGCCGCTGCAGCAGTACATGACCAGCAATCCGTTCCCATGGAAGACTTTCCACAGCGCTGACCCGGATGCGTTGGGTTTCAAATCTGAAGTTGCAAAACGCTTTGGTGTTTCAGCGATTCCGTTTTTGATGTTGGTCGACGCAGATGGCAAAGTTGCGGCGGTTCACGTGCGTGGCGATCGCCTTGCTCCCGCCGTTCAAACGCTGCTTGGTCCCGGTTTAGCAAACTAACAAGGATGACACATCATGAAAATTCCAAATTGGTTCTTGGTCGGTTGCGGCCTGCTTGTATTGAATATCCTTCTCGTGCTTGGCGGCGTTGTATCGCGCCACGCATCTGCGGTTTCGCCCGACGATTCTGTCAATATTAAACAAGACCTTTCGACATCCCCACCGTCGAATGAAGGCTCGGCGGACAAGACAGACTCAATTTCGGATGGCGATGTCAAGCCCTCACTTGCCGCGGATGAGTCGCTTCCCAAAGTCCCTTCGCTTGACACGCAATCGCAAGCGCCAGGTCTATTAACGTTGGACGACTTTAAGGAGTTTTATGGAAAGACGCCATCAGGTAACGATCTCCAAGGGCCGCTGGATGACGCAATGCGCGACGAATTGCCCGCCGTGAGTTCGGAGCAACTTAGCCACAATTTCTTCGATTCCGTCCGCCTCCGATTGAAATCAACGGAGAAGCTCAATCAAGCGGCGCTCGGTCTAGTGGAAGAAGCCGCGATTCTCTTTCAACGCGGTGATGTCAAGAGCGCAAAAGAGCTGCTCCGAACCGCAACGCTGCTGCGCGAGATGACTGCCAAGCTGCTGGTAACCCATCAGTGAATTCTGATGCCACTCGTACTCGTACTCGCGCTCGTATTCGTACTCGTACTCAGGCCTAAGCCGGTACTCGTACTCGATCCTTTGGCATTCGAGAACGAGTGCCATTTCATTGAGTACGAGTACGAAACACTGAAGTCACCGGCTGGCGGATTCTAGCATCAGATTATCGATCAACCGAGTTGAACCGACATGAGCGGCGATCAGTGCGATCGCGGGTTGGTTCAGGGTTTGAAGATCTTGCAACGAGTCAGGATCTACGATTCTTGCATAGTCCACCCGGTCCGCACCTGCGGTCAACAAGTGCTCGTGCATCGCGGACTCAAGCTTACCGACATCGCTCGCTCCGTCCTGAACAAGTCGCTGCACCAGAGTTAAGGCATTCCAAAGACAGAGGGCGGTGCGACGTTGATCCGCACTCAAGTAACGATTCCGGCTACTCATCGCCAAGCCGTCGGGCTCGCGAACCGTAGCACAACCTTCAACGCGAATACCGACATTCAAATCTTCGACCATGCGTCGAATGACGGCAAGCTGCTGGTAATCCTTTTGGCCAAAGTAAGCGAGTGTGGCGGGCAAGATCCCGAACAGTTTGAGAACAACAGTGCACACGCCGCGATAATGCCCCGGTCGATAGACTCCTTCGAGCGGTTCGGCGACTGCGGGCGGCTGGACATAAGTTGAAAATCCGTTCGGATACAGCGCTTCGTTCTGCGGCACAAAAACGAGATCGCATTTTTCGTTGCGCAAACCGTCTAGATCCCCTTCGAGCGTCCGCGGATAGCGCGACAAATCCTCATGCGGAGCAAACTGAGTTGGATTTACGAAGATCGTTGCGGCGGTAATGTCGCACTCGCTCACGCTTCGCCGGACCAATGCCAAATGCCCTTCATGCAAAGCACCCATCGTCGGAATCAAACCGACTTGCAACCCTTCGCGCCGCCAATGACTGAC
Organism: Pirellulaceae bacterium; assembly: GCA_041742175.1. GTDB lineage: Bacteria > Planctomycetota > Planctomycetia > Pirellulales > Pirellulaceae > Aureliella. Next base: position 4,178 of record JBGSJB010000718.1, read on the forward strand.
CTGCGCGTAAGCTTCATGCGGACTGCTGACGATTTTCACGATCGAATACCTCTCGAAGACATGTCGTTCAAGGCGATTGCAAAATGAGTGAGCCCTGCGTGGCACGTTCAACACGCTGGCTATGCATGTTATCATTCTGCTCGCCCGATGACTATTTCACTCTACGAACCGAGTTCATTGCTGATGTCGGATTTTGGAAAACGGCGAAAAATGCTGACGCGTTTAATCGCGAACGCGGACGCTCAAGCTCTTCTGGTCACGAGCACGAACAACGTCACCTACCTGACTGGGTTCACGGGCGACGATAGTTTTCTGATGGTCACTCGCGACAGTTGCTGGTTGATCAGCGACCCTCGCTACGAACAACAGATCGCCGAAGAGTGTCCGGGGCTAAACGCATTCATTCGCCAACCAGGCGAGTTGACCAGCGAGGTAACGATCAGCGAAGTCAAAAACGCGAAACTCGCTTCGTTGCTGGTCGAAGGCGATACGATGTCGGCTTGCGCGTTTGAGAAATTGAAAACCGACTTGCCGCAAGTCTCCATCGGACTAAGCAGCGGCATGATTGAATCGCTGCGAGCGATCAAGGATAAGACCGAGATCGACGCAATTCGTTTGGCAGTGAAAAT
>JBGSJB010000719.1:0-2214 GCA_041742175.1 Pirellulaceae bacterium
CAACTCGAGCTGCTCTTTTACAGCAAGCTGCTCAAATGGGCAAGAAAGCCCAACTGTCGGATTTGCTAGTCCGCGCGGCCACGAGTTTGGACAAGAAACAATACAGCCAAGCGCTGGATGATCAAAAAACGAGCCGCGAAAATTTGAAGCGATTGCTTGAGTTGCTGCAAAGCGAAAACCGTGGTGAGCGCGTGCGCGAACAAAGGGATCAGGTCCGTCGCTGGATCGAGGAGACCGATCGGCTGCTGCGATTGCAAAAATCGTTGAGCGGTCGCACTGAAGGCGGTCAAGAGATTCAACAAGCCGCTGGTGACCAAGACAAGTTGTCCGATAAAGCTCAGGAGATCGCCAAGGAACTCGGCGGCAAAGAAGAAGCTTCCCAGACATCCGATAACAAGTCTCCTGACGCTAAATCAAGCGACCAGAAACCTGCTGACCAGAAATCAGGCGACCAGCAATCAGGCGACCAGAAAGAACCGAGCGAAGCAAAGTCTGAAGGGTCTAAATCGGACTCGCCACCGCAAGAGGATCCGAGCCAAGAGGCTGATAAGAACTCGAAGAAAGACAACGCGGGTAAAGATAACGCTGAGAAAAAGGACTCTGAAAAAGAAAACTCTGAGAAAGGCGACAAAGACAAAAGCAAGCCCAAAGATGGCGAGAAGGGCCAGCTGAGCGACGGCGATAAGAGCAAACCATCGAAGTCAGACTCCGAGCAATCCGAGTCCGGGCAATCCGAGTCATCGCAATCAGAATCGAGCAAGCCTCAGGACGGCGAAGAACAAAAGGGTCAACCCAAGCAAGGCGAGTCACAGCCTCAGCAGTCAGACGGCAAGTCTGGTGAGTCCGGTGAGTCCGAGCAACAGCAGCCACAGGAGACGGAACCGAAAGACCCGACCGAACGAGCTCGAAAGCGCATTGAACGAGCTAAGCAAAAGATGGAAGAAGCGGAACAGGAGCTGAAGAAAGACAAACGCAAAGAGGCGGTTGAGAAGCAGCGACAAGCCGAAGAGGAACTGCGATCAGCCATCGAAGCCCTGGAGGAAATCCTGCGTCAACTGCGCGAGGAAGAGATCGAACGCAGTCTAGCTTCGCTCGAAACGCGACTGCGTCGAATGCTCGAAATGCAAACCAAAGTTTTCGAAGAGACTCAGCGATTGCAAGAAATCACCGGCGAACAGGCAACTCGTCAGGTGGAAATCAGGGCGAGTAGTTTGGCGTTGGAAGAAAAGAAGATCTTGAGTGAAGGCCAGCGAGCGTTTCTGTTGCTCAGTGAAGAGGGGTCTAGTGCTGCGTTTCCCGAAGCGATGCAGCAAGTCAACACGGACATCGGCAAGATCGTCGAACGGTTAACGAAAGCGGATGTGGGTAACCTGACCGTTTCGATCGAGCAAGAGATCATCAGTTCACTCGAGGAGATGATCGCTGCGCTGGTTCAAGTTCAGAAGGATAAGAAAGAGCAAAAGGACAAAAAGAACCAACCGGGGCAACCGCAGCAGGGCGAACCGGGCGAGCAGCCGCTTGTCAATAAGCTAGCTGAGTTGCGTTTGATCCGAACGCTGCAGGCTCGCATCAACAATCGTACAACTTCGCTTTCGCAAATGTTGAAGGATCCTGCCGACGCGGTTGGGCAAGCGACCGAGGCCGATTTGCTTGGCGAAGTGAAGGGGCTTGCCGAACGACAAGCGAGTATTCGTAAAGTCGCGCGCGATTTTGTGATCGGCGCCGACGAGTGACAGAACGCGACCAAAAGTGATCTGACTCGGACCGCCGAAACATCGCGAAGCAGAACCCTTTACTCCAATACGAAAAAGCGTTTCGAACTCTTAAAAATTCGAAACGCTTGGTGTTTTTGATTTGTCGAAGTGATGCGGGTAGCGTCTTTACGCGAACTCGGCCACGACGGAACTACGCTGAGAACGAACTTCCGCAACCGCAGCTCTTTACAGCGTTCGGGTTGTTGAAAGTGAAACCTTGCTTCTCAAGACTGTGGAACCAATCGACGGTGGTTCCATCGAGGTACAATGAACTCTTCTTGTCGACAACGACAGCGACGCCGTGGTGTTCGTATTTGCTGTCGGTGGCTTCATCGAATTTGTCGTCGAAGCCAAGCGTGTAATTGAACCCGCTGCATCCGCCGCCAGCGACGCCGATGCGGAGGAACATGTCTTCCGCGAGTTGCTGCTCGTCGCGAAACTTCTTAACTTGGGAAGCGGC
>JBGSJB010000720.1:0-6240 GCA_041742175.1 Pirellulaceae bacterium
ACTTTAAGTCACCCGCGAGACGCAGAATACGGATCCCAGAAATCACTGCCCCGGATTTTTGGGAAGATCTTTGCGGTCGGTAGCCGGTGTTTTTCGTGCCCCAGCGAAAAATCCGGCTCCCGATTTTTCGCTGCCCCAAAAGGTCTGGCAGCAACAGAAGTGTTCAACGCAAATCGACACAAATCCAGGGGCCGAACCCGAGTTATCGGGGGAAAGCATAACGAGCAAGCCGTTTATTCTGCCTGTTGCATCCAGTTGCTACAGTCGGAGTAATCGTTACTCGCCCGGCCTGGAAACTCACTCACAAAGGTTTCTGATGAAGCCGGGCAACTCGTCATACGCTACTTCTCTACCTATTTCCAACTGGTCTACCCCCGACTGGGTATCGACGCTCGAGTTCGACTCGACCTTCGATGAAGCCAAGTTGCAAGTCATCGACGCGATTCGCGATTGGTATCCAAGACGACAAACCGAAGAACTCGACCTGTCTGCAATCGAAGCTTGCGTCGTCATCAAAAACCACGAACGCGCAGTCGTTCGCGATAACGCCGCACATCAGTATTTCTTCGCCAGCGGCCGCGTCACGATCGGCAAATCAGCGATCGGTAAGCCAGCAATCGGAAAACTAGGCGACCCAGCCGGTCAGTACCGCACATCGAAACTCTCGCATCACATTGATGACCTCATCGTCGAAGGTATCCGGTCGCTCGACTGCGAGCACGAAGCGAAAGACCCGGAAGGCCAGTCGTACCACTTCCGTACGTTCAAATGCCAACTCGCTGAATTCCAAGATCCTGAGTTCTTCATGCTGAGCATTTCACGACCTACCGCCTGCTTCGGCAAGACCGACAACGCCCGCGGCAGGTCGATTCAGTCGCTACTGGCAATCTTCCAATCGCTCGATGCCACCGATCAACTCATCTGTCGCTTGGACGCAAAAGGTGAAAGCACCAAGGACATCGCTGTTGAAGTTAGTCTCTCGCCCCGCGCTATCGAATTGCGACGCAAAAAGATGCTCGAACTGTTCGAAGCACAACGCCCAATGGAACTCGTCCGCATCACCATCCGCCTCGAAGAACACGGCTTGCTGCCCGATGAGTGAACGGTTATCAATGAATCTGGAGTCAACCTAACTTGCACACTGTTCAACTCCGCTCAGTTTTAACTCGGTAGTACCGTCTCAAGTCGATGACTTCAGCTATCCACCTAAACGCTACCCCTGCGCTTCCGCTGCATATCGGCTGCCCAGTTTGGAGTTGCGAAGGTTGGAACGACGTCGTCTATCCTGCCGGTACCAAACGCCCTCAGTGGCTCAGTTGGTATACGCAAATGTTCAACTGCGTCGAAGGCAACAGCAGCTTTTATGCGATTCCGTCAATCGAACACGCTCGCCGCTGGGGATCGGAAGCGGCTGAAGGTTTTCGATTCTGTTTGAAGTTCCCGCGCGAGATCTCTCACGACCGCGCACTGGTCAACTGCGCGTCTGCGACAGCCGACTTTCTCGCCGCCATCGAACAACTCGCCCAAGCCGATCGACTCGGGCCAACGTTCCTGCAACTTGGCCCCCACTTCGCCGCGGATCGATTCGAGACATTGTCTAAGTTTCTAAACAACCTCCCTCGCGAATTTCCGTGGGCTGTCGAAGTTCGTCACTTGAGTTGGTTCGACTCCGCATCCAACGAATCTCGGCTCGACGACCTCCTCTGCGAACTCAACATCGACAAAGTTATCTTCGACTCGCGACCACTTAACCAATCTCCCGCCGAAGACGATTTCGAAAAACAATCGCAAACGCGCAAACCCAAATCGCCGCACCGAACCGCGGCGACCGGCAAACATCCGCTACTGCGGCTGATCGGTCGAAACAAGATCGAACAAGTCGATCACTACTTTGATGAATGGCTTCCAGTTATTGTTCGGTGGCTTGCCGAAGGTCGCTTGCCTTATGTCTTCACGCACACGCCCGATGACACGTTCGCACCGGCTATGGCGCGACGATTCTGGGAACGACTTCGCAGCGCGATCCCAGGCAATCTCGCTTCGCTGCCCACTCCTCCCCAAAAACCGCGCCAGCTCGAGCTATTCCTCTAGCACTTCGGCGAGCTCACTTGCTGCGTTGATACAAACGTTTGCGCTGATGAACGTGCATCACACTTGCACTACGTAGTGAATAATCACCATGTAATGGCAAACTGCAGCAGCGATCACAGCGAGATGCCATACCGAATGAAAGAAACGGCCTGCATGGTCGAACATCAAAAAGAAAACTCCAACCGAGTAGATGACTCCGCCTAGCGCCATTCCACCTAAACATCCCCAAGGTACTTGGGGCGCCAGTGGAATCGTGGGAACCCAACCCAACAGCAAATAAGTTGTCACCACCATCGCATTCACTCGACGACGCACGACCACTTTCTGCCACAAACCGTAGAACGCGAGTCCCCATAGAAAGATCATCAACGGTGTTCGCAACATGCCTCCGAACTCCCAGACAAAGGGTGTGTAGGTCCCTGAGATCATCATGTAGATCGTGCCTTGATCCCAAGCTCGCATGCGAGTGCGCAAATGCGGCTCGTGTACGGCATGCGAAAGCGTTGAGAAGATAAACACCAAAACCACCGAAACGCAGTAGGCCAGGCAACTCAAGATCAACCCCAGCGGCTGCCCACCCAGCTTCGACATCATCCACACCAAGCCGGCGATGGCGAGCAATATCCCAAATCCATGTGTCGCCGCATTGGCCCATTCCTCAGCCGTCGGTTCAGGAGGAGCGTTCAGTTGATCGTCATGCATCGGCTATCTTGCCAGGTTTAGCGTTTTTAAAAAGTATTCGTGCTGCCTCACAACACACAGAACGCCTATTGTGCACACACTGCGCCAAAGCACTAGGTTGCTGCCTCGAGCGGCTTGGAAGCATTAATGCCAACCGCCGCCGCCGCGGCAATCAATTGCACCGCCCCGCAGACCATAAACGCCGTTTGCCACCCCGCTTCCACATCATCGACGTACATTCGAGCCAAATATCCAAACACCAATGGAGAACACGCCGCGCCCAAGTTGCCCCACATGTTCGCCCAACCCACAACCGCTCCAACATGCTTGCCGCCAACATCTTGCCCGTAAGCCCACATCGCTGAAATACTCAGATCAGTTGCCAAACCAACAATCGCCAGAAATACAGTCGCCTGCAACGAACTCTGAACTGCAATGCATGCGAAAAATGCCAAGCCTACAACAACTCGCGGCACACTCAACATAACGGCACGACCAACCCGAATACCAAAGCGACGCGTTGCTCGATCAAGCAACCAACCGCCAAGCAGCATTCCAACGATGCCGCTCGCCAACGGCAAACTCTGCAGCCAACCTTGCGTCTGCGAACTCGTATGATGCACTTCCTTCAAGTACTGCGGCATCGAAGTAACTAAAAACGCCCAGCCAAAATTACTCGCAAACTGCAAAAACGAATTCAGCCACAAGCTCCCGCTGCGACACATTGACCCAATCGGCGGAAAGTGCGCCGCACCGCCAACCGCCAGCTTCGCCGCCTCCCGCTGCTCTCGCGATGTGCCAATCAGCGCTAACTCAGCATCATTAACGGCCGGGTGCTCCGCTGGATGATCGCGAAAAAACTTTACAAAGAACAACGCGACCACCACACCAGCGATGCCATACAACATCACCACCGGTCGCCAACTCGACGCCGCCGGCTCCACAGCCGCCGATTGATTCGTCCATTCACTACCGTAGGTCCAAATCATCATCAACTGAATCGTAACTATCGGAGCCAATGCGCCGCCCAAGCGTCCGCCCACCGCCACGACACTGTTCGCGATTCCGCGCCGCTGCGGAGGAATCCAGCGTCTGACGATACCAGCCGCCAAAGGATAAGCACCCGCTTCGAACATTCCGCACATTAATCGCAGCGCGACCAATCCACTCAAACTCGTCGCGAACCCTAGCAATCCCGTACTCAACGACCAAAGTGCAACGTACAACGCCTGAATGTAGCGCGCGCCAAAGCGATCTCCCAACCAACCCGCGGGAAGCTGAAAAAGGGCATACGCCCAAAAGAACGCGGAAAGCGTTAAGTCCAAGTCGGGTTTGCTCAGCCCCAAATCGGCTTGCACAGCTTTGCTCGCCGTGCTCAAGCAGATGCGATCCAAATACAACAACACCGCGACCAGCATCGCGAGCAAGACCATCGCATACCGCACGCGCGTCGGCTTCGATGCACCTCGCAATGCTTCACTGATTGTTGATGCGTCAGCCGTCGAAGTGATAGATCTGTTGGCTTGCAAGATTTCTCCAAAGTTAGCAAGCCGCGTATTCTACACCACAACGAAACTCGCTGGACCAGCCACGCTCGTCCAGCAAGTGAACCATGCGAACTACATCTGCAACCAAGCGAACTACAGAGACGCGAGCAGACCTTTGTTATAGCCAACTGATTCAGCGAGCCCGGGCACAGGATCTTTGCCATCCTTCTCATACTCAAACCCGACCAAGCCTTGATACTTGATCTTCAACAACGCTGCAAGAATTCCTTTCGAATCCAGAATCCCGCGCCCCGCTTCAACCGGTGTATTCTTATTGCCCATCGCCGAGATGTCTTTTAAATGGACATCGTACAGCCGCTCCTGACAATGAAGAATCGACTCAGCAGGATCTACGCCCGCGCGAGCCGTATGACCAACGTCGATGCAAAGTCCAATGCGTTTGTCGAAGTTCTCCACAGCGCGCATCACATCATACGGCGATGGAAAATAACCTTTGTCTTCAGGCCCGTGGTTGTGAATCGCCAGCTTAATGTCGAACTCCTTAACCATCCGATCAAGAATCGGAATCGCATCGTGGCTCGGCGCGCACACGATCGTTGTCACTCCGATGTCGCGAGCATATTCGAAAGCGATTCGAATGTCGGCTTCGCCAGTGCGCATCGAAACATTTCCGACGCTCAGCGGTGTAATGCCAGCATCGCGAAACATCTGAGCTCGCCGCTTCCGCTCCTCTGAGGAATGCGAAAGATCGATGTGGTTCTTGACGTTCTTAATCGAGACATACTTTAACCCAACCCGATTCACCGCTTTGATCGCATCCTCGATCGGCAACTCGCGAAGCGTGTAGGTTGCAACGCCAACCTTCAGTCCTTTCCACGGATCAGCCTCATCGGCCAGCACAGTGCGCGGCCCTGCCCAAGCAACACGATTCAAAGTTGGTAGCACCGAGGCGAGCGCACCAACTTGGATCAACTGACGTCGAGAGAGGTTAGTCATGATTCTAGTTCCGGAAGGTTGTTGCAGTGGAGTCAATTACCGCCGTCGATTCTAATCCGACCAACTCCCGCACAACAGACACCATTGCTAAGTATGCAGTCGCTCGATACGCTCGCCCATCGCGTGCGGACTCACACGGGCAATCGCGGGTAATCGCTTCGCGGTTTTTTGCTAAGAACGGAAAGCTGCGAAGCAGCGACATGAGCTAGCCAGGGGTGAGCGCAAGCGAGTGCAACGAGCTTACGCGGAACCCCTGGTTTACAGCCCGTTGCGAATGGCGACCATCACAAATCATCTGCTCTGGAACAAACGGCGTCTGTTGGCGAAACACCGCTCTCTTTCGCAACGCAATCTCCGTTGCAATTCGCATCAGCCGCCCCATGAGCTAAGATGCATAGCTCGCCTTCCGTTCGTTCACTTCAAAAAATTCAGGGTCAGTTATGAAGCTTGCTGCTAGTGCTTCACTTTTTATATTCGCGTCTTTAACCTTCATCGCTCTGCCATGTGCGGCGCAATCGGACAAAGAAACCGCACTCACAACTGCGAAATCGAAAATCCGCGAGTCGATGGAGGCTGCGATCGCAGCCGGAGATCTGCCCGGCGCTGTGGTCGGCTTCTGGCACGACGGCCAGTGGCTCGTACGAGAGACCTACGGCAACCGCGCTGTTGGCGATAACACGGAACCTATGACGCTCGATACCGTGTTCGATATGGCCTCGATCACCAAACCTGTCGCCACCGCGACAAGCATCGCGATCCTTTTGGAACGAGGTCAAGTTAACGTCGAAGCACCTGTAAAAACTTACCTGCCTGAGTTCACGGGAGACGGTCGCGACGATGTGCTCGTCAAGCATCTGTTAACGCACACCGCAGGATTGATCCCAGACAACGCGATTGGCGAATACAAATCCGGCGTCGATGAAGCGTGGAAGAATCTCTTCGCAGTCAAGATTCAGTCAACGCC
>JBGSJB010000721.1:0-12204 GCA_041742175.1 Pirellulaceae bacterium
TTGCAACACAAGCATGCTGGAACAATGCGTCAGCGGTTTTACCCGCACCAGCTTCGAGGAATTGTCGAGCCGATGGTGAGCGCGTTGGCTGGCGAGCGCGACATCGCACTCGACTGGGTAGGCTGGGATCGGTCGCTACCACGCCTTTACCTCGATTCGAACCAGCTCGGTCGCGTGCTGCTGAACTTGATCAATAACGCGGTCGAAGCCAGCCCGCGCGGTAGCCGACTGAGCATCCGTATCGCTTGGCAAACCAACGTGACACAGCGACTCTTGATCGCGGTCGAAGACGAAGGCCGCGGCTTGAGCGCCCCGCTGCTGCGTTTCATCAACTCGGCTCAACAAGTCCCTCCGCCCAGCGAAGCAGGAATCGGTTTGGTGAGCGTCAAGTCGCTGGTCGCGGCCATCGGCGGTTCCGTTTCAGCTCAGGTCGGTGCACTGGGCGGTACACTGTTTCGGGTTACAGTACCGGTCGACAACCGCCTCTCGCTCGTTCGCGGCTGGTTGCTGCAACAAGCCCAATTTGCGGCCCGCGACGCTAAGAAGTCGCCCGCTTCGATTCAATTGCATCTCCTCCGCAGCTCCGGCGCCGACACCGCCATGGTCGACCGCTTTCTACAACAAACCGCTGCACCGGAGGATTTCATATACCGAGTCAGCGATGATCGCTGGCTGTGGATGACGATCGTCAAAAAGCCTTCTTCGGATAATGCAACCTCACCAAATTCAGCAGCTTTGAAGTGCGCTGCCGCAATGGTGGAACCAAACGGCAAGCTTCAATGCCAGTTGGCCGCCGAGTGGATTAACGTCGACTTGCAAGCGCTACACAGTGCGGCGAACCATCGCAACTTATTGCCGCAGTTGTCATCAGCCCTCGCTGAAAAATTCGCGGCACTCGCAGGCAGCCGAGTTCCTCCGATCGACCAACTGAACGCGAACGATATTTCGAAGCGGAAAACTCCCTCGCGGCAGCGCGATCTACTGCGAGTCGACGATACTCGCCGCAACATTCCAAGTGCCAAGCTACACAGTTCCACGCAACACTGTTCAACGCTGCTCAGCACAGAATCGGCGCGGACCGAGCTAGAACCTGCAAACCTGCTAACCGCCGACCCAGCCATCTTCGCTGAACTCGCTCAGGACTGGCGCTTACAGCATAGCCAGATGTAACTGATCGACCACTGAATAATTTATGGCATTAGTCGTGGGAAAAAGATCGTCGCGATTCGCTCCGCGAAAGTGCGCAAATGTCGCAAACTTTCTGCGAGCGAAGGGCGACCAACATAAATTGCACCTATGAGCGAAAGGCGACTATAATCGACTTCCCTCAATTATCGAAAGTAGGTTTATGTTGGGAATGCGTTCTATCCACTGGGTATATTGCTTCAGTTTGCTCGTGTGCTTCGCCTTAGCCACTATTGCGGAAGCGGTCGTTCATCCGTTCCACATTAGCACAGCCGAGATTGAATTTAACCCTGCCACGAAGCGGTTGGAGATCGGTTTGAAGTGCCAGTCAAGCGACTTTGAGAGAGCTCTCGCGAAGCTGGCCGGTAAGAAACTGGATATCGAAAAGGACCCGCAAGTCGACGACTTGGCGACTCGCTACCTGTCGGACAATTTTTATCTTGCGACTGCGCAGACTGAAACCAAAGACAAATCCGCTTCGACGGACATCGTGCGCGAAGTTCCACCGCCGCCGAAGCAGCCGATCAAGTTCGTGGGTAAGGAACTTCAAACCACCTGGATCTGGCTGTACTTCGAAATGGACGTACCCGCAGGTGACGATCCGCTCGTGCTAGTCAATCGAGTGCTGTGTGAAGTCAACGCGGGGCAGATCAACACTTGCTTGATCCGCTATGCAGGCAAACGCGACGCGGTGAAGACCACGAACAGCAAGCCGTCGCAACCGTTCCATCGCGAGTGGTTGGTCGCTGCGACGAAACCGGCCAAATAACGAGCGGTGTCCACGCCGCTCGACGACTTCCAGAATTTGCGAAGTCGGTACAATACGACCTGTGAGTTTTGATACGAAGCGTTGTATCTACTACAGGTGAACATCGTGGCTCGAAAATTTGCGATCAGCTTTCTTATTCTTTGCAGCGTCAGTGTAACTGCGTTCGTCAGCATCAGTATGGCTCAGACGCGCACGGCCAGTCGCCAAGGTATCTTGCCGGCGGAAGCGTATTTGGCGGACCGCGATACGCATCTCGAGCAAGAGCTCGGCCGCCTGCGTGAGTCAGAAGCAGTGATGGGTCCGAATCACCCAAAACTTGCTGAAGTGCAACGCCGTATCGCGGAGTGCGAGAAGGAACTGAAGGCGCTGCAAGCGTTACCAAATCCGCTGGCGCGAATGGAAGAAGAGGGAGCGCAGATTCGTGATATCGTTGACCAGATCAGCGAGAAAGAACTCCGCGGGCTCGCCGTTCGTCTCGCACTCGACCTGCGCGATCTTCGCAAACGCGTTGAAGCGCTCGAACGCGCAAACGCTCCTCGCAAATGAGAGACAATAAACTACGCCTATTTCGCGATAATCAGCCGCAGGACGCTAGTGGAGCGTCAAGGCTTAATCTTAGTAACTGGGCACGGGTGGCACGCTCTGAGGCTCTGCGAAGGGCGTGGCGGTGTCGCGTGAAAAACGCCTCGCAGACCTCGGGTGTGCAAACCAATTTCGGGCAACCCAAAAAAAAGCGTTGACAAACGCGGTCGAAATTTCAAACCAACTGGGGTCGGCAGCCTTGACCGTCATGAATGATCAATTCGTCATCCTGACTGTTGCGAGCTTCGTCGAGCGCGGATTCGAGTCGTTGCATGAAGGAGCCTGGATTCGCCTTGTGAACAACCGAAGCGAGTGCGATTGAAAGCCGATCGGGAAATGGCCCTGCCAGTGATGTATCTTTTCGCAGCGCACTTAGCCCTTGCTGCATGCGACTTGCCCGATCCACTGAAGTATCCAATTGACCGCCTGGCATAAAGATACACATCGTGAATTGATTTATACGGCAGATCACATCGATGCCACGCACGTGGGATTGAATTAATGACAGTGTGTTTGCCCAGCAGGCTTCAATCGTCTGTGGAGAGCCGCGATTGAGTCCAATGGCTTCAAGCATCATAGCGGTAGCGGGCAAGTTAGCGCGGCTTAGTTGTGCGAAATGGACTTCGAGCCGTTGCAGAAACACATTTAAATCGAGCACGTCGGCTGTACTTTCATTGTGCTCCACTTTCGTCGCTTTTGCGGGCGTTACTGGATCATCCGCCGCAAGTAACTTTGCGACTTGTTTCGAGGACTCGTCTTCAGCGCGACTCGTAATGGGTGACGCAGTATGAACAGACTCAGCTTCGGGCGTGGCAACGGAGCGAGCAGATGTTTGCGAAGATTGATGTGAAGGAAGCTGTTGCATAATTCCAGCGACTGGTTCGTCATCGGTGGCATTTGATTCCATGCGCAGCCATTCGCCGGCGTTCAGCCAGAACCCGCAATTGCGGCCACTCTTCTTTGCCAAGTAGAGCCCTTCGTCCGCGCGATGATAAGCCGTATCGATCGTCTCGCCTTGTCGCAACTGAGTCAAACCTCCGCTGGCCGTTAGTTTCAAGGTCAGATCGAGATAAGTGATCGCTTTGTTGCTGACGCTTGCACGCAACTCTGCAGCTTGATGAACAACTTCGCCCATCGAATTGCCGCTGAGAATAACCGCGAACTCTTCGCCACCGTAGCGCGCCGCGTAGTATCTGTCCTGACACCATTCTGATATGCGTTTGGCGAACATGGCCAGCACAGCGTCACCGGCCAAGTGACCATGGGTGTCGTTACAACTCTTGAAGTGATCGATGTCAAGCATGAACAGCGCTGAGACTTCAGCGGAGTGCGAAGGCTCGATACAACTGTGCAGATACTCGTTCAATGCGCGGCGGTTCGCGAGGCCTGTCAGCGAGTCAGTGCGAGCTTCTGTGGCGGTCTGCTCAATCTGCTGCGACTGCTGATGGATTTGATTTTGTGCTTCGGCCAGTTGCCCTTGCATTGCCGCGTTGGCGGCAATCAGTTCGTTGATCGCGGAAAGTATAGCTTCCGGAGCTTGTTCCGTCGGATCCAGTCGGTCATTGATGCTGGAGACACGTTCGCTGTGCGCGGTTACATCAGCGGAAACGCGGGAGGTAAGCGACTGAAGTTGGTCTGCCAAAACCTTCAGTCGCAACGACTCTTCAACCGACGAATGCGAAGCGTACAGCGATCGTTCGCGCTCGGCTTGCTGATGCATGATTGTTGCGACTGCCGCACTTCCAGCGATAATACCGGTTACGGTGCAGAGTATCTCTACCATTGGTTTCCTGGATGGTCTTGGGGGATGATACCAACGCGGAGGTGGACGTTGAGTGATCCGAGGCTGCAAGATCAACGCTGTTGTTAAAGTGTGCATCGGTAATTACGATCACGCTCGTCAAACTAGAAAAGAAATTAGTGTGCGTATTTTGAACTGCTTGGGAAAAAATTGATAGCTTCGTCAAATTCCGCGATGCAACTCCGCAGCCGCATCGCTGCTTTTACTTCGATGGATTTCGGCGCGAATCTACCGGTAGGGAAATCAAAACGCGCGTAGCTTGCTTACCACGCTTAAAGGACGGTCACGAATATGCTCGCGTTAATCGCTCACGATGCCCAAAAGGATGATTTGGTTCAGTTTGTTAAGCAACATGTAGATTTCTTTCGAACGCAGGACTTGGTCGCAACTGGTAACACTGGAAAACTTTTGACCGACCAATTGGGGTTGCGAGTAGAGCGAGTGGCGCACGGACCCTTTGGTGGCGACTTGATCATCGGCGGACGCGTGGCTGAGGGCAAAATCTCAGCGTTGCTATTCTTTCGTGATCCGTTGACCGCTCAGCCGCACGAACCTGACGTGACGGCGCTGCTTCGAGTTTGTGACGTACATGCAGTTCCTTTAGCAACTAACAAGGCCACTGCAGCAGCGGTGGTTGAGTGGTTGAAGCAGGCTGCAAGATTGAAGTAACGATAAAAGGCGAACACCATCTGGATGAGATGGGTGAAACTGCACAAAGCACTTCTTCGCATCACAAAAAACGCGAGGAGCAAAATGCTTCTCGCGTTGAAGGCTTAGCTAACTCCTAACGGTCGCTATGCAGTAGAACTTCACTCACCGCGTGCTACTGTTCCGACTCGTTGAAGCACTATTGCTCGACCAACGTTGGTCGCGACGTTGGTCTGGTTTGATTTTAATCGTCTCACCATCAACGCTAACTTCTTCGGCGATCAACGCTTTCTTTCCATCGATTCTTCCCATCGCCGCCAGGACGCACACTTCTTCAGCTTGTTTGACGTCAACATCAGCGAACTTGTCCTTCGGTCCAAGATTAACGAGTTTGCTGCTTCCATCCTGACAGCGCATTTCAGCCACGACGAACGGTTTGTCATGTCCTTGGAATCGCGTGGTTTGAGTGCGAACGATCTCGCCTTTAAATTGTCGAACGGGTTGGTTCATGCGATCGATCTCAACTTGCATCGCCTTGCCACCGGCCTTCACCTTGCTAGCGACCAAGACAGGTTGGTCGTTGATTCGTCCGCGTCGACCTTCGACTTCAATGCGATCGCCATCGGAAAGATCGAAGCCCGAAAGTTGTTGCTGTTTGCCGAGCAGAACCTTTGCGGTACGCCCTTCGTCGGTCCGAACGCGAGCGATTACAAACTGCTGTTCGCTATCCCGCATGCGAATCTTTCGCATATCCTGCAGTTCACCCGCTATCTTAGCTGTCGCTGACTGCTGCTTCGAACCTCCAGCAGACTGACGTGCGGATTGACTCTGGCCCTGCTCGCGTTGGCCCTGCTCGCGTTGGCCCTGTTGTTGGCTTTGCTCGCGTCGATCGCGGCTGCGTTTCTGCGCCATCTGCAAGTCATAGACGAAAATGGTCTCGTAAGCGTCGTAGCGCCCGTCGTTGTTGTAGTCCACACCCAATTTTACCCAGCCTTGCGGCTGGATCTTGAGTTGCTGTGAGGAACTGCTCGCTGACTCGCTCTGCTTCTGCTTGTCCTGGTCCTGCTTGTTCTGCATTCTGCTATCGCTCGAAGATGAGCGTTCGCTATTGTACGATTGCCCTTGATCTCGCTTCCCTTGTTCTCGTTGCCTTGAGTCCGATTGTTGTGAGAAAACCGGGGATACCAAACAGCAGACCACGAGTGCTTGGGCTGCATGGCAAAAACCTTTGTAAATATTGTGTCGCATTTCTAATCTCCAGAATAGCAATGTGTTTTGAATAAAATTTGTTGCGAATGACATTGGGGTCGGAAAGTCAACGCATTTTGGCTCGACTTACCTAGTACTTGCGACTGGACTTTCGGACATCAGTACCCGTACCAATCATTGAAGACGCCATAGTCGTCATACCAATCATTTGTGTAGTAGTCATTGTAGTAATAGTCGTCGTAGCCATAGTCGTCGTAGTAATAATCATCGTAGTCGTAGTTGTCGTACACGCCGTCATAGTAGCCGTCGTAGTAGTCTTCGTTGTACCAGTCGTCGTTGTCGTAGTAGTTAGGGGTATCGGTGTAGTCGGTGTAGTAACCATCGCTGTACGTCGTGTCGTAGTCTTGGTCGTATTGTGACTCGTACCGATCTTCGTAGTAGTCGTCATTGACTTGATATTCATCGTCGTCAAACCAGTCTCGAGGGTCATACCACTCTTCGTCTTCGTATAGGTCGGTATTCCCATAGTCGTAAAGATCTTGGTACTCGTCGTTATATGGGCCAGCCGAAGACTGCGCGTTGGCTATCGAGCCAACTCCGAAGACGGCTAAGCAGAAGACCGATGCGAGCCAACGTGGCTTCAGTAAAACAGACATCAACATTATCCTTTCCTAAGGCAGGGACAAAAAGCAATTAGACGACAACGATCGCTTATTGTGAGGACTGCACGGACCTAACTTGCCATCAAAACGCGATAATGATGCAACGCTCCAGCACGAATACCAACAAACTCCCTGACATTTGCTAGTGTTCAAAGACCAGCACAATAACTCATTCGTCTCGTCTACCCGCTTGCCAGGGGCAGCAAAGAATGTTCCTACCATGGCGTTCCGTTGCCAGATGCTCCCCGCCTCAAGCCGAAGTTGTTTTGGCTCTACCGCACTTATGCCGAACTTTTTTAATACTTCGTGGCATCCGAGAGTTAGATAAAAATATCTGATGAAGCTCGTCACTGCATCCCATTGATTGACAAGCCGACAGCGCATGCCGCGCTCAGCGACCAGGCTGTTGAATTGCCAACTAGCTCGCCCAGCACCAGATGGTTAGGCTAAAGCTACATCCTTGGGACTAGTCCTCTATCCACTAACACAGCGGGTCGTCCCTCCCGCCGGAATGGAAACATCCCGCTGCTGGTGCAGGTTACTTGCTCTCGTGAATGATTCCGCTGGTCTTGGGCGCGGGTTCCGCCGATTCAATTTGATTCTTGGTAGTCGTCTTGGACATCATCTTTTCAATGGTACCCGGCATCAACTTGTGGAAGATGTTAAACAGCTTTCCTTGGAAGCCAGTGATCACTTCATCCTCGGGTGCGACGGTCAGTTCCACTAGTTTGTTGATGGTGACTTGCGGATCGTAAGTGGGCGGAATTGGCACGCTTTCACGGCCTGTGTAGTTGCCTGCGTGTTCGAAGAAGCCAGTGCTGTGCGCCATCGGCATTACGGTGCAAACATGGATGTCAGTAATATTGTCCTCACGAAGTTCTTGCCGTAGTGCATCGGACAGACCTACCACGCCGAACTTGGCAGCGGCGTAGGACGCGTAATACGGAGCCGGAATTTTCCCGATGACCGATGAGATGTTAATCAGCGTTCCGCGACCGCGCTGGCGAAAGTGCTTCATCGCATGGTAGCTACCGTTGATCTGCTCATGATCTTCGAGCGGGACTTCTTGGAATTGACCGATCGCAGCGACACCCGCGTTGTTGAGCCACACGTCGATATTGCCAAAGCGCTCGAAGGCGCGCGCTGCGAGATTTTCCATGTCGTCTCGCACACTGACATCTGTCGGTACGACTAGCGGCGTTCCTCCGGCGGCAACTCATGCGCGGCTGACCTTCTCGAGTTCGTCGCTATTGCGAGCCGCTAGCACAAGCGACGCTCCATGTTTTGCGAACGCTAGGGCTGTTCCCCGACCAAAGCCGCTGGTCGCTCCAGTAATCAGTACGATCTTTCCGGATATTTCACTGTAATCTGCCATAAGTCATCGCTTTCGATAATTCAAAAGTTAAAGACTCAACCGCACCGGGTTGAAATATGGCGGTCGCCTGCAAAGTAGGTACCGCCCCCTTCCGTTCACCTGTGGAACGTGATCATCACAACTAGCCGGATTTGGGCTGGATCAGAAGAAGGTACGTAATTTGCCACCGCTGCATCTTCGCCTTGTAGCAAGGCACGGTATCTAGGCTGTGGTAGCCGTCTCGTGAATGTTTGGGCGAAAGTATTTCGCTGCGACTGCTGACGACTCAACTTGGCTGAGCACAGAAACTTAAGCTCGAAAAACAAACTTCGAAATTAGGCGTATTCAACAATGTCAATCAAGCAACTATTTGAGGTTTGCATAGTAGTGATGGTAGCCACCGCGGTGGTTCTCAACTTGACACCTTCGCTGACAAGTTACGCTCAATCGTCCGCTGAGCAATCTTCAACGCAACGATCCGAGGCGGCCGCCGACGAATACTTGATGCCTGTAGAGAAGGACCCGCATGAGTTCATGGAGTACGTATTTCAACCGACCTACAGGAGCTTGAAGGCGGCGATGGCGGACAGTAGGGACGCGGAAACGAAAGATGACGCGAGCTGGGAGAGTATCCAATCAGGCTCGCTAATTTTAGCGGAAGATGGCAATCTGTTGCTATTGCGAGGTCCGCAGGAACAAAGGGCAAAGTGGATCGAACACGCGACGACGGTTCGGCGTATCGGCGGTGAACTGTATCGCGCCGCGAAGGAAAAGAAAGCGAATAAGTCACAGCAGCTTTATCGAACGTTGCTCGATAACTGCAACTCTTGCCATGAACAGTTCGCAGGCGGCAAGCCACAACTAAAGCCGTAGCGGCTAACTTGACGCGCAGTTGCCCTAAAAACAGTTGCATTAAACGAACCGACGACGGACTATGACTAATCTTAGATGGCTATGGTTGGTGACGATATCGATATCGATCATTTTGGCCATATCAGATCTGTTCGTAATTACTGTTAGCCTCCTGTTACTGATTTTCGCTGGGATGGTGTTCGGCGTGTTCTTGAACGGGCTGAGTGTTTGGTTGCAGCGGTACGTCCCGATCCCGTACATCGGTGCCTACTTGGTCGTCGTTACACTTCTTGCGTTGTTGTTAGGGGCGGGTTTTATTTATCTCGGATCGCAAATCGCTGAGCGTGCCGACGAATTGTGGTCGCAGTTGCTCTCGTCACTGAAGGAGTTGAAAGGCTGGTTAGCTGAACAACCTTGGGCGGAACGTTACATGCCGGATTCATCGCAGTTGCAAAGTGCGTTGACTAAGTCGAGTGGCACTTTGGTTCCCGGCATTGTCAGTTGGCTGAGCGTAACGGGTTGGGGGCTGACGAGCGCATTGGTAATTCTCTTCGTTGGGCTCTACGCCGCTTACGATCCGGAACTTTACCGCAGTGGATTGCTGAAACTATTTCAAATAGACAAGCGAGTTGTAGCGAGCGAAGTGCTTGTCGAAATCCGCTCAGACCTAGGACGCTGGATTGTCGGACGGTTTGCGTCCATGGCTGTCGTGGGCCTACTGACCGCCATCGGGCTTTGGATTCTCGGCGTTCCACTTCCGGCGACGTTAGGTGTGGTCGCTGCGTTTCTGACGTTTGTTCCCAATATCGGGCCGCTGATGGCTGCCGTTCCGCAGATCTTGCTGGCGCTGAATGTCGGCAACAGTGTTGCGCTGTATGTGCTGGTTTTCAATATTGTGTTGCAGGGCGTTGAGAGCTACTTGATCACACCGATCATCCAGCGTCACGAAGTCAGCTTGCCACCAATTCTGTTGATCAGCGCGCAAGTTCTAATGGGAGTCACATTCGGCGTGATTGGCATCATGATGGCGGCACCCTTAACCGTGGTCATAATAGTTTTAGTGCGAATGCTTTACGTGGAAAAAACTCTCGGTGATAGAAGCGGCTCGAGCGCGGAGGACTGACCGGGCCGTTGTGGGCAGGTCGCATTGAAGGTTTCACTGCGGCACGACGACTGGCGGATTGGCGGCATTCGTGCAACCGCATTACCCACGCCTGCGGTTACATCCGTTGAATTGTGAGGGTTTTGAGCAACTCGTAAGTCTTTGCGGTCGGAACAGGTTTCGCTTAATGCATTCAACTTGCTCTGCGCTCTGATTCCACTTAGTATGGGGTTAGCTGGCCAGCTTATGTGGTCACGTGCTGGACTGGTCAGCCAAATCTCTTGCCTAATCTGAGTTACATCGTGGTTTTGTCCGACATAGATCGACGGCTTTTGACCCGGTGCATTGAATGTGCGCCGGGCGCGTGGGAGGATTTCGTTGAGCGGTTTATCGCTCTTATCACTCACGTTGTAACGGAGACGGCCGCATCTCGGTTAGGAAACCACACGGATCAAATCCGCGATGATGTTGTGGCCGAAGTTTTTTTGAAGTTATTCGAAAATGACTTTGCCATCATGAGACGTTTTCGTGGCCAAAGTTCTTTGGGCACATACCTAGTCGTTGTTACTCGACGTATCGCAGTAAAACGAGTCGTAAAATTAAGTCGTGGTAAAACAGCGCAGTTATCCGACGAAGCGGTTGCAATAGATGCGAACGGCGAACTCGCAGTTGAGAACAGCGAAGAAGTTCAATCGCTGCTCGCGCAGATGCCTGCGGAAGAAGCTGCAGCGATTCGTATGTTCCATCTCGAAGAGCGCAGTTATCAGGACATCAGTTCGCACATCGGAATACCGGAAAACAGCGTCGGCCCGCTGCTCTTTAAAGCCCGCTCTCGACTGCGTTCTATGCGACAGAATTAGTCCACTGCGTGGTCAACCATCGCGCTGTGCGTACTGCCCAGCCTCATTGACACTCGCGCTAGGTTACTTAAAACAAACCTTGTCGCTTGATCTTCGTCAACACTGACTTCAAAAGGATTCTTCAATGACGCTTGATGCAACAAAACAAAAAATTGTCGATGAATTGACCGTCGCTTATTTCATGGAACTTGAAACGGTCATGAACTACATCGCCAACAGTGTCCACCTTGATGGAGTTCGTGCCGAAGAAATCAAAAAGAGCTTAGCGGCCGATGTGACCGCAGAAGTTTCCCATGCTCAGTTGCTGGCGGATCGCATCAAGACCATCGGTGGTAAGCTGCCCGGCAGCCTTGACTTCAAAGCTTGTCAAAAATCGCTGCAACCGCCTGCCGACTCAACCGACTTGGTAGCCGTCATTCGCGGTGTTATCGACGCTGAAGATGCGGCTTGCACACAGTACACAAAAATCATCAAGCTGTGCGATGGTGTCGACTACGTAACTCAAGATATGTGTATCACGATCTTAGGCGACGAAGAGCATCATCGCCGTGAGTTCCGCGGATACTTGACTGAGTATGTCAAGTAAGCCTACTGGGCTCTTATTGTCGCGAAGCTGGCACAATGCTCAGTTCGACGATTGTATCGCCACGCTGCACCTTCGCTTTGATCGGGTCGCCAATTTTGAGCGCCTCGATCGCGAATGTGTAGTCGTAAATGTTCTCGATCTTCTTGCCTGCGAGCTCAATGATGATATCGCCGGCTCGCATTCCGCCTAGTTCGGCAGGTGCACCCTTGGTGACGCCACCGAGCGCGACGCCTTTGATGTCACCTTTCGAGTAATCGGGAATAGTACCGAGATAGGCCGTCAAACTAGCTCGCATCTCCGGTTCAGCCGCTTGTTCTTGATACTCAGGCGCAGCGTCCGCTTGCACTAGATCACGCGTGATCAGCGCCATCAACCTCGCAACCTGCGCCGCACCTTCGTAATTCAAGAGCTCCGGAACGTCACGCGGCGTGTGATACTCGCTGTGCGATCCAGTGAAAGCTGACAGGATGGGAACTCCGTGCAAGAAAAACGTACTAGCATCGGTCGGCAAGTGACAATCATCCTGCAATGTGAGTGGCAACCTCACTACTGCATTCCTACGCTCGATAGTCCCAGTCCAGTACGGTGAAGACC
>JBGSJB010000722.1:0-2518 GCA_041742175.1 Pirellulaceae bacterium
GACTGACCGCAGCCCCAGCCGCAGCCATAGTGGTCTTCAAAAACCGACGCCGATGCAGTTGTTTTGTCTTCTGAGCCATTGCGCATCTCCTGATCGTTTTGTTAGCTTAACCGCCCGTACACCGCTCCGTCGGGTTCTGGAGTATCCAATAACCCACCAGTCTACTCCAACGGAAGGCGAATGAACACGCTACGATAAAACGTCAAAAGTAATCGTTTGACTCATCGCCGCCGAGAAGAAATGAACCACGATTCACGCACCCCAGCATTAGTCGCTGCGGTGGTTGACAAGGTGAACTTAGATTCCGCCAAGCGTCCTAAGAACGAGTATAAGCTGAGCTAACAACATTGCGCGACCGCTCAAAAATAGGTTACGATTCGCGAGTTCTCTAGAATGCCGTGGCAAAGAAAGACCTCTGTTGAACTGGTTACTACCCGATCGACAATTACGTCAATCCTCGCAAAGCCAGATTCAACTGGCCCGGTTGAAGCCTTAAGTCCTTAAGTATTGCGTGCTCACAGCCGAGCTGCGATAGCTGCAAAACCGTACCAGCTATGACGAGTCGCAACTCAACTGAGGCAGAATAACGGTTACTGCTCTTGCGTGGCTACCGCTAAGCGGCGCGTCGCACGCAAAGCTCAGCGATCGACTCGAGGCAGTCGCGAGCTGGCGAAGATGGTACATCTTGCAGATCTTCGAGCGCGCTCTCAATCAAACGCTTGGCACGTTGTAGCGTGTATGCAGACGCGTCACTTTTGTTGAGCCGCTGTAGAAACTCATCGCAATACGAACCGCTGTTAAGCATCGCGATTAATGCCAAGCGCGCCGAGCCGCTATGCAGCTCCAACAATCGTAGGATCGGCAATGTCGGCTTACGTTGTAGTAGATCGGTACCGAGCGTCTTACCGACTTGCTCAGTTCCCCACACGTCCAGCCAGTCATCGACAACTTGAAATGCGACGCCCAGCTTGCGACCGAAGCGCGATAGAGCTCTCGCGGCAGTCACATCACCTCCACCGCTCCAAGCACCCAACCGACAACTGACTGCACAAAGTTCGCCCGTTTTCTGCCGCAAGATATCGAAGTAATCAGCTTCGCTGATATCCCAATTGCCGATCGATGCATGCTGACGCAACTCGCCTTCACACAACTGACTCGCCGCCGAAGCAATCCCACGTGCCGCCAGCGTCGATCGACATTGAGCAGCCAACCCATAAGCTCGTGTAAACAGGAAATCGCCTAACACAATGCTGCAATGTGCGCCGACTTGCGCGTGAATTGTCGGCTGATGGCGTCGCAGCGTTGCATTATCCAACACATCGTCATGCACCAAACTGGCCGCATGAACCAATTCCACTGTCGCAGCCACTCGAACCGAATCGTCTTGACACTCACCGACAGCTTTCGCCGACAGCAATGCCAAACATGGTCGCAATCGCTTGCCACCAAGACTCGTCGCGCGACTCGCTAGAGCATTCACGTCAGGATAGTGGCTTCGCAGCACCTCAGTTAAAGTTGCTTCTACTCGGACAAGCTCTAAGCCTACCAACTCGCGCATCCGATCTTGAGCACCGTTCAGTTGAACCGCTGGCTTCTCAACCGTTTTCGGCACAGCAGTCTTCGCCAGTTCGCTCGCTCCGAACCGAGCCGATGAGCGCAGACCTAAGACGGAAGGCTGAACAACTGGTTGCATACGATTCGTTCGGGCTGACATTCGATCAATCATCATTTCTCCGTTGACGCATCGCGTCGGAAATCCTCGCGCTGAAAATCGCTGCTTGCTCCACCCGTCTTCGATGACAGCGAAACTTCTTCAAGACTCAAGGTACGATCAACCGCTTTGCACATGTCATACACCGTCAAACCTGCGATGCTCGCACCCACCATCGCTTCCATCTCCACACCTGTCCGACCTGTAACACTTACCTTTACCGCAATCTCCAACCGTTCTTTCGACAACCACTGGAAATCCACCTCGACGCCATCGATCGGCAAACTGTGGCACAGCGGTATCAGCTCATCTGTTCGCTTCGTCGCTTGAATCGCCGCCAATCTTGCGACGCTCAGAACATCACCCTTTTTCAAACTATTCAACTGAATCTGCCGAGCGGTCTCAGGCAACATGCGGCAAACTGCTGTCGCAGTGGCGGTCCGCCGCGTTACGGGTTTCCCTCCTACGTCGACCATCCGCGCCGCCCCAGCTTCATCCACGTGAGACAGCTTGCTCGCCGACTCGTCAGACCTACCACCTGATGCTGTCATAACTAGCCCTAAAGTAAGCGTCGGAAAACTCTCAAAATAACGGGACTTCGCTCGCTACTTGGATCCGTTTCCAACGCAATGCGTTTACCGCAAGCGAAATGGCTTATTAACTAAGAAAACCACCCTTCCGGCGACATAATGGAGAATCCGGAGCACGGGCGGCTAAGTTATCCGCTGTTAGAAAAATCAGATAGGCGGGTTTTGCAAATGCAATTGCAGGTCGGTAAGGACAATAATCGCACAAAAAACGCTAACC
>JBGSJB010000723.1:0-10340 GCA_041742175.1 Pirellulaceae bacterium
CCAATTGGAATTCCACGCACGGATGTGTCTGAATACACAGGAGACTTTTCGAAGATGGTCCGCAATTTAATCTGTACAAGCTGGGTGATCCTGGCTGCCGTCAGCCTAACTCCCACCGCCATTGCTCAGGTTAAGACTGCCTATCAGTTGCTACCCGATACAACCCAAGCTGTCGTATGGATTCCGAATACCGATGAACTAACCGGTCGATGGGACCGCACGCAGCTTGCAAAACTCGCATCCGACGAAGCCATTAAACCGTTTTGGGATGACCAGCGAAAAGAAATCGAAGGCCGATTTCTTGATGCAGGTTGGCGGCTGAACATCAAGCCGCAAGATCTAGCTGGCATAGCAGAAGGTCAACTTAGCGTTGCTTGGATCGAACGAATGGATGTACGCAAGCCTTTCGGCCTCGCCTTAATTCTCGACATCGTCGATGATCGTAAGAAGGTTGATCAGTTAATGAGTCGCATCGATACGCAACTAGTCGAGCGCAAAGCCAAAAAGCGAACGCTTAATTTTGAAGGTCAGGCGATCATTCAGTACACGCTCGCACGAGTTGGCGAACTGCTTGTTCAAGAGACCTTTTACAGCATCGTGGATCGACAGCTCTTATCCGCAGATGACGAACAACTGATCAAGGATCTGATTTCGCGGGCCAAAGGCAAGCCAACCGACGACAAGGCATTGGACACTGACGCGACTTTTGTAAGCGGCCGACAACAACTGAAGCCTAGCAACAACGCTCAGGTTGAGTACTTTGTTCGTCCCATCGGCTTTGCCAAAATTCTCAAAGCGATTAGTGGAAAACGAAGAAGCGGCAACACCGATATTCTCTCCGTCTTGAACAATCAAGGTTTTGGAGCGATTCAGTGCATTTGCGGTGAGATTGAATTGGGCGGGAGAGAGTACGATATCCAACACCACGGATTTACGCTTGCCAAAATGCCGCTTCCCAAATCCGCAGCTGTGCTCGACTTCCCGAACAAAGCCGAGGCCGAAATTCCCAACTTCGTAACTGAAAAAGTATCCTCGCTGCTTGTGGGCTTCTGGAACTCGCAGGAAGCCTTTTGGAAACTTGAAGGCTTAGTCGACGAAATGGCGGGCCAGCCGGGCGTCTTTATGGAAGTTATCAAAGGCATTAAATCCGATGATGCAGGTCCGAAAATCGACATTCAGAAAGACGTGCTTCCGTACTTCACAAACGACATCTACTCGATCTCAGACACCGTGGATCCGATTACGACCGACTCGCACCGAAACTTGATCGCACTGCGACTGACCGATGCGGCCAAGTTGAAAGCAGTTTTGCGTCAAGCGATGAAGAACGAGCCGGGCGCCGAGCTTGTCGAAGGTCCCGACGAAATTTGGAAAAAATCGCTCAACACAAACGCTGACTCGGAAATCGCTCTGAATGATGATTTTGGTGATTTCGGTGACGCAGGAGATACTCCAGTCGCCGCTGGCGGCGGTGGCAAGCCGTGGCTCAGCAGTTGGGCAATTGCCGTGCATGGCGAATACTTTATGTTTGCGTCGCACGTCGATATGATCAAGGAAGCAATCGCCCAAGCCAAGACCAAAAAGCCATCACCGCTTTCCACTGAGCCGAGCACGAATCGAATTCAAGCTGAACTGGTTAAGGTCTTTGGCAGTGACGCAAATTGCTTCTGGCAGATCGTGCGCAGCGATCTTTCCTATCGTATGCAATATGAACTGTTTCGAACGGGGCAGTTGGATCAATCTGAAAGCATGCTGGCTAGTTTGCTAGATCGTTTGCTGCAAAACGGAACTGAAATCAAGCCGAACACCGACAACAAGATCAGCGGAGCGCGATTGCCTCAGTTCGCTGAGATCGCGCATTACCTTCAACCCAGCGGTATGATCGTTCGAACGAAGCAAAACGGTTGGGAGTTCGGTAGTTTGCTGCTTGCGAGTCCTGTGGCGGCCCCCAAGCCAAGCACTGAACTCAGCGGAAACTCAGAAACGCGAGTAAGCAACGCGGTCGCTGGCGAAAAACGCTAGCTTCGCTTTGATCCACACTTTCGAATATTCAAGAAGGAGGCAAGTGCATACTTGCCTCCTTTTTCTATGGATGGAGGTTAAAGTGATATCTGTCGAAGTCATTTAGACGTCCAGTGTCATCGGCAGTAGAGGGAGAACTTTAGAAAAAGTCGGCAAAAGAGCGTTAATTTCGCGATTTTCTCCAATGGCACACCTTTTGTTAATACCTATTCCTGCCGGCCAAAAGCCGCAGTGCGGTCGGTTTCTTAGCTTGAAGGTTTCTCTCAAAGGGTGTTCAGATGCGAAATTACTTCCTTGCAGCAGGCCTGGCTGTCGTTTTCTTACTTTCCGGAGTGGCCACGCAGAGCGTCCGAGCCGACCATGGCTACCGCAGCGCCGGCTATGGTGGCTATAGCGGATACCGAGCTCCCGGCTGCAACTCGGGCCACGCTCATTACTCCGGATACGCGCCGCGCTATAGCAATTACGGCGGCTATCAGCCGATCGTCCCAGTCTACCGAGGGGGTGTTTACCAATCGTACTCCTTCGGTGGAGTAGGATTCGGAGCCCCTGGCTTTGCTCCCGCTGGGTTCCCCTACGGAGCCGGGTTTGGGCCAGGATTTTACGGTTCTGGATTTGGCAATCCCGTTCCTCGCGTGCAACTGCGTGTCGGATTCTAAGCTGATACGGTGCGTTCGGCTGCTTGGAAAAACACCTCGGAAAATAGGCAAATTGCTTTTCTAGTTGAACCGACGAAGAATCAAATTTCTCCGTCGGTTTTTTGTTTGGCTTTCGCTAAGGGTTTGACTTAACAACCGTTCGGCATGAATATAGAACCAGCCATGCACGGACGCGACATCCCCGAAACAACTTTAGCAAAGCCCAAGCCTCCAGAGTGAAGACAGAAGCGGACCTAATTCGCGAAGCTTTGGCGGGCGAGAGCCGATCGTACGGTGTTCTCGTTGAACGATTTCAAGATCGCTTGTACAACGCTATGTTGCAAGTCACCGGTTCGCATGATGAAGCAGAAGATGTCGTCCAAGACTCTTTCGTCCAGGCTTATTTAAAGCTCAGCAGCTTTCAAGGTAATAGTCAATTCTTCACATGGCTTTATCGCATCGCATTCAACAACGCGCTCAGCCGCCGCAGACGGCGACGCGGAGAAATGTCGATTGACCAAAGCCGCGAAATCACCGGCTGCGACCCGGCTGACCGCCATGAGTCTCCAGATGAACCGCTATTGCGCGAAGAACGCGTGTCGCTCGTCACTGCTGCGCTTCAACAACTGACCGAGGAGCATCGCACAATTCTGGTAATGCGCGAGATGCAAGAACTTGCATACGAAGAAATCGCTGAAATCCTCGAGATCAACATCGGAACTGTGCGCAGTCGACTTTCACGAGCGCGAAACCAACTGAAGATGCAACTCGAAGTGATGCTTGGCAACCAATAGATTAACGTCACGAAGCTATCGGAGCCAACATCACCGAGGCAATTTCAATTAGACGGCTCGCGGGCCTCGGATCGCATCATGTTTTCCGCGTGCGCGATCAAAGCGGTAACCGATTCCAGCGCTTGCACATCTGCTGACAACCGATCAACCGAATTGAGAGCCTGCAATGCTTTCTGCGGTCGCTGCTTTTGCAGCATGATCTTCGCCAAGTTGATCTGCAGTGGAATTCGATTGTCGGTGAATCTTCGGATGTGTTCGGCCATTAACGGAACTGCGTTGTTCAGATCTTGCCCCGCCACCAAGTCGCGAATAAGTTTTGCAAGCGGTGCCTGCTGCAATTCATACTTATCACACTTTCGCAGTTCGATCAGCGCCCGCACCGCCGCTTGGTGATTGCCCGCTTCAATTAAACCGTTAAGCCGATCTTCGGGCGATTCAGACTGCATGCTCGCTTGGGGCGCGAACAAATCCGCAAAGTCATCGGCACTAGGCGGTGGTGGAGCAAACATAGATCTTGGCAGCACCGGAATCGTCGCTGCAACTGAATCCGGCTGGGTACCAGTCGGTGTTGAAGCTTTGGGCGAATGCTTAGCTACTTGAACTTGTGGTCGCGTTTGCTTGACCCTAACCGCAGTTTCCGATCGCGCGCGTTGGCTTGAATTCACTAAATCTGCCGCCTCCTTCTCCAATCGTTCTGCCTCAAAGTCCCGCCCTTCATGCCCCTTGAGTACCGTTAGCAAATCCCAGCCCTCGCAATCAACCCAGCCCCGAACCAACCACACAAAACCCAGCGACATGCCGATCGCGAACCCCATTAAATGCAGCAGACCTGACGATATACCGAACTGGCCCATCGTTACGTTGAACACTTCAATCGCCAACTGCAGGAATCCATAAACCATGATCGGAATTTCGGCGGTGCCCATACGGAAGCCAAACTGATAGAAAACCTCGAACTCATTCTTCGGCGCCCAGACCATCGCGATACCAAGTATGCCGAAGATCGCCGCACTTGCACCCAACGAACCACCAATGCCGTTCAAGCACATCACGAGCTGTTCGATGGCACTCTGCGCCACACCTATTCCTAAGTAAAGCCCTAGAAATCGGGCAAGGCCTACCTTCCCTTCGACTACCAAACCAAAAGCCCACAGCGCGATCATGTTGAATACCAGGTGCATGATGTTGGCGTGCATAAAGATACTAGTTAACCACTGCCACGGCTTGAGTCCCTGACCGTACTCAAGCGACAGCATGACGCTACGATGATCAGCAGCGTCTTCCAACTGAGCGAGTAGTGCCGCTCGATCAATCTGCTGATTCTCGTCCTCCGAGTCAGCTTGCAGATCTGGATCCGATAGAACTTGCAGCATCACATCTGCCCCTGAATACTCGAAATCGACCATCGACCTCGGCACCGCAATAAATAGGATCGTATTCAGTACGATCAAGCCGACAGTAGCAATCGGCATGTGATACAAAGGCGCGTCGGTGTTATACGGTATCATCGAATGCCCGCCGCAAAGCAAAAAAGGGACTTACAACCCATATGCGTAGTGCCACTAGCTTAGGCTGGGTGATAACGCAATTCAACTCAGTTTGTTATTACCCTAAGCGCGCCTCACTCTGAGATCTTTGTCTCATTATCAAACCAAAATCCGCAGACACGGTCTGGTGCTCGGACGACAGGTGCACGCAATTTGCTCGGAAAGGTACTTGCAGTGTGGAGTTATCGATGAATTGAACACGTAACGTGCGATTTGGCTTCGATTGGTACAGGAAGTGTTACTAGGCAGTCATACACAAGCAAAATGACACAGGTGAAATTATGAAAGCCACAATCCTTAGCTTTGCCATTGTAGTGGGACTCGCCGGCGCCACTGTTGCTCAGGCACCTGCGATGGCACCAATTACAAACTGGACCTACTACAACCACGCAAGCACGGCAGGCGAAGGTCTGCTTCGCGGACAGGCGGCCGCGGTGCAAGCTGTCGGACAAGCGAACTACCTGCATTCGCTGGCTGCGGTGAACTATGCCGAAGCGTACCGCCGACAGATCGAAAACAATCGCTTGTACGTCAAGACTTACATTGAAAACCGTGAAGAAGTTTACAAGTATCGTGAGCGTTATACGCGTCCACCTCTGACCAAAGAACAGTGGCAAGAATTTTCCAGTCGCGCGCTGCCGGACCGTTTAACCTCAGAGCAATACAGCAACGGCAAGATTACTTGGCCGCACATTCTTCGGATGGATGCTTATAAACCACTTCGTGAGCGTGTCGACGAACTTGTCGCCAGTCGCACTCCTGAAAATAGTGGCGATGGCAGCCCGTCGCAACGTGAGATCGCTTCGCACATTGATGCGATGAAGATCTTGCTGCGTGAGAACCTAGATACTCTGTCTTCGTCACAGTATGGGAACGCCAAATGGTTCTTGGTGTGCCTGGATTATGAAATGAAACACCCACTCGAAGCGCAAAGCGCGTCCAGTGACACCTCACCACCGTTTTCCGCCAACACGTCGGCTGAACTTCAGACTATCCACTAGCCGTTATTGCTAACTGAACATTATTGGGCGAGCCGCAGGATTATCCTGGCAGTTAATTTGTCATTAAAAACTACACTGCGTCTCCCCACCACGGGCGTCCTCTCAACTTCGAGAGGGCGCCTTTTTTTATTGACAGTTAGAAACAAGGCTCAAGCATCAAGGTTCGAGCAGCCAAACGATCCACTCTTCAGCTATCATGAATCGCCTCGAAAGCACTCGCTCGGCCTATTTCTATCGCACCTTTGCGGAGTCTATGATGCGACCCACACCGCTGAACCTAGTAAGTGTTACCTTCTTCGCGGTCGCCTCGCACTTAAGTGTCGTACACACGACGGCAACTGATCTAACTCGCGTGATCGCAATTGACGATATCAATTTCACCGTGCCCCTTTCATTTGAGCTGACGCAAGTTGCCAATGAATCGCTTACCAAGTGGCCGATGATTGCCGATTGGGATGCTCAGGGTAACCTCATTGTCGTCGAGTCGGGTGGGGTGAGCAAACCGATTGACGAACACAATAAACAAGAACTGCATCGCATTGTTCGCTTGATTGATCGCGATCGTGATGGAAAGTTCGATGAGCGAGTGGTTGTAGCCGATAAGCTTCCCTTCGTCGAAGGCGTTTTAGTGCTAGGTAAGGATCTGCTCGCATCTGCCCCACCTCATATTTATAGGCTCAGCGACGAAGACGCGGATGGCGTTTGTGAAAAACGCGAAGTCTGGTTCGACGGTCAGACAATCACCGGCTGTGCAAACGACCTGCACGGTCCGTACTTGGGTCGCGATGGTTGGATCTACTGGTGCAAAGGCGCGTTTGCGGAACAGACGCATACACTGCTTAACGGCCAGCAACTCAAAACAACCGCCGCACACGTCTTTCGTCGCCGCATTCAGGGCGGTCCTATCGAGCCCGTCGTGACTGGTGGCATGGACAATCCTGTCGAAGTGGCCATCACGCCCGAAGGTGAGCGTTTTTTCACCAGCACCTTTTTGCAGCATCCAGGCAACGGGTTGCGTGATGGCATCGCGCACGCAATCTATGGTGGCGTTTACGGCAAGCCCCATAACGTCATTGATGGTCATATTCGAACGGGTCCGCTGATGCCCATCATGACTCAACTTGGACCAGCGGCACCCAGCGGTCTGATCTGCCTCGAATCTCAGAGTTTGGTTCCACCCGCTGCGCCGTATCAACGGACCTTGGTGGCCGCGCTCTTTAACCTTCAAAAAGTTACCGCACATCAGTTGCAACCCAGCGGAGCCAGCTTTACGACCTCAAACCAAGATCTGGTCGTCGCCGATCGAATCGATTTTCATCCGACCGATGTTATTGAAGACGCTGATGGCAGCCTGCTCATTATCGACACAGGTGGCTGGTACGACCTCTGTTGCCCCACATCGCGCATTGACCAGAAGACTGCGTCAGGCGGCATCTATCGCTTAGCCCGTAAAGCAACACTCGATGCGCAGCAAAAGCCTCAAGAGCTTAAGGTGCGAACGGAACCTGCCAGCGATGCCATCTCTAAGCTACTGGCCAATCTTCACGATGACCGGCCTTGGGTCGCTCGCCAAGCGTTGCTCGAAATCGCAGACTCGAAAGATGCGCAAGCCGCGGAACTTATTCCCTTGCTTAGCTCGCAAGTATCTAACAAAGCCGCTGAGCTGTCTTTCCGACTTGACTCGCTCTGGGCTCTCGGCGCCATCGGATCCGATTCCGCACTTGCCAGCGTTGCGCAAACAGTTGCGTCGGAGAATGCTTCTTTAGCGCAAGCAGCTTGTCACGCAGTTTCGTTGCATCGCTATCACGCTGCTCTGCCGCAACTAGAACTTGCCGTAGCGAAAGGTGCGATTCCTGTTCGTCGCGCTGCTGCAGAAGCAATCGGACGCATGGGCAATTCGAAGTCGGTCCCCGCCTTAATGGACGGGATTGATATCGAAGGCACTGATCGAATCTTAGAGCACTCGATCACCTACGCACTTGTCGAAATAGGAGATGCTGATTCGATCGCCTCATTTGCAACTTCGCAATATTCACCGCGACAACAACAAGCCGCCATGACAGCGCTCGAACAACTCGGCGCGGCAGATCGATTGAATGTCGAATTCATGCTATCCGCTCTCGATCAGCCCGACGCTGGTTGTGCAGCGACTGCTGCCGATTTGCTCAGCCAGCATGCTGAATGGGCACCGCGATTTGCTGCCAAGATCGCCGCTCGTTTTCAGCAGTCGCGGGATGCTGCCGAACTGCCTGCATCGCTAGTCACGATTGCTCGCGGCTGGAAAGATACGCAATCGATTCAAGAACTAATCGGTGCATCGCTGAAATCGGCCGCAAACGCATCTCCAGCAGCGCAGAGCCACCTCGTCCAGTTGCTTAGTTTGTACGCTGGGAACCAGTTACCTAGCACTTGGGATCAATCGATTGCCCAGTGGCTAACGATGACAGGCGATGAACTTCGTCAGCAGCTTTTGCCCGTGCTGTCGCGCATTAACCTGAGCGAATCGGGCGCGTTGAAAGCGACTCTTCTGCAACTTGCCGCGAATTCGCAAATCGAAACGCAACGCTTGAACTACCTCGCTGCACTCCCCAGCGGTACCAAGCTGAATGACCGCGAACTCGAAAATGCATTGCTGCAATCGCTCCAGTCGCAGGCTTCCGACATTAATCAATCAGCAACAGTGGCGCTCAAACGTCTTAAACTCAGTCGCGAATCGGGAGATCAATTACTTGCGAACTTGAAGGACCAGCCGCCACGCGACTTGTTCACGTCCGTCGAAGCGATTAATCGGCTGAGCATCGATGCGCTCGATGAATCGATGCTCAATACGCTGGCTGATCTTCCGTCCGCCAGAACGCTTTCGATGGATCAGTTGCTAAATCTATATCGCAAACGCGGCGAGAAACTTCGAATCTTGGCAGAGCAAGTAATCGCCAAACTCAGCCGCGCGGACAGCGACATTGAATCGAAAGTGGATGCGGTACTCGCTAAGCTTGGACCGGGTGATCCTATTCGTGGATTGCAACTCTTTCGCAGTAGCAAAGCCGCTTGCAGCAGTTGCCATCGCTTGGGTTATGTCGGCGGTGAGATCGGTCCCGAACTCACTCGCGTCGGGGGGAGTCGCACGCGTCGCGCCTTACTCGAAGCCATCCTGTTCCCCAGCGCTCGGCTCGAACAAAGCTACCAACCCGTTCGCGTTCTTACTCTGGATGGTCAAGTCTACAACGGCATCGTCAAGAACTCATCCACCTCCAAAACGCTCAACCTTCAACTGTCCGCAGACAAAACGATCTCCATCGCGACTTCCGAGATCGAGCGTCAAGAACCCAGCCAAGTCTCAATCATGCCCGCTGGGATGCTTGAGTTGCTGACGCCCGAA
This sequence comes from Pirellulaceae bacterium, assembly GCA_041742175.1. Classification (GTDB taxonomy): domain Bacteria; phylum Planctomycetota; class Planctomycetia; order Pirellulales; family Pirellulaceae; genus Aureliella. The sequence goes on from JBGSJB010000723.1 coordinate 9,382, forward strand.
GAACTCGCCGACTTGCTCGCCTTACTTGAATCTGGAAAATAGCGCCACATAGCGGAAGTCTACGATTTCGAGATTGCATCGACCTGCTGCTCAACCACGCTTCGCTGCATTCCGAAACTAATCAACCACAGCCCAAGAAACGTTAGCATCCCATTCAGCAGCAGCGTCTCAAATCCCATCTGATAGCCACCGAATAAATCCGTGCTGAACGTGCGCAGCAAGTACGAAGCGAGTGCTGCCGCGAGGCAAACGATCGGCACCAGAGGCTCGCGCGTCATCCGCTTTGTCATAATACCGAAGCTAAATAGACCCAGCAGCGGTCCGTAGGTGATCGCTGCTAGGTCAAGCACTGTCTTGATGATCGATTCATCGCTCCGCCAGTAAAACCACATCACCAAAGCTTGAAATAAAATCGCGATCCCAAGATGCACACTTTTGCGAATGCGAATCTGCTTGGCTTCAACCCAATTGCGATCACGTATGCCGATCAAATCGATGCACGTGCTCGCGGTGAGTGCCGTTAGCGCACCATCCGCACTTGGAAACAGCGCACTGATCAGTCCTACAATGAACAGCAAACCTAACCACGGAGGAAAGTACTGCAACGCGAGCGTCGGGAACAAGTCGTCGCTCTTTGCGGGCAGTTTCAAGCCTAACTGCTCAACTTTCAAGTAGATTAGCGCGCCCAGCAACAAAAACAAGACATTTGTAAGCAACAGCACACCACTGAAGACGTACATGTTCTTCTGCGCATCGGCCAGAGTTCGCACACTCAGATTTTTCTGCATCATCTCTTGATCTAAACCCGTCATGGCGATCGTGATGAAAATGCCGCTGACGATCTGTTTGACAAAGAAACGATCCTTTAGAAAATCGGTGTCGAAAACTTGCAGCATCCCGCTGTCCGCCAACTGCTGCCGCCAATCCGCCATTGCCGGATCGCTGATGATGTACAGAAT
>JBGSJB010000724.1:0-3447 GCA_041742175.1 Pirellulaceae bacterium
TGCGTCCGATGCGAGGAGGCTAAGTGGCGATTCAATGCCGTCATTACGCTTGGTCCTTATCGCGATGATTTGCGTGAGGCGGTCATTTTGATGAAGAAGAAACCGTTCGAACTATTGCGGCGAGCGGTCGGAGAATTGATGGCCGAACAATTGCGGACTCGGTTTGCTGAGACAACACTTACTGGGACTTCACCGCTTTTGATCTCGGTTCCGAATCATTGGACACGAACTTGGTTGCGGTCGATTTGCCAAGCTTCGGCGCTCGCGCAAGCTGTGTCGTTGCATACGGGATGGCCTGTATTGCACGGGGTCGTTCGCCGCGTTCGTAAGACTTCGAAGCAAGGCATGCTCAGTTGGACGGAACGAACGCACAATGTTCGCGGCGCATTTAAACTGCGTCCGACCGAGCGCATTCGAGGGAGGCACATCATCGTCATCGACGACGTGCTTACCAGTGGCGCGACAGCGAACGAAATCGCGAAGGTCTTACTCAAAGGCGGCGCGCAAACTGTAAGTGTCGCTGTCGCGGCACGCGGAACAGGAGCGCGTGAAGTCGTCTTGAAAAGTGCAGAAGGCTGATCGTTAAAAGTCGGCGTCGAGCACCGCACGGTAGCGAGCTTTGCCATTTGCAACATGCTCAAACGCATCATTAATTCGGCTCATCGGAAAGTGCTCCGTCTGCGGCGCGATGTTGTGTCGAGCTGCGAAGTCGAGCATGTCAGCCATGTCTACTGGGGAGCCGGTCGGAGATGCACCAATGCTGGCTTGCTTTGTAATCAGCGTAAAAATCGGAACAGGAATCGGCTCCAACACAGCTCCCACGACGTGCATTCTTCCGTTCGGCGCCAGGGTCGCAAGCAGAGAGTTCCAATCCAAGGACACATTGACGGTGACAATCAGCAGATCGAGCGAACCAGCGATCGTCTGCATGGAATCGGAATCGCGAGTTGCGATGACATGATGAGCTCCGAACGCGAGTGCTTCGTCAAACTTATTTTCGCTGGAAGTGAACGCTGTGACTTCGCATCCGTAAGCGGCGGCGAACTTAACCGCCATGTGCCCCAAGCCGCCGATACCGACAACACCCACTCTGCTCTTCGGAGTTGCGAACATGGCGATCGGGTTGAAGACAGTAATGCCGCCACACAATAGTGGACCGCTGTCTGCGACGTTCAGGCGGTCTGGGAACGGGATCGCCCAGGCCCAGTGGGCGCGCACGCTACTAGCGAATCCGCCATAGTGACCTCCAATCGTCGGTTGAACTTGGCTGCAAAGATGTTGGCTGCCTGACATGCAAGGACGGCAGTGCATGCAACTTGCACAATTCCAACCGATTCCTACACGTTGGCCAACTGCGATTCCCTTTGCATGGGAACCGACCGCCGTGACGCGAGAGATGATTTCATGGCCCAGCACGGCGGGGTAAGTCGTCGCGCTCCAATCATTTTTCCACATGGATAGATCGGAGTGACAGATGCCACAATGCTCGACTGCAACTTCGACTTCTTCCGGTCCCAAAGCGGGCAAGTCTAGCGAATGCTTTTCGAATGGCGCGCCAGCTTCAGCCGCTACCCACGCGTGATAACTCATTGAACCAGCCCTTCAGAATTGAACTTTAGATTCCTTAACTCGACATCAGATAGTGTACACGATTGATTTGGGTTAACGCTTAATCGCATATCTCGATAGCAGCTATTTGGCCCCCACGAGGCAGTAGCTAGATGCCGGGCACCGCAGCTATTATGCCGAATACCTTCGGACATGGCGAGCTTCTACTGGCTTTGCGGCTGGATTGTGTTCGTGGCCAAAGACCCGGCCATTGGCGATTTTGGCTAAGGCTAGATGTAAGCGGAATTAGTTGGCAAGTTCTTAGCGTGAAAAATTCAAACGGGCTCCTGGGCAAACGTGGTACCAGTTTTGCAATGTGCTCCACGTCGCCCTTGGGAAGTCGTGAGTTGTTTGCTCTGTCGCCCAACGCCGCGCGGCTGGTGGTGCAAACCACGACAGGGTATTCTCAAAGTTGTTTGGCATGATTTGAGGTAATCAAGTGAATCAAACCGTACAGCGGAGGTTTCAGTTTGGCGCGGAGGTTACTGGCGACTGCGTTCATTTTCGAGTGTGGGCACCTAGTCGCTCGCGGGTTTGCGTCCGGTTTGCGAATGACATTGATCAATCGCCGCTCACCGCTGAAGGCAACGGATTCTTTAGCGGCCAGATCGATGGAATTGGCGCTGGCACGCGCTACAGTTTCCGGCTCGACGATGACGATCGGGCTTATCCCGATCCTGCCTCACGCTTCCAACCTGACGGTGTCCATGCTGAGTCGCAGGTGATCGATCCCACGGCTTATCAGTGGCACGACGAAGATTGGCGTGGTGTGGAATTGCCAGGGCAAGTGATCTACGAAATGCACATCGGCTGCTTTACGCCGCAAGGTACTTGGCGAGCTGCCGAAGCGAAACTGCCGCTGCTAAAAGACATTGGCATCACAGTTTTAGAGGTGATGCCAGTGGCTGAATTCAATGGTGATTTCGGCTGGGGGTATGACGGAGTTAAGTGGTTCGCACCGACGCGAAATTATGGAACGCCAGACGACTTTCGTCACTTTGTCGATACCGCACATCAGCTTGGTTTGGCAGTAATTTTAGACGTGGTCTACAATCATTTTGGACCTACAGGAAACTATACCGCTGCGTTCTCGCCCTCCTTCGTATCGAAGCGACATCCGACTGAGTGGGGCGACGCGATCAACTACGATGGCGAGGGATCTCAGAGTGTTCGCGACTTTGTGACTGAGAATGTTCGTTACTGGATCAGCGAATATCATCTAGACGGTTTGCGGCTCGATGCAACTCAGACAATCTATGATGATTCATCCCGACACTTGCTTGCCGATTTGTCCGTGGCCGCTCGGGCTGTTGCGAAGACGGCTACCGGCGAACCTCGAAACATCATCATCATCGCCGAGAACGAAACTCAGGACGTTCGGCATGTGGAGAGTGTTGAAGCGAGTGGCTTCGGACTCGATGGATTGTGGAACGACGACTTTCACCATTCCTGTCGAGTCGCGGCGACTGGCCATGCAGAGAACTATTACGCGGATTATGCCGGGTCGGCGCAAGAGATGGTTGCCGCAACGCGCTTCGGCTACTTATTTCAAGGGCAATATTCAAACGCGTTAAACCGGTGGCGGGGCACTCCCGCTTGGCATGTTCCAGGATGGCGCTTCGTCACCTATTTGCAGAATCACGACCAAGTCTCCAACTCCGCACACGGTTCGCGTTTACCGGATTTAACTTCGCCCGGCACTTATCGCGCCATCACAACATTTTGGCTGCTTGGCCCTTCGACACCGATGTTCTTTATGGGACAAGAGTTTGGTACTCGTACGCCGTTTCGTTACTTTGCGGATCACGATGTAGAACTTGCGACGTTGGTTCGCAAGGG
>JBGSJB010000725.1:0-2531 GCA_041742175.1 Pirellulaceae bacterium
TCCCTTCTGCAGGTTGAATCTGGATGACAAGTTGGTTAGCGCGAGGCTTCGATTTCTTGCCATCACCAAACAGGATGTGTGGCGGCTCCCGGAACTGTATGACGATCTGTGTCGTGCGACAACTGAGCGCCTTTCCACTTCTCAGATAAAACGGTACGCCCTTCCAACGCCAATTGTCGATGTACATTCGCAGCGCGGCAAAAGTTTCCGTGGGACTGTCCGGTGCTACTCCCGACTCTTGCAAGTAACCCTCGTACTGCCCACGCACACCGCAGTCAGCAAAATCGGCGCCTTTTAGTGGTCGCACAGCGCGAAGCACTTTGACTTTTTCATCGCGAACTTGATCGGCCGAAAATTTTACTGGCCCCTCCATCGCCGTGACCATCATTAATTGAAAAAGATGGTTTTGAAACATGTCGCGCAGCACGCCCGCCTTGTCGTAGTAGTCGGCGCGCCGGCCAATGATCACTTCTTCGGCAACGGTGATCTGGACATTATCGATGTAGTTGCGATTCCACAGCGGCTCAAAAATCGTATTTCCGAATCGCATCACCAAGATGTTTTGGACGGTCTCTTTGCCGAGATAGTGATCGATGCGATAGACTTGGTCCTCTCGAAAGACTTTTTGCAACGATTGATTCAGTTGGCGTGCGCTGGCGCGATCGGTTCCGAAAGGTTTTTCGAGCACGATTCGCCTCGCGCCGCTGGAATCGTCTGCCAACCCGGCGCGACCAAGCTGCGCGATGGCCGTTTCGTACAACTGCGGCATGGTTGAAACGTAGTAGACGCGATCGACTCTTTCGCTCGCCTCGATTTCAACAAGTCGCTTTGAAAGCTTGTCGAAATCTTCCGCTGCGTTGATGTCGCCTGGCACATAGAACACATTGGCAGCGAACCGCTCCCATACCGCGGGATCAAAGTCCTTCTTCAGGTACTTGGCGGTCGATTCGCCCAGTTGTTGCCGCCACTCCTCGTCCGTGAATTCGCTACGCGAAACACCGACGATGCGCGTCATCTTCGGCAATCGATCGCGCTCGAATTGCCGATACAAGGCCGGTATTAACTTGCGGCTCGTCAAATCGCCCGACGCGCCAAAAATGACCATCGTGTGTGCCATGCGAATCCCTTTACATGCAACCCATGCACCGCGACGCTCCGCCGTCACGCAAACCTATATCCACGTTACGACGACGGAGAGTCGTGTCACTTGTGTAAATCGTTAGCTTGGTTTCTTGCGTAGATCAAGCCACTCGGAATGGAAGGTGCCTTCCATGTCCAGTCGCTTGTAAGTGTGCGCGCCAAAGTAATCACGCTGCGCTTGCAGCAAGTTCGCTGGCAAACGCTCGCGACGATAACTGTCGTAGTAGCTGAGCGCAGTCGAGAAAGCTGGCGTTGCAACTCCCAATTGCGTCGCAGCCATAATCGCAGCTCGCCAACCGGCTTGACTCTTGTCGATGATCTGTGTGAAGTAAGGATAGAGCAGCAGGTTTTCCAAGTTCGGTTGTTCATCGAACGCTTCTTTGATGCGATCCAGGAACTGAGCTCGAATGATACAACCACCGCGCCACAGTAACGCGCAGTCGCCGTAATTGAGATCCCACTGGTGCTCTTGGCTTGCGGCCTGCAATTGCACGAAACCTTGTGCGTAGCTGCAAATCTTCGAAGCATACAGCGCCAGGCGAACCGCTTCGACGAATGCCTTTTTATCGCCGACCAACTTCGAAACTGCGGAACCAAATTCTGGATTGTCGTCCGACTTCGGAGCCGAGAGAACTTTGCTTGCCCGCATCCGTGCTTCCTTGACGGATGATAGTCCGCGCGCATAAACGGCGGTGGTCACCAAAGTGCTTGGCACTCCCAAGTCCAGCGCCAACTGGCTCATCCATTTTCCGGTACCCTTCGCGCCCGCCGAGTCGACGATCTTGTCCACCAAGTAACCCGACTTGCCCGGTTGGTCGTCTTTGGCGCTGAAAATGTCGCGCGTGATCTCGATCAGATAACTTTGCAGTTCGCCACGATTCCACTCAGCGAATACATCGTAAAGTTCATCGTTGCTCAGCCCCGCAACGTCCTTCAGAATCTGGTAGGCTTCGCAGATCAACTGCATATCGCCGTATTCAATCCCGTTGTGAACCATCTTTACGTAATGACCAGCACCCCGCGGCCCAACCCACTCACAACAGGGAATGTCTTCCTTTGGACCAACCTTCGCCGCAATCGCTTGGAAGATCGGTTTAATGAGCGGCCAAGCAGCTTTACTGCCGCCCGGCATCATGCTCGGACCTTTTAGAGCACCTTCTTCACCGCCCGATACGCCCGTCCCAACGTACAGCAAACCTTTGCTCTCGATGTACTGAGTTCGTCGTTCGGTGTTTGTGTAATGTTCGTTACCACCATCGATAATTACGTCGCCCGGTTCAAGGTGCGGCAGCAATTGCTCGATCAGCTCATCCACCGCAGGGCCGGCTTTAACCAGCATCATTACCAGGCGCGGTTTGCGAAGCGACGCCACTAACTGCTGAATCGAATGG
>JBGSJB010000726.1:0-3392 GCA_041742175.1 Pirellulaceae bacterium
TGCATTTGAGTGCCAACGTCCACCGGCGGTAACGCTTTGGCATCACCACCAACCTGCAGGCCTAATTCTTCAGCGGTCGGCGGCGCTTTTTGAATCACTTCGTCAGCGATCATTTGTGGTTCAATGCTGCGACTCAAAATGTTCTCGAACTTCTTGAGCTGCTCAGGCAACTCAGCGGTCGGCGCAGCAGCATTATCAGCCGCATTCGTATCACCCGCAGCCGCGCTGTCACTCTCCGGTGCAGAAAGTTGTTCAGTGCTGCTGCCGCCATCAGCAATCGCATTTGCGATCGCAGAAGTCAAATTCTTGTTCGTATCCGCGTTCGGTTGCGCATCCTCTGCATCGGGATTCGCAGGTGATTGTGCATCGGGCGAATCTGCCTGAGCTGAAGTGTCGGCGGCGTCAGATGACCCTTCCCTAGGATCAAGCAATGGATCCAACTCCGGTGCAGCAGATTGTTCAGTCGCAGGCTCCGGCTCGCGTTTCGGACCGGGCGTGGTCACCGGATCTTTTGGCTGGTTTTGGGCCACTTGCGAACTGGATCGATCGCCGCTGTACCAATACAAAAACGCAGTGAACAGCAAGCCAGCGAACAACACGCCGCTCAAGCCGAGCACCGCGATCATTAGCACTTGCCGATTGCGCGCCGAACGTTGAACTGCCAACTGCTGGATCGTAGAAGGCGAAAGTGCTGGGTGAGTTGATCCAGGCAGGGGAGGCGCATTGCCCTCATAGAACGCTTGCTCGAACTCAGGCACTTCCGCAGCACTTGGAGGTGCGACCAAGGGGTTGATGGCTTCTTCTGCGGCCGGTTCATCGCTCGGCGCTAGTCGATATTCGTCGTCGAATTCGGGTGCGATGAGACCTTCTTTGGTCATTGCGGTGGAATCGATCACTCCACGGTGAGATTCAACACGGATTTGGCGAGGCTCTGCGATTTGAATCATCGAATTGCACTTTGGGCAATTGACGATTTGGCCGATCATTTTCGGGTTTCGAACCCGAATTAGACTTTGGCAAGTTGAGCACTGAATCGTGAACGGTTCCACGACAGGTGGTATCCCTTAGAAAAGTCGCGTCTGCAATCCGCCAGCAGTGCGCCGCGCCGAGTGGTTTGAATCGAGACCTCCATTCTAAGCCAACCAAGCTCGAATCACCAAGCTGATACGCTGCAAACCCCAAAAATCCGCACCCTACGATCGTTGCAATGCTCCTGAATCGCATCTCAACGTGGATGGACGGTCGGCGGCTAGCGGAGTTTTTCGACGTTGATAAAACGTTCTGCCGGTCGCGAAATCTCGCTGATGCGAATTCCGAATTTGTCGCCAATCTTGACGACTTCGCCTTGCGCAATGGTGGTGCCAGCCAATTCGAGTGTCATGGGGCTATCGCACGATTTTTCAAACTGGATCATCACCCCCGGTACCAGCTTGAGCACCTGATCGATCGGCATGCGCTTGCTAGCCAACGTGGCGACGACCGGCACTTCCACATGCAATACACTGCGGCAATACTGTTCGCTGATTTGCCTTGGCATGATTGATACCTTTTGAAGCCGGTTGTCGGAGGCCTGCGGCGCAAGAGAGCGAACTTTGTGTAACTTCTTCGCGTCGAGACAATGGGCACGTAGCGAAAAATTCAACTCTTCGCATGGTATCGACGCGCCAATTAGTTGACCTTTGGTAAAATTTGATTTGATAGAGGACTTAAGTCCGACGCCATTGCTAGCGGATCATCCATTATTTAACTGCGCAAAACTGAGTTCCCAATGACGATCGCTCCTATACTGCCTGCCTCCCCAGGAAAGTTCCCCATCAGCGACTACAAGCCGCTTGGAAACGAAGTTCTTTCGGCTCGCATCTCGGCAGGCCGCGCCAAACTTGGGAAAAAATTGCTGATCTTAGGGCACCACTACCAACAAGACGATGTGATCGAACATGCGGACTTGCGCGGCGATAGCTATCAACTGAGTCAGTTGGCAGCGTCGAGCAGTGAATGTCGCACGATCATTTTCTGCGGCGTGCACTTTATGGCGGAAACCGCCGACATCCTTGCAAATCGGCCTGAGAAGTTGGCTGAGCGTGGTGGCGAACGCGTCAACGTCATCTTGCCGGATATGGCCGCAGGTTGTTCGATGGCTGATATGGCGGCGATACGTCAAGTTGAAGCGGCGTGGGATCAGCTCGGCGAAGTAATCGATACAGAGAAGCTGATTCCAGTTACGTACATCAATTCCGCCGCTTCACTGAAAGCGTTCTGCGGCCGTCACGGGGGCATTGTTTGTACGAGCAGTAACGCGGCCGCAGTGATCGAATGGGCGTTCAATCGCGGCAACCGCGTGTTCTTTTTCCCCGACCAACATCTCGGTCGCAACACATCGCTGAAGATGGGGATCACGAACGATCAAATGCCAGTCTGGGATCCCTACTCCGAAGACCTCGGCGGCAATACTGAGGAAGCGATCACGAACAGTCGCGTGGTATTGTGGAAAGGACATTGCAGTGTGCATCAAATGTTCCGCGCCGAACATGTGCACCAATTTCGCAAGCAACATCCTGATATCAAGATTCTGGTGCACCCAGAATGCCCGCAAGAAGTGAACGATCTTGCCGACATCTCCGGCTCGACCAGCAAAATCATGAAGACCGTTGAGGCGGCACCGGCGGGCACCCAGTGGGCTATTGGAACTGAGTTGCACTTGGTCAATCGTTTGAAGAAAGATCATCCGGACCAAGAGATCCATTTTCTATCGCCTGTCGTCTGCATGTGCGCTACGATGTATCGCATCGACTTGGCTCACTTGGCTTGGAGCATCGAGAACCTAATCGCTGGCACTGTGGTGAACGAGATTCAGGTGGATCCAGAAATCGCGAAGTTCTCGATGATCGCGCTCGAACGGATGCTTGAAGTGCGTTAGCGAGTCGTTTTTACCGGCAATTCGAAGTGAGCGCAACTCCGCAGCAGCTTCGTCAAACAGCCCAGGGCAACTCCGCTCGCAACCCTGGGCTTGCAAAAAGGCAGCTCCTCCGCAACAGGTTGGGAAGCCTAGTTTACAGGGAATCCGCGGAAGCGGAGCAGAGCGGAGATGTCGACGTCGCGGCCGCGGAAGGCTCGGAAGCCATCGGCGGGATCGATCGTGTTGCCAACGGACATCACGTTGTCATGCAGACTCTGCGCCGTTTTCGGATCGTAGAAACTGCCCGCTTCCCTGAACACTTCGGCTGCGTCGGCGGTCAACGTGTCGGACCACAAGTAACTGTAGTAACCGGCTGAGTAGCCATCGTCAGCAAAGATGTGCGAGAAATGCGGAGTGCGGTGACGCATGACGATCTCGCGCGGCATGCCGAGCGCGGCGAGTGTGTCGCGTTCGAAGGCATCGGGATCGATCTTGG
>JBGSJB010000727.1:0-11191 GCA_041742175.1 Pirellulaceae bacterium
GTCCGAGCCTCAAGGTCACGAACCTAATCATCCGGTTGTACAGAGACCTTACAGAATCATGGACGACCCTCCGATTGTGGTTTTCGAGGAACAGCACAAGAACCCGTTTGTGGAGAATTGGGAGCGGCTGCGCGATTTGCTCGACGAGCCAGCGTACGGTGCTCAGCGAGTCTTCGACCTTTTTACGCTCATGGCAATCACGCTAGCATTCGGATTGCTATTCGGCGCGATGAAGGCGCTCAATGCGATTCCGGAAGTGTTCTTCGGCGTTGCATCCTATGTGACCTTCGTTGGGATCGGACAAATGCTGCTCTTCGGTGGCAACAATCCACGGTTAGCTTCGGTGGTGGGCGGTCCGATCGCACTTCTGCTGACGACCGTCCTGTTGAACGCTTGGTATGGTCGCTGGGATTTTTGCACTACCGCCTGCTCGCTAATACTTGGCCCGCCAGCCGGCTACTTGGCTGGTGGTATGGTGGCTGGCGTTTTCTTGATTGCAGACGCGATGCGTAAAAAACTATCTCGCCCGCCAAGTGAATCGGAAGCGGATTTTTGGGATAACGATGAAGCTTGAGCGTCGAGGCGTTTTTGTAGAGCTACGAGGCTGATCACTGGATCAGACCAATGTGCATCGCTTCAGTAAGGCTGTTCGAGTGCTTCACACAAAAACTGCATCAGCGGCCTTGCGGCGCGAACGCGCTCGATGATCAATTCGACCAACTCTTTACTCTGCACTTGAGCCGGCGTGAGATTTGCGCCGCCAATGAAGCTGCGGCGACGCAATTCGTCAATCAGCGGATCATCTTTTGCGTAACCGCGCGGAGCACTTTTCAATCGATCATCGAACAACGCATACAGTTCTGCGAATTTTTTGTTTGTGGTCGCTTTCTTGTACTCAGTCGGGTTCGCAACAATGTGTTCGCGAATTTGTTTTAGCGGTTCGGCGGCCGGTTTCCTGATGCCTGCGCCGACAAAGCATTCGTCGGTCGCTACGTGAAAGTAAATGCCTGGCGCATGAACATCCTTGCCAGCCGAGTGACGAAACTGGATTCCGATGTTCGTTTTGTAAGGCGTTTTGTCGTTCGAAAAACGCGTGTCTTTATAGATTCGCATCAGCGATCCGCCCATTCTCTTGGCTTCGACGCGAAGTAGAGGAGCGACTTTGGCGAGCGGTTTTTCAAGTTGCCGAATGAGTTCGAGCGAAGGTTCAAGGAAGCTCTGCTCATAACGCGCCTTGTTGTCGGCAAACCATTCTCGGTTGTTGTTCTTGGATAGCTCTTTTAAGAACTTGAACGTGTCCGAAGGGAACCCTTTAAAATTCGACATGCTTGGTTGATACAATAACGTGTGGTTAAGTGGCAGAAGTATCGCAGATGGTCGCTTGAATATACTCAACCCACTTTGTAGAAGCGATGCAGCTTCGGGTTGACCGCTTGGCGAGCGGCTTACGGCGCAGTTAACTCAGTGATGGGGCTGCGTTGATAAGGCACGTGCATCGCAGGGACCCTACCGCTTTGGTCAGCAGCCATCTGCATAAACGACTGATCGAGTTGGCTTTGAAGCTGCATCGCTCCCGGGTTCTCAGGTTCGTGCTGTAGAACTCGACCCAAGCAAAACCGAGCTTCCGCCAAGTCGCCACATGCGTGCTGCGCCGCAGCCAACTCGAGCAACAATCCGCTATCTTTTTCGCCAGCGTACTGGCTAGCTAGACGGAAGTAGCGTTGGGCTTCAGAGTCTTCGCCCATGTCAGCGAGCGCTTGGCCTTTCAGCAACCAAGCTCGTGGCGGCACCTGCTCGGGGGCGTGATGGTCTGCCAAGTGATCCAACGTCGCCAGCGCGCGTTGCGGTCGACCAACCTGTCGATAGATTTCAGCCAAAGCGACTTGGACTTGCGGCGCGTCGGCGCGGTAAATCAGCGAAAGTTGGTAGCAGTCGAGCGCCTCGGACAGTTGACTTTGCTGTCGCAGCACGTCACCTTTGAGCGCCCATGCGCCCGCATGCTTGCGTTGAATTCGAAGCGCCGCACCCGCCTGCTCAGCCGCGCGAGGCAATTCTTGCTGCTCCAAATACATCTGACCAAGTCGTACGATTAAATCCGGGTTGTCGCCGCTCATCGCGACCGCTTGCGTCATGTGTTCGATAGCTGGCGAACGTTGACCGCGTTGCCATAGAACCTCGGCGTAACCCCACTGCGCTCGCTCGTCGACCGGACTCTGTCGAATCGCTTCGCCGAAGAACGACTCTGCATCAATATACTTTTCTTGTTGCAAGGCTTCGTGGCCACGTAGAGATAACTGCCGGGCCGCGCCTTGCTCGCGTTGTTCGCGGATTTGACGATGGTTCCGAAGCGCGCGACAGCCGACTAGACACTGAACGCAGACAATCACCCAGATCAAACGATAGCAACAGTTACGAAATTTGCCGCCACTGCAGTCACGCTGAATTCGAGAGTGGTGGTCCAAGCTTATCAAATGCTCATCCAACAGCTTCGCAGACACGAAGTAAAAATCATTCGCTCGGATGGATTCGCGGACGCTCCCCGAATCAATGAAAGTCCGTTAAAATAACGCTTTTGACATTAGCAACCCAGCCACATGGCGCGAAGGCCAAAAGCACTCCGCTTGCTAGCAACGACGTGAACTGAGTATTTACGATGCCCCTGCAGTTTGATGGCCTCGGCGTCTCCGTGATGTATCCCGACGGTTGGAAAATCGAAGAGGATGGGACGGATCAAGATAGTGTGAGCTTCGAAAGCCCGCTCGGGGCATTCATGACGATCACTCGTTACCCCACACTTAATTTTTCCGATGCGGTCGAGAATGCACATCAAGTGATGTTGGCTGAATATGACGAAGTGGAATCGGAGCCGTTTTCGAGATCGATTGCGGATCGTGAATTTCACGGAATGGCGTTACGATTCGTCTATCTCGATTTTTTAATTGTCGCCGAACTGTTCAGCTTCGCTTTGGCGGGTAGCATCTATTTGGTGCAGATTCAAGGCGAAGATCGCGACGTTGAAAAGCTGCAACCGGTATTCGAAGCGATGCTCACCTCGCTGTTCCAGAAGGCATCGAGCATCAGCTAAGCTGGCGCTCGGGTGCAACTACTTGCTAATGACGCAGGCTGTGCCAGAGTTTGCAGAACGACGCAGTAGCGTTCAGTGAGCTCGACAAGCTTCTTCAACTGGGCATCGTCAGCTGGCGAATCGATTTCAAAGTCGAGATGCAAGGCGGTAATGCCAATCGGCACGCTCTTGTCGATCCCCAGCGTCCCGCGAAAGTCCATTTCGGCTCGCGCGGAGATGCTGCCAGAACGAATCTCGATTCCCATGGCGGTCGCAACCGCCGAGAACGTCACGCCGCTGCAGGCCACGAGCGCCTGCAGAAGCATATCGCCTGAACATGCCTGTTCACCGGAGCCGCCTGCTGCGGGATGCAGCCCTGCGGTCACCGTACCGAGCATCGTGTCCACTTCGCAAACCAGCTCTGAAGCCTGCATTCTTCCGCTGGCATGCATGACGACCTTGGCTGAGCTTGGGTCGTCACGGTAGCGTTGTTTTATTGGCGATTGTAGCGCGCGAAGCTGGTCTGCATCCATGATGCGGGAAACGCTCCAACTAAAAAGCGGTTCGAGGCTGATCAATCAATAAGACAAGTTACCAGTTTTGTGGTTGTTAGCGCTTTGTGGTCGCCTGTGGGCGTGAGGCCGCAGCCGGTGGAGGCACCGCCGCTGCACCGGACTGCGTCGTTTGCTCGAGGAAATTGTCGATCTGCGCCGCCTTGAGCATTGTGTCGAGCTGATTTTGCATCGCGACGCGCATCTTCTTTTCAAGGATCTCTTTGTGCAGTTCAGGACGCACGGCTTCGATATCCTTGACGATCGGATTCGTTTCACCTTGCTTGTACAGAACAACGTACTGATCATTCAGCGCGATCACACCGGAAATTTCGCCGGGTTGCAACTCAAAAGCCGCTTTCTCGAGCGTAGGTTGTCCGCTGTGGCGACGAATTGCGGGAACCTTCCCGTAGTTACTGCGTGAAACGGTTTCGACAGAGTACTTCGCAGCGAGTTCACCGAATTGTTGTTCCCCAAGACTCTGGCGAGCTTGCTGCCAAACGTCTTCCGCGGTGCGCTGGTTGCTGAGCACAACTGCGAGCACTTCAGCCCGCGGACCAAAATTGGCTTCAAAGCCCTTCTGAATATCTTCAGTAGTTATCTGAACGCTGTCTTGAACCAGCTTCTTCAAAGCCACACTTGGCCATACGGCGTCTTGAATGTACAGATCGATCGTCGCGCCTTCGTCTTCGAGAATACTCTTGAGCCAAGCGTCGGTATCCGGAGTTCCATCAGGTTTTAGATAGCCCATTGAATCGGCTGCGCGAGCGACTTCGGCATCAATATCAGCTTGGGTGATCTGTTTGTTCGCGCTGGCGAGCGCTGATGACAGCAGCACGCGATTGATTTCGCCTTTTAGAATCGGGCGGCCATGGCGCTGCACGCACTCGGCACCCACCTGCTCCATCGAAATCGGTTCGCGGTTGAGATAAGCAGCCACGCCTGGGTACTTGGCTTCCAATTCACGATTGCCGAGGACGGTGACTAACTCGCTCTTCTTTTGCAGGGCAGCAAAAATTTCGTTCGCGGATTGACCAACTCGTTGATCGCGCAACTGTTCTTCGATTCGCTGCTGGATCGCAGGCAACATTTGTGGGTTCGGTGGCGTTGCAGCCAACTGTCGAACGCATTGGATCATGTAATGCATTTCGCCAACTTGAAACACTTGCGAGATCTGATTCGGCTGAAGCTGAAATGCGATCTTCTCCAGTTGATCATCGCCGCTGTTTCGACGAATTGGTGGCAGAAGGCCTTCGACGCTAGCGCTGAGCGCATCTTCGCTATGCTCTTTAGCCAAGCGACGGAAGGTCTCTGGAGCTGCGGTGGCGGCAGCATGCAATTGCTTCGCCTTCTCAACTTGACTGACCGCGATCATTCGAACTTGGACTTTTGGCCCGTACTCGGCCTGCATGATCGCATCGATCTCTTGTGGATTCACTTTGATCTTGTCGGCAGCCAGGGCTCGCAGCGCCAACATAGGCCACACGATTTCGCTCGAGTACTGCTCCGGTGTGATGTCGCGTTCTTTTTCCATCGCTTCGAGGAACAGTTTGGTACTTAAACCGAACTTATTCGAAGTCCGCGCGATTTCATTGTTCACGTCAGCCTGCGTGATGTTGATACCCTGCGCTTTGCAGGCTTGAGGGATCAAGTACTTGTTGAGCAAGTTATCGAGTACGACTGGTCCGAAGCGTCGCATGCTCTCCTGAGCGAGTTTGTCCCGAGTAATGGTCTGACCGTTGACCACGGCGACGACCTTCGGAATCTTCTCCATAGGAGAAACCGGCGCGGCGGCAGCCGTTTGAGCGGGCGCGGCCTGCCGTGCTTGACCGAAAACAATTTGCGGTACAGCGATCAAACTCAATGCGAGCGCAAAGTGCTGTGCGTTTCGAAATGCACGGCGGCGGGAAAGTCTATTAGCCATTTCGAGGTTCTCCGTAACCACTTTTGATCCGTTACAAATGCCCTGGGTTGCACTTGAACGTTGAATTCCTTTTCAAAACGAGCTCGAATTTTAGGGCAAAGGCAAGTTTGACTACAAGACGAATCAGCCCATTGCACGGCACTCGCCGAAAGTTGTCCCAAAAATTGCAATGCAAGCGAAGCTGTTTTTGCTAAGTTGCATGGAAGTAGCTGCTATTAGCGCTGCTAACCACCAACTCCAGCGCCGTTGCATCCTGGGCTTCTTCCAGAGCGTCTTCCAACCGCTGGAGGAACAGGCCAGCTTCTTCATTGAACTGCGCACTAGCCGCTGCGATCGCAAATCGCTCAGGATAGTGATTTGGCGCGCTCGATTCGCGACGAGCTTCGAGCATGTGCTGCATACTGCCGGCTCGCTCGAGCGATGTATTGAGTGTGCAACCAGGCATGAAGACGCAAAGTGTGTTCTGGCGCAGACGACAGATCAGATCGATACCGCGCAAGTTCGACTGGACTAAGTCGAGCACATCATTCCAAGATCGCTCAAAGTCTCTGACAGCGTCCGGTGTCAGGCCCACCGCTTCGACCATAATAGCCGACGCAGGCATCTCGGCTCGACTGAGCTGTTGGAGCTGCGTTTCAAGTCGCTCAACAAATGCACTCAAGTCAAGAATATCCGTGTCGTCAACCTTCGGCGATTCGGGACGATGCGGCGTGTTCAACTTCGGTGTTGCGATATGTTCTTTGATCTCCTCGACATGCTTGCGAGTTATCAACCTCGTAGCTTCCAAGGCAGCAACTTCGATCTGCGAGACCTGCTTTGTGTCGCTGGACTTGATAGCTGAAGGGAAGGGACGCCATTCACCATCGGCTAACCAGTGACCACGATTACGACCAGATTTTTTCGAACGGTAGAGGCCTTCGTCGGCGCGTTCGTAAACACTTTTAAGTGTGTCACCACTTTGAATTTGCGTTAATCCCGCGCTAGCAGTGATTGTCAGCCGCAAGTCTTCGTGATTGATAACTTGTTCGCTGATAAAGGCTCGCGCTTCAGCAGCAAGCTCCGCCAACTCCGTTAACGAATCCTGCGTTCCGGTCAGAATGATTGCAAACTCTTCACCGCCGTACCGCGCGGAATAGTACTTTCCATCGCACCATTTGGAAATACTGCGGGCAAAACTCGCTAGAACTGCGTCGCCTGTCGTGTGACCGTAGCTGTCGTTAAAACTCTTGAAGTAATCGATGTCCAGCAGCAACAATGCTGACAGCCCGCCGGGTGCAGTCGCGTTGGGAGATGCTGCCGCTTCGATACAGTTCGCGAGCGACTCTTCAAGAGCGCGACGGTTGGCCAAGCCGGTCAAGGCGTCGGTTCGAGCCTGCCGCGCCGTTACTTCGATCTGTTCGGATTGTTTGCTGAGTCGCTGCTGAGCTGCCGCAAGTTGTCCTTGCATCGACTCGTTCGCCTGAATCAAGTCGCTGATCGCCGTCAGAATTCGCTCGGGCTCGTTCTGCGCAGGAAGCAGACATTCGTTGATGTGCACCACCTTTTGCGTGTGCGCAGAAACGTCTGCCGCAACACGATGAGTCAGCATCTGTAGCTGTGTTGTAAGGCCTTTGAGGCTTTCGGTTTCGTCCAGCGAAGGTGGTTCAGGAGCTTCAAAACGACTACGGCTGCCTTGCTGTTGCATTAGCGCAGCGACGATCGCTATTCCTGAAATTACACCTGTAATAGTACAGAGGATCTCTACCATCGTTCTTCGATTTCAAGTTGTGGGGGCAATTCGTCAAAGACGTTATGGGAAATTACTTCAGCAATCATGGCCAAGTCTCAATAGGAAGAGATTTCTCCACTCTCAGACGAAGTTCAGTGACGGATGTAGGGATCTTGCGGATCAAGCTTGACTTGCTGAGAGTAATGTCGATACTTGAACTTATTGGTATGACTTAACCAGTGAGCGCCTAAGAGCAACTTCATGACGATATCGGCTCACTCCGAATGTGTTCAAATAGGAGGGGACAGATGATCGATTCTGGATTTCGAGATGTTACCGGAAGGGTAAAACATCTCCTCGCCGCCAGCCCCATCGCGGACCTAAGACATTTGAAAGTTATCCAGCAAGGCGACCAAGTGCTGCTGCAAGGACGCGTGCGAACCTTCTACGCCAAACAAATGGCACAGGAAACCGTTCGTCGAGCAATCAACGGTATGCAGTTGGTTAACTCCGTTTCTGTCGATTAAACCGCACACCTTCCCTGCCAAGTTCTTATTCCGCAGCAGCTGTAAACACTTTCTATCTTTTTGCTGCCATTGCGAGGATGTCTCCCCTGGAGTTGACGAACTCCTTGCATTAAATCGGCCAGACGCAGACTACCCCAACTGCGAAATCGTTTTATCTTTGCAATATATTCGGATTGTTCGACTATCCGCCTGCGCTCGAGATAGCTACACTCCCGCGACCGCTTAGAACCTGTCTAAATCTAGACCGGTTTCGATACGTGCGACAAGGAGGTTGCTCGTGCTATCGCGAATGCCAATCCGAAAAAAATTCCTGTGTGTAACTGTACTGCTGACGGGCACGCTGCTGTTGCTGCTTTTCAGCAGTTTGCGCGGAGTCTACGCGTACCGTCATCTGGCATTGCTACTCAGCCAGCGCGCTCGTGAATTACAGACCATTTCGCAGCTGCAGGAGCAGGTCGACGAGTTTCGCTTCACCGCGCGCATCAGTGAACAAAACTCAGCGGGATCGCTGTTCGAACGACAGCTCGGAATGCTGCCCCAACGTGAGGTTCCAGACGATCTTCAGATTCTGAAACTCGGCAAGATTCTGGTCAGTCTTCGAAGCTACGAATCGCATTTGGCGGGGCATGTCACCATCGATGCATCGAAGCCCGAACGCCGCGAGGAGGTGGCGATGATTCTCGCGATGAAAAAGAACGTGGGAGCGTTGCAAACCCAGATGATGGCCAATCCAAGAACGCCGATTTCTCAAGATGATCTCGTCGCACTGGGCAAGATGACCCACAAACTGCCAACCTATTTGCTCGAATGGATGTTGCACTTTCGTGACGAAGAACGCGATCGCTATCGAAGCTGGATCGCCTTTAACGCACTCTCGGCCGCCTCAGCCTTAATCATCCTAGGCGTCGCGTTTTGGTACTTTCGCAGTGCAGTCGTTCAGCCCTTCAAAGTGCTGCTCGCCGGAAGTCGTTCGATCGCCAGCGGCCAGTTTGAGCAGCAAATCGAACTGCAATCGCACGACGAACTGGCTGAGTTAGCCAGTGCACTCAACAATATGACGCGTCGCTTCATCGAGATACGAGATAACCTCAACGAAAAAGTCCAGCAGAGGACGCGCGAAGTCGTCCGCAGCGAACAGTTGGCAAGCGTCGGGTTTCTCGCTGCCGGTGTAGCGCACGAAATCAATAACCCGCTCGCGTCGATCGCCTGGAGCGCCGAAGCTTTAGAGGGCCGCCTCCACGAAATTCTCCACGTACAGTGCGAAAACGCTGAAGGAACGATTGCCGAAGTCAATTACGATGAACAAGAATTGGATGTGCTCCGCAAGTACTTAAAACGAATCCAAGATGAAGCTTTCCGTTGCAAGGGAATCACCGAACGCTTGCTCGATTTTTCGCGACTCAACGAATCGCAGCGAATGCAGAAAACGGATGTGAATGCATCCATCTCCGACATGATCGCACTGGTGCAGCATCTTGGCCAATACCGAAATAAGCAGATCGAGTACATCGGCGAAGAAGGCCTCAGCGCTTGGGTTAGCCCACCTGAACTGAAACAAGTCGTTCTAAACCTTTTAACAAATGCCCTTGATTCGATCGACGACGGCGGACTAGTAACAGTCTTGCTCGAACACGACGAGTCGACGTTTACGCTAACCGTAAGCGACAACGGTTGCGGCATGACTTCCGAAGTGCTCGATCACCTGTTCGAACCCTTCTTTACTCGTCGTCGCGATGGACGCGGAACGGGCTTGGGGCTTTCGATCACTTACCGTATTGTGCAAGATCATGCTGGCGAGTTGGTAGCTCATAGCGACGGACCAGGCTTAGGATCGAAATTTGTGTTGACTGTACCTCTCGAAAGAACGAACCCGCAATCACATGAAACCATCAAAGCAGCCGCTTAACGGACTAAAGATCCTCTTCGCGGATGATGAAGAATCATTGCAAGAACTGATGAGTATGGAATTGCCGCGTATGGGGCATCGCGTGGCAGTATGTCCAGACGGGAACACGGCTGTCGCTGCACTGGAACGCGAGACATTCGATTGTGTATTGGTCGACTTGGATATGCCAGGCATGAATGGGATCGAGGTGATCCGCCGCGCCAAAGAGCTTTCGCCTGAGACTGAGACGATCGTACTGACCGGCAAAGAATCGCTCGACACAGCTGTAATGGCCCTGCGCTTCGGCGCGTGTGACTACTTGACCAAACCTTGCCGTTTAGTTGAATTGCAGGCCCTGCTCGAACGAATATCGCAGCGACGCGATCGAGTGAAGAAGTACCATGCAAACAAAAAGCAGATCGAGCAGCATCAAACCAGTGTGCAGCTCGTCGGCGATCATCCTCTCATGCTGGCCGTCGCGAAGTTGGTAGCCAAAGTTGCTCCAACAAATTCAACGGTCTTGATAAGGGGCGAAACGGGCTGCGGTAAAGAGTTGGTCGCGCGCGCCGTTCACGATCAGAGCCAACGTAAAGCGGAAGCTTTTGTGGCGATCAATTGCGGCGCGCTTCCCGAAAATCTAATTGAAAGCGAGCTGTTCGGTCATCGCAAAGGTGCATTCACGGGCGCAGACTCGCACCGCGAAGGCTTGTTCGAAGTTGCCAACGGCGGAACAATTTTTCTAGACGAGATCGGTGAATTGCCATTGGGCATGCAAGCCAAGTTATTACGCATTCTCGAAAGTGGTGAGATGCGACGCGTTGGCGACAATGATCCACTTAAAGTGGATGTGCGAGTTGTCTGCGCTACGCATCGCAATTTGGAGCAGATGGTCGAAGAAGGCTCATTCCGCGAGGATTTGATGTTCCGCATCAATACTTTCGAAATTCACCTGCCTTCACTTCGCGAACACACTTCCGACATTCCAAAGTTGGCTGTTCACCTCTTCCGTCGCTTTCGACAGGACTCAATCTCCGACACCGATCTGTTCAGCCCCGAAGCGATGTCGGAATTACTGAACCATGTCTGGCCCGGAAATGTTCGTGAACTCGCGAACGTGAGCGAACACGCGACGATCCTCTGCGAACAACCACCGATTTTGCCGGAGCATCTTCCCCGACATTTCACCGATCGTCGCTTGAGGAAAGACTTGCGCACTCTCGGTCCGCTGTCACTCAAGGAACTCGAAGAAGCGGCGATCCACGAAGCCGTCAATCGGCACGGTGGCAACAAACAAGCTGCCGCCGATGAACTTGGTATCAGCCTCAAGACGCTTTACAACAAACTCAGCCAATCGGCCGCGGGGACGCTGGTCGCCAAGTCGGCGTAAGAGTAACTGAGCGGCACTTTATGGCAGCGATGGATCATTCGGCTGAGAAGCAAACGGTTCCCACTGCAGACGGTCCCAGCGCCACAGCGAAAGAACTCCACTGCGATCGATTCGCACCTGGATGGCTCCGTCACGGTGCGTTATC
>JBGSJB010000728.1:0-4389 GCA_041742175.1 Pirellulaceae bacterium
TCGACTGCCGCTGCTCGCACAGCAACGCGTCCTGCCCTGGCCTGCTGGCGGACCAGCCAGCAAGCCCGCCAGCGGTACGAGCCTCGCCATACCACCCCAAGCCTACGCACTTGCCAGCCAAGCGACGGATCTGACGCCAACCAATCCGCCTGTCGTGCCACCCTCGCCATCTCTATTGCAACAGCCTCAGTCGCCGCAGCCCGCAGCAGCCTTTCAACCACATTACGCGTCCAGCGGGCTACGTCCTATCGCGCCGACATTGCCAACCGCACCGCTGTTTCCGCTGCCTCTCTTCGCAACTCGCCCCTATACCGCGCCCCTAAGCACCATCACGATCAACTCAAGTGCCTCCGTCGCTCGCGACACCATCCAAGGCGGGATGCAACCCACCGTACTTCGCTAATTCCAGCCGGTCCGAAGCAGCAATTTCATTGATAGAACGCATTAGGACACCGACGAGCGCTCATAAATGGTCACGAAACGGAAAAACATCTCCGAACGTCTGTACCAAGGCTCAGGTCGCATTGTCAGAATAGCGTTCATCGACTAAAACAACACGCACTCGGGGTGTAGCGCAGCCTGGCTAGCGCATCTGGTTTGGGACCAGAGGGTCGTAGGTTCGAATCCTATCACCCCGACATCAGAAACCCTTGGAAAATCGCTGTTTTCCAAGGGTTTTTTCGTTTCTTCACCTGAAGGGGTGGCTTCTAAAGTTGTGCCGCAATGTGCCAATTCCTGCCGTTGTGTGTCGGAATTAGGGGCATATCCTGGGGTCAGTGAGACTTCTGGGGCATATCCTGGGGTCCAACTCGGAAGACTTTCGACCGCGCTGGCGATGTCCATCTGGTCACTATCGGCGTAAACCCGCATCGTCAATGCGATGTCGCTATGCCGCATTGCCTCTTGAGCCACCCGTGGAGCCACGCCCGCATTGCAAAGCATGGTGGCGAAGGTGTTGCGAGTTGAATGGACGACAACCCGCTTTCCTTTGGCGTTGATCTTCTCGATCGATGCAGCCACCAAGTCGCGGTCCATCACTCGAATCAGCTTATCCGGGACGCGAAGCACGCTATCCGAAGGCTGCAAAACACGCTTTTCGATGTGAGCCTTCAGTTGCAGGGCAACGTCGGCACGAAGTGGGATTTCCGAGCCTTTACCGGCCTTCTCGTTCTCGATTTGCAGCTTGAGCGATGAACGCACCCCGAACTCAACATCGTTAACCTTGAGCGTTGCTAGCTCGTTTTGTCGCAGGCCAGTTGTCAGCAGCACCAAGTACATCAGCGCACGCTCTTCGCCCGTTGCCCTCAGTTCCTTGATCTTATTGGGCGATTTGGCCAGCTTCACTAAGCCGCGAGCATGGGCGGCTTCAATGTCGCTGTACTTCAACTCAGCACGCTTCCAAGCGGTTCTCTTGCCGTTCTTCTCATCGAGCTTGACCACTTCGCGGCCATACTCGGCAACCGGCCGCAGCTTTGCAACCTTGAGCAACCGAGCGGTCTCTTCTGGCGTGATGGCCCGGCGAGGGTTCTTTTGGCTGGAGATGTCGAGCATGGGGAAGTTGTCGAGCGGATTGGCTGGCAAACCCTTCAATTCGACCGCCCAATTGCAGAACGCCCGCAAAGCAGCCACATAGGAGTTTATCGTCTTGTTCGACCAATCTCGGGTTTTACTGTCGAGCTGTCCTGTGACCCAAACCTGGACCCTACCAACGCAAGCTGGCTGATTCAGTTCCCGTAGCGTCTCGAAGCCACACTCGCGGACGATTAGCTTGAGAGATCTAGTTACGTCGATGATGTGCTTTTCGCTCACCCGCGAGCGTTTTCCTTGCCCTGGCTGGTGCTTCAAGTGCTCAAGGTAAGCCTTCACCTGCTCGTTAATGTCGACCGCAAGCTGCCGTGCGGAAGTGATCTCTGATTGGGAAACCACACCGGAAACGATTCGCTCAGTTTCCCGAACGAATTCGTTTAGCTTTGCCTTGGCAATGTCTTTGTCCCGGCATCCCGTGGGAACGATGCGCACGATACCTTCAGCGTCTCGATACTTCGCGTACCACGTATCCGACTGGAACCGCACGTATTGGGCCCCGTCACGCTCCAGCAGCTTCCCTGAACGCTTTGTGCCGTCTCGGGCGGTCCATTTGACCGAATCGCCACGAACCACTGCATTGGGCGGGAGAGCTTGCGTGTACGTCTTGCGTTTAATTGAAGCCATGATGCGGTAACTCACTCGCAACTCTGAAAGAAAACACGCAGAAACTGGAGAGTTAAGCCAGCTTATCGGGGATCAGCCTATCTGCGTGCCGAGAATATTAGCGCGATGTGACGGACTGTCTAGTTCCGCGGACGTTCCTGGGGCATCCGTCAGCGATCCATTTTTCGATTTCGGAACGCTTGAATCGGGACGCGCCGCCCACCTTGATCATCGCGGGAATGTGCCCGCCGTCGTGGAGCCGGTAAATAACGCGAACACTGACCGCCGCCATCGCCGCAACCTCAGAGACCGTCAGCAAGACGGCTGTAACTTCCTTTGCCATGTTGAACCCAAGCCAATTCGAGTAGGGAAACTGATGTGCCTACCTAGAAAGATCAAATTAGGACGAACGTAGGTCACGAATTGGCAAAAGAAAGTTTCTCGTGACATGCTTTTGAGTGGTTCCAGTCGTACTAGTAGAACCGGTTCAACTTAAGGATCGGAGCATCTAGGCAAGAAAACGAAAAAGGGTCGTTGGATATGGTTAACAAAGTTGACGCTTCACACGCCCTGGCGTAGTCGGGACCAAACGGGAAGTCGTCTCGAGAAGAGACGCCTTCCGAGCCCTTCCAATAGCCGAGCAAGTCACGAGGCAGGACGATCAACGGACCGCCGTCATTTGCAAACGTCGTACTCCAAGTCGGTGGTTGGGCCATCGGATCCAGCTTCTCCTCCCGACCTTCGAGACTCGCCAAGTTGTATTTGGCCGTCTCGCACTCCGGATTGTTCTGCTTCCAACTAAGGGTGCTTGATGCATCGAAGAGTGGCCGAATGGTTGACTCTTCGAGCGACAGATCATTCGCTGAGGCCGCAACATCGAGAGACGCTAACAGCCGGCGGCTTGCGACTCGGCGGAGATCAAGATGCTAATACCATAGTCCCTCGTCGCCATCCCGAAACAGTCACCTACCTTTTAGGAAGCCAAACAATCTGCGCGACAAGCGCGCGGGATTATCTCGAGGAGCCTCGGTTCGTCTTCCCAAGCATTTCGAGGAATTCGACTTTGCCCATTCCTCCTGCCTTCTGCTGTAGTACATTCCCTTTTGGATCGGTGATAATCGTGTTCGGCGTGGCGCCGACACCGTAGCGACTTACCTCTGAGCCCGCGTCAGCATCATCCACGTCAATAACCACTGGGATGAACGCTGCATTTACCGATGCTGCAACTTCATTGTCAGCCCAGACGTTGCGTTTCATGATCCGGCATGGAACACACCACTTTCCGGTAAAGTAGAGAATCATTGGCTTACCGGATTGGACCGACAGTTGTTGCGCCGAAGCGTAGTCCTGGGCCCAAGCGATGTTGTTGTTGGGGACGTAGAAGCAGTACCAGACGACAACGAGAGAGACAACGAGGTTTACACGCCAGAACCATCTCCACAACCACAGCAACCAACTTTGATTGGGTCGTGATGCGGGTTCGGTGGAAATTCGGGATCGCACCCCATTCTTCGATTGCAGTGAAAACATCGTGTACCTTCGTACGGTAGCCGTCTGTTGCATGACTCGCCAATGAACCCAAGCGCTGCGGTCCAGAACTTCGGTCAGTACCTAGGCAACGATTGGAACAGAATTGGGCGCGCATTCCGAGTGTATTCAGAGCGGAGACCTGCGTTACTGTTTGCAGAACTGGTGTTCCATAGATGAGACTGTGTACCCAAATACTAGCCGAGGCTACCACGAGACTGTCCATCCTGGTTCTAGAGCCCAGCCTTCACGGATCAATAAAGCTGCTATGCGATCGACTGCAACAAGCGAGCGGCTGAGCGTTCCGCCATTTTCAAAAGAGAGAATCCGGTGGACCGTTTTCATTGACGCGGAAGAGCCTGACGACTACTAGTTGCGTTAGACAAGTAAGAACTCGAGATCCTTCGCGTCTAAATGGCAGTGATGGCTTCCGGATCTAGTTTTACTAACCTCAGGCAAGGACAACTCTATGAGGACTTTTACGTTCGTACTAGTGGTTTTTATGGCGATCGCTTTCTCAAACCTGCAAGCCGAAAACCCGAAGGATTTTACTGTTCCTTCGGCTCTCGATGACAATATGTTCCAACTGTCGGAGAACCGCGGCAAGACTGTCATACTGCATTTCTTGCTGAAGACCGAATGCCCATACTGCCTGCGATACACTCACGAGTA
>JBGSJB010000729.1:0-2195 GCA_041742175.1 Pirellulaceae bacterium
CCAACCCGCAATCTTTTCTTCACAGGTAAAGGTGGCGTTGGCAAAACATCGGTGGCATGTGCGGCCGCGGTAAAGCTTGCCGACGCGGGGAAGAAAGTCCTGCTTGTGTCGACTGACCCCGCATCCAATCTTGATGAGGTACTGGGTGTCACTCTCGGTAACCATCCGACCGCGATCCCGGCGATATCGACTCTGTTCGCCATGAATCTTGATCCAGAAAAGTCGGCGGCCGAGTATCGCGAACGCATGGTTGGCCCTTATCGCGGCTTGTTGCCCGAAACGGCCGTGAAGAGCATGGAGGAGCAATTCTCGGGATCATGCACGCTTGAGATTGCAGCCTTCGATGAGTTCTCGCGCTTGCTGGGTGATCCAGCAGCGACCGCAGAGTTCGACCATGTGATCTTCGATACAGCGCCGACCGGTCACACGTTGCGTTTGCTCACACTCCCATCGGCCTGGGATGGCTTCATGGAACAGAACACAACCGGGACCAGTTGTCTGGGACCTTTGGCCGGCTTGCAGGCGCAGCAGAAACTGTATCAAGAGTCCGTCAAATCTCTTGGCGATCCCGCAGTGACAACGCTCGTACTCGTAGCCCGCGCCGAAGCGAGTGCGCTGCGCGAAGCGGCTCGTACCAGCGGTGAACTGGCTGAGCTTGGAGTTCACAACCAGCACCTCGTGATCAACGGCGTGTTCAATGCAGTCGACACAAGTGATCCTTACGCAGTCGCTCTGCAGCAGCGCGGTGCTACGGCACTGGCCGCGATGCCCGACAGCCTGAAGGACTTTTCAAAAACCATAGTTCCACTCAGTCCCGATGAGATTGCTGGAGTCGACTCACTTCGTCGACTTGGCGAACTCCCCCATCAGTTGCAGGGCGTTTGCCCCCGGTTATCTTACCAGGGGCCATCCACGATGGAACCGGACGCTAACGCGTTCCGGCTGATGCCACAGCTTGGCGACCTGATCGATGATCTGGTTGCCCCAGGTCATGGTGTCATCCTCGCGATGGGCAAAGGTGGTGTTGGCAAAACCACGGTGGCTGCAGCGGTTGCTGTGGCAATTGCAGAGCGGGGATACGAAGTCCATCTGTCGACAACCGATCCCGCCGCACACATCGCCGCGACGATGAATGATGAACGACTGCCCACCTTGACAGTCAGTCGCATCGATCCTGACGCAGAGACCGCGAGGTACTCGGCTGAAGTCCTGGGTAAAGCCGGTGCAAACCTTGACGCTCAGGGCAAAGCGCTTCTGGAAGAAGATCTTCGGTCGCCCTGCACCGAAGAGATCGCTGTCTTCCGGGCCTTCGCCGATGCGGTCGCCGCTGGCACGAACAGGTTTGTCGTGCTCGATACAGCTCCCACTGGCCATACGGTACTTTTGCTCGATTCGGCACTTGCCTACCACCGCGAGGTCACACGCCAGTCGAGTGAAATGCCCGAAGCCGTTACAAACCTGCTGCCGCGCTTGCGCGATCGGGATTTTACCCGCGTGTTGATCGTCACACTTCCCGAGGCGACTCCGGTCCATGAAGCGGCTGCCCTGCAGCGTGATTTGCGACGCGCCGGGATCGAGCCCTATGCCTGGGTCATCAATCAAGTGCTCAGTCCATTGCCAGTTACTGATCCGCTGATGAAGCAGCGTCAATCGCATGAGCAAACGTACTTACGCGAAGTCAAAGAAGTACATGCCAATCGCGCGGTGGTCCTTCCGTGGCAGATGGAACCTCCCACCGGACTACAAGCCCTAAGCCGACTGACTCATTCTGAGTTAACCACGGCGAAATCATAAAGAGAATTAGACATGGCTAAATCAAGTCCTTGGTGCCGGTTGCTCTAATAGTTCTTCAGTTGGCATATGCGTTTAGACGAATATAAGATATAAGCCCTGTAAAAGAGACTTCGATTTAACCGTCACAACAACGGACCCACGTACGGAATAGGAGAACCAGAAATGGCACTTAACCTTCAGTTTCGCAGGATTCTACGCAGCGCCTGCCTGATCGCCTTCGCAGTAACGACAGTCATGAATTCGCCTGCGCAGGCCCAACAGCCCGCCGAGATTGCGCAAGCCGACAGCAACGAGCCGTTGACATTTCAGTTCCTGTTCTTCTGGAAAGAGAACGACGCTCCGACCCAAAGCGTTCTGAAGGCAACGCAAGACGAACTCAGCAAGCTAGGAGCCAGCGTCTC
>JBGSJB010000730.1:0-5440 GCA_041742175.1 Pirellulaceae bacterium
ATCTTGGTTAGCACTTCCGGTGGCGCTGCTGACATTGTGAACTCCTGGGTAAAACTTAACAGACGGTTATGATAACTCGGGTATGGAAACAGTATCGGTGCGAGCCATCCGCATGGCTGTGGTATCAAATTGATGTTGTAACCAGAACCTACCTTTTGGGTGCCTTTTGGCTATTAGTACGTACCCCAGACCGGATTTGATGTAGGACATCCGAAACGCAAAATAAATTGATTCGAACAGCAATGCGTGCCAAGCGTTCTGTACGACCGCCAAAGCCTATGTAGGCGGCAAACGTAGAACGGTCGCTACAAGATGCAGAAGCTTGCGTTGTAGCGATTGAAGGACGTGCGATTCGGCAACACCTGCCTATTGCTTGCTAGAAACTCTCAGCGACGCAGCGGCGTCGGATTGTCTTGAGGTGTGGCCAGCCGAATTGATGACTCGGTCACCCCAATCGCTATAGGCTTTGATAACGATACGTCGGCCATCGTGGTTTCATCGACGGACGAGGCGATAGGGGCACCTAGAATTACGCTCATCTGAGCGTACGGCTCAACTACGCTAGCTTCATCTGCAACTGGCCGGGCCAGCGTTGTGACAATGCTCGCTTCAGACGAATTTAAGGCAGTCCTCGATGCAGCTACTTGTTGTGGATTTCCACCGTTCGTTCCCAGCAAAGCTTCGGTTGCCTCTATGTTTGGCGCAGAACCGCAGTAGACCGACACTTCATTGAGCAAAGTACCTTGAGCTACCGAAAGGCTGGCCAAGGCGATCGAGTAATCCACCCTCGCAATCGCTTCAGAAAGCCGCAGTTCGATTACTTGGCGACTGGACTCCAAGACATTTTCTTTCGGGATTGGCAGACCTTCGGCATATTTTGCGGCTAAGTTCTCGTACGATTTGCGGGCAACCTCAATGCGCTCGGCGGTCGTTTGCATCGCACGCTGGCTCCGCTCAACTTCAGCCAGAGCACTGGTTATTTCGTGTGAAATTTCTAATTGTTGTGCATCGAGAATGGCGTTCTCGCGTGCCATCGCTACCATCGCATTGCGTTCCGCCGTCGCAGCCAATCGATTTCCGATTGGACGCGTGATCTCAACGCCAGCAGATATGTCTTGCAAGTTGCCTTTGAGAAACTCGCTCATCGAACTGTCTTCGGCAATATCAGGGTCGCCAAACACCTTTTGACCAAAGCCATGGACGCGATAGGAACCCACCAAGTCAACCGAAGGCAGCCGCAAGTTTCTGGCAGCAATCCACTCCAGCCGATGTCGTTCAATCACTTTCGCTTGTCGATGCAACTCAGGTCGTGATACCAACGCCATGCGCAAGACTTGCTGGTAATCGAAATGAACTGGTGCTTGCATCGGTTCATCGATCGGACGCAACAAACCTCCGCCACCATTGGGCAGTCCAATTAGCAATCGCAGACGACGTTCTAAAGTTCGTAGACCCAGTTCAGTGCCCGAGATGATTGCACCGCTGGGCCCTAGCAAACCTGCGAGCTGGCGTTCGGGAGGACCAGCCAACGCGTCCTCAAACAACTGCTGCGCCGCCAGGTATTTGTCTTTCGCTTGCAGCAAGATCGACTCATCGACCACTCCCTCATCGAACTTGCCTTCAATAACCAACAGTTCTTCATAGGCGATATCGCGTGCTGACTGACGAGTCTTCACATTGTCGTATGCGAAACGCAGCAACCAGTAACCGCGGATAACACCATACAGGTAATCGCGAACTGAGATCCGCAATTCGTCTTCGGCGATATCACTTCGAATGCTGGCGATCCAATAACCGTTATAGGAACCGAAGGGAGTGTTAGGTCCTGCGATAGCGTTGTATGCGCGCCCACCGCCGCGCGCCAACGGATGTCGCGCTTCGGCGAACAGGAACGTATCGAAAGCTTCACCAAAGCGACTTGGCGGTACTCCAACATTGTCTGCGTCGTAAATATGGCCGTGAGTAACCGACATTCGCGTACCGGCCTGGCCGACTTTGGTGATCCCCAAACTACCTTGGCCGCGTTCCTGCTTAATGACCGTAATAGCAGATCCCACGATCGGGTTGCGGAGCCCATTTTCCGTCTTGCTATAGTTTAGCGTACCTTGCCATTGAGCATCGAAAGCGGCCAGCGCGGCCGCTACGCCAGTACTCGCGTCGCTACGAATCAGTTCGGGGATATCAGTTGTAACTACTTGGTTGGGATTGGACACGATCCGGCCGCCCAAATCGCGGAGAACGCGACCATTGGCCATTGCCATGCGAACAACATCGTCCACCGTCACATCCACGAACTGCAAGTTCTCAGTTTCGAAGACGCCCGGCGAAGTACCTTGATACTGCTCCGGCAAGTGACTGGCCGCGGGAAACTGCGCGGCTTCGTCGATTGCCTGCGCTGTGCGATGATCGGAAACGCTAAGTGGGCGGAACTGAAATTCCTTGCGAACCGATGGCGAGCAGCCAACGATGACGCCCAACCACAATGATGCAAGCAGCAGTAATGGACCGCGCAACTCGCACGTCCGACCGTATACCGGCTTTCGTTGCACGTTTCGTCCTGCTTGGGGAGAATTGAGAAGCAATGTCAGTGCTTACCAAATAGTGAGCTATCGTTTTACAAGTCCGCGTAGGTCTTCTTATCGGATGATCCACCTACATTGATTAGAACCGTTGCAACCCAAATAGGCGGAACCAAAGCTACTGCGGTTAGAAGCCTCGCACTTCGCCCAAGTTGTCGCGCGCCTAAGCATCCAACAAAATAGTGCAACTCGCTTGTCCTCTTAGCGAATCGAATCCGCGTACCTAAAGCTAGCTAGAGTCGAATCCATGTTCAAATCCCAGCTCAATAAACTACGCATGCAACTAGGAACTATTTGGTTGCTAGCGATGTTGGTGCACAGTTTGACGGCAAGTGCTCAAACTGAGTCAGGTCAAGGTCAGTCCGCCGCAGACCGTGTCGTCAATGTAGTGACTGTCGAACTGCAACAAACGGACGGATTCGAAATGAAGCGTCAATTTACGGGCCAAATCGAAGCGCGCCGCAAGAGTCTGCTGGGCTTTGATCGCATCGGCCAGATCTCGGAAATGTTCGTCGACCGCGGCGATGACGTCACTGCTGGCCAATTGATCGCTGCACTCGATGTCGATGCGTTGCGGGCTCAACGTCACAAGCTAGAAGCAGACTTGCGATCCGCTGAAGCACAGTTGCGAGAAGCCCAAGCAGGACCGCGTCAAGAGAGCATTCGAGCCGCTCGCGCAACTCTGGCTGAACAGCAATCGCAGTTTGATCTAACAAGTGAATCACTCCGTCGTCGCGAAAACCTATTCGCCAAAAAGTTGATCGCTCGCGAAGAACTCGATCAAGCCGTTGCAGCTCATGCACGGTGGACCGCGGTCGTGGATAACGCCCAAAGCCAACTTGACGAGCTGCTCGAGGGCACTCGTCCGGAACGAATCGACTCGCAAATCGCTCAAGTGCAATCGATCGAAGCCGCCATCGCGCAGGTGAATGTCGAATTGCAAAAGTCGCAGATCTTTGCGCCCTACGACGGCAAAATACTCGCACGTGAAGTCGACGAAGGTGCGATCGTTTCGCCCGGCCAAGCGATTGTTTCAGTCGTCGAATTTCGCAAGCTGGAAGCAAAAGTTGGCGTTTCACCAGCCTTCGCCAAGAAGATTACTAAGGGTCAGTTGATTGACGTCGAATGCAATGGCGTCACCTTGGCAGGGGCCGTCCAAGCGGTCCTATCGGAAGTGGATCTCAATACGCGCACACAAGCGATCATCGTGAGCTTGCCGGACAACGCATGGGAACAGGTCGCTTCTGGCGATATTGCTCGCGTGAGCTTTTCGCAGAAAGAGCGATCCAACGGCTACTGGGTACCAACCGAAGCACTTGTCGCTGGTCCACGTGGACTTTGGAATTGCTTCGTGGTTGAAAACCTTCAAGATGATGGTTTAGGCATCGCAGCGGTTCGTACCGTCGAAGTAGTTCACACCGAGGGTGATCGATCCATGATCGCAGGCTCGCTCAAGTCAGGTGACCTTGTCGTTGCCGTTGCTCCTCATCGCATCATCGCTGGTCAAAAAATTCGTCCAACAAAATCCATTGTAGGCCCATGACAACGATTTTCTACCGCGACCCACGACTGCTCGCACTCACGATTATCTTAATCGTTGTGTTCGGTATCGCTTCATTCTTGATCAGCCCACGCATGGAAGATCCAACGCTAACGCAGCGCGTGGGTATCGTGAACACACGCGTTCCGGGCGCAAATGCGGATCGCGTCGAAGCGCTCGTGACGGAAGAGTTGGTTGAACGACTACGCTCGGTTGAAGAAGTAAAAGAAATCCGCTCGACATCACGAGCGAATATTTCTGTAGTCACTGTGGTTCTTAAAGATGAGGTCACCGCCGTCGACGAAGTTTGGTCACGCGTGCGCGACAAACTTTCCGATGCTCGACCCGCCTTGCCCAACAACGCGCTGGCGCCTGACTTGGATGTTATCCAAGTTCGGGCGTTCTCGTACATCACAGCCCTGCGTTGGAATTCCGACGACCAACCAAACCTTTCGGTTCTCAGGCGACTGTCACGCGAACTACAGGATGAGCTGCGTTCTGTGGGTGGAACCGAAGAAGTTGAGATGTTCGGTGCGCCGGAAGAAGAAATCGTAATCGAGGTGTCGCCCGACGATCTCAATGCCGTCGGTCTTTCCGTGGCATCGCTCAATCGCCAAATCGCAAACAGCGACCCCAAAATTCCATCAGGGCAAGTGCGCTCCGCTGGAAGTGACCTGCTAATTGAAATGGGTAACAAGCTCGATTCGGTTGATCGAGTTGGAAGTATTGTGGTTCGCTCGGGAGAAACCGGCGCGACACTACTGCTTTCCGACATCGCCAAAATCGAAAAAGCCGCAGTGAATCCGCCGCGTAGTTTGTCGATCGTCGCTGGTGATCGAGCGATCATGGTCGCAGCGTCCATTGATTCGAGCTCGCGAATTGACTACTGGACAGAGCGCGTTGAACAGCGGCTCGAGTCATTCAAATCACGACTTCCGCGTACGTTAACGATGGATACGATCTTCCGTCAGAACGATATCGTCGAAGGCCGCATCAATGCACTCATGTGGAACCTAATTGTCAGTGCGCTGACTGTTGTGCTGGTCGTGTTCTTCATGATGGGATGGCGAAGCGCTTGGATCGTCGGACTTACACTACCCTTTGCTTCGCTGATGGTATTCACCGGTTTGCAATTCATGGGAACGCCGCTGCATCAGATGTCGTTGAGCGCACTGGTGATTGCGTTGGGTATGCTTGAAGGCACTGCGATCATTATTGTTGACGAAGTGCAAAGACGAATTCGAAGCGGTGCGACACCGATCCAAGCGTTGTCGGACGGCGTTTCCCACATGGCACTGCCTCTGTTCGGATCGACCATCAC
>JBGSJB010000731.1:0-2480 GCA_041742175.1 Pirellulaceae bacterium
GCTCGTGAAACAGTTCCAGCGATGCGCAAAAACGTTACGGCGAAATGCTACGGCGGCGACATCACGCGAAAACGAAAATTGTGGGCGAAGCAAAAAGAGGGTAAGAAGCGGATGAAGTCGATCGGTTCCGTAGACATCCCCCAGAAGGCGTTCATGGCAGTACTCGATACCGGCGCCGAAGGCTAGAACCTCCGCGCGAACCACAATCCGAGGTCTAGACAATGCAATTCTCTAGAATGATTTCGCGACGCGATGGACTGATTCTTAGCGGCTTGGCAAGTTTAAGCTGGATGCGTCGCGCAGGCGGCAGCGAAGTACAGTCGGCCCATCCAGCCACAAAGCACTTTGGAAAAGCGAAGCGTTGCGTACTCGTTTGGCTCGACGGTGGTCCCAGCCACCTGGAAACATTCGACCCGAAGCCGCAAGCAGCCAGCGAAGTTCGCGGTCCGCTCGGAACTTTAAAAACGAAGTTAGCTGGTATCGAATTTGGCGAGGGCCTTCCGCAATTAGCGAAACGCATGGATCGCTTCACGATTGTTCGATCGATGACTTCACCAGTCGGCGAGCACAACTTGGCGACTCAGTACGCGCTTTCGGGACACATACCGGGTGGTCGAGCTGCAGCGCCCGCCTTCCTATTGCCCGCTGCGTCACATGTCCGCGGTGCTGGATCGCTGCCCGTCCACATTGCCGTTCCCGATTTTCAGCTTGGTGGTGGCTCGCAGTTGCAGGGCTTCCTAAGCGACTCAAGTTTGCCTTGGTCGCTGGGCGCCGACCCACAAGACAAGAATTTTGCCAAGCGAGTGATGACGCAAAGCGGTGGCTTGGAACTCACTCAGTCGGAACGCCGGCGGGCTTTGCTTGAGAACACAACGTCAGAATATAAACAATCGTTGCTCTCAGCGATCGAACTGTTGCACGACACCGCTTCGCACGCAGTGTTTGATTTGGGGCGAGAGACGGAAGCAACGCGAGCTCGATACGGAATGAAGTCGATAGGGCAGTGCTGCTTGTTCGCGCGAAGGGCTTTGGAATCCGGTGTGCCGCTGGTAACGATCAACAACATTGGCTGGGACACACATGACCGATTGCATGAACGACTGCACGCCGGTTACACGGGAGCGAAAGTGCCGGTCGGTCTGATCCCTTCTATGGATCAAGCGGTTGCGGCGCTGCTAGACGATCTGCGGGCGTCCGGAATGCTGGATGAAACACTAGTTGTCGTCATGGGTGAGTTCGGTCGGACACCGAAGATCAACTCGCAAGGCGGTCGCGATCACTGGCCGCGTGCTTATAGCGTACTCTTGGCAGGTGCCGGAGTCTCTGAAGGTTCCGTCTACGGGTCAACGGATCGAACTGGAGAATCGCCGATCGCAGAGGCAGTCACTCCTAGTGACCTTGTCGCGACGATGTACCATTTGCTTGGACTTGAACCACATGCGAGATTGCCAACGCCAGACGGCCAGCAACTTGCGAGAGTTCCGGAACAGGCACGCGTCATTCAAGAACTTCTCGGATAAAAAACGGCTCCAGTACCCGATGATACTGAAGCCGTTTCGCGCTAATCACTTATTGAGTGAAACTTCGATCTACTTAGGAAGCGCGGAGCTTTCTTGCCCTACTGCAGGTTGCCCACTTGCGGGTTGCCCACTTGCGGGTTGCCCACTTGCGGGTTGAACCGGATGCGGCTGATCAGCGACCGGTGGATCGCGTTCCTCAGACTGGCCAAATAGCGCTGACAAATTAAACGGTGCCGCAGCAGCAGTCTGGTTGTAGATGTAATCCGCATCCAGTGCTTTGGTGATCCGTTGTTCAGCTTCACGAAGGTGAGCTTTGGTGTACGGATCGAGCGCTTCGGCGTTGTCGTTCAAAGCGGTAACGATCTTTTCCTTGAGATCTGTCAACTGCATCATGCAGAGATTGGAGATCGCTTTGTAAGCCGCTGAATTGCCGTTCTTTGGCAACGTGAGGTCGATCAATCGTTCCAGATGTTCGCGTTGCAGGTTGCGACGCAAGCTGCTGATCATCGGTTGACGCGTGCTGTACTTGCGATCGCCTTTCTTGGCAACTTCGCTCCAAATTTCACTCGTAACCGAGTCGAGCAATTCTGGAAGCGTGAACGCATCCTCATTCTCAGGTACACGGAATTCATTATCGTAGACGCGGCGAAGCACCGTTGCATTCATCAGTGATGTTAGCGCAGAGGCTTGCATCGAGAGAATACGATCATGCACTGGCCACGTTGGATCGCCCGAGAAGCCACCGGACATGAAATCCTTCGTCAGACGCTGAAGCAACTCAGGCGATAGCGCATAAGACTTGTCACGGAAAGTCGTTTCAAGCACAAAGTTGAGCGCATCGCGCTGCATCTTGGAAGGAACAACTTGAATCGGCAAACGCTCTTTCGGATCGCCTTTCTTATCGCGATTGACGAACGAACCACCGATCCAGTTAGCCATCATGCTGACGTTCTTCATCTG
>JBGSJB010000732.1:0-4106 GCA_041742175.1 Pirellulaceae bacterium
GTAATCGCAGAAGATCTCCAGAAATCGTTCCGCCAGTGGTCGCGTATCGTCGAGGCAACCCGTGTTCGCCATCGGCTGGCCACAGCACGTTTGCGCCTCCGGAAAATCAACTTCAACACCCAACCGCTCGAGCACCTTCACAGTCGCCATTCCGATCTGTGGATAAAACTGATCGACGTAACAGGGGATAAATAGGCCAACGCGCATAGTCGATTTCGCTGAGTAGTTGAGAGGCGGAACTGATGTCGGAATCGTGAAGATGCCAATTTTTCGCAGTCGTAATTTTAGAAGCGGTTATCAGTCGCGGATAGTCGGACTCCGCCCCGATTATTGGCAGCGCGCCAACGGACAGCGCTGCGAGCTCGAATTCACACCGGTGGCGGAGAGTTCAAACGTGCGGTAACCTCAGAGCGATACTCACACAAACTCACAAAATTCTGAAACAACTGCACAGCAAGAATCCGGTAACTATGAACGCTTCCGAATCGAACGCAACCGCGACTTCACCCTCACAACACTCTGCACCCGACACAACGCATGCCGCACAGGCTCCCGCAGGTCGACCTGGGACGCGTCCCAGCGACCTGCCGGAACCATCGGTGCAATTGACTGAGGGATGGCACTGCTCGCATATTTTCTATCGCTTCAACCGCGCCGAACTGCAGCGGCTAAGCGTTGAACAGAAACGCCACGGCGCCGCCGCACTGACCGCTGCGCTCGATCCGCAAAACGCTGACGCGCCGACGCGTCTGCAAACGTTTATCATCAGCGGCCACAAAGCGGATTTTGGAGTGATCCTGTTCGACGCGGATCCGTTGAAAGTCGACGCAGTTCATCAAGCGGTAATGGCCAGTTCGCTGGGACCAGCGATCGAACCGGTATACTCTTTCGTATCGATCACTGAAATCTCCGAGTACGTTCCTTCGCCGCAGCAGTACGCCGAGCGTTTGGCGAGCGGCGGAGAAGATCGCAACTCACCGGCCTTCGCAGCCAAAGTTGCGGCGTACGAAAAACGGCTGCCCATGATGAACCAACATCGCCTGTTCCCAGAACTACCGACTTGGCCAGCGATGTGTTTTTATCCGATGAATAAAAGCCGCGTGGTTGGAGCGAACTGGTATACGACCGCCTTCACCGCTCGCAATGCCATGATGGCTGAACACGCACAGAGCGGTATGGCCTTCTCCGGTCGCGTAACGCAAGTGGTCACCGCCAGCGTCGGACTCGACGATTGGGAATGGGGCGTAACCCTTTGGGCTCGCAATCCGCAGTACTTGAAAGAGATCGTTTACAAGATGCGATTCGATGAAGCGAGCGCAAAGTACGGCGAGTTCGGCCTGTTCTTCGTGGGCTACTTAGCGGACGCCACGGCAATCTTGAAACACTGCCGCATCAGCGGTTAAGTCCCCGCGAGCCGCAAGTTCGACAGCCAGTCGTCGATGGAATCAGTCGTCGATCGAAATTGTACGATCCATGTGGATTCCAAAAGTGGCGATGCGGTCGCGAACTTTTCCGCGCGTAATTCCAAGTATCTCGGAAGTGCGCGATTGGTTGCCACCCGTTTCAGCCAAGACGCGCGCGAACAGCCTACGCTCGACTTGCTCGAGCACTTCGTCGTACAGTTTGTTTGAACCTGCTGCCAAGCGATCTTCGATGAAACGGTCCAATGAAAACCCTTCGCGCTCTTGCGAAGCCGGCGAGCATGGCGGAACTGGCGTTGCCGCAACCGCTTCCGCAGGCCGCAGTGGCGCGGCTTCGGGCGGCACGGGTGAACTAATGGACTTCTCCGACGGAACATAACGCGGACCCGGATTGCGAACGAAGTCCGGCAGATTGGCTGGACCGATTACCGTGCCCGTCGTACTCAGCAAAGATTGACGAACCACCGATTGCAACTGACGAACATTGCCGGGCCAATCGTACGCGACCAGCAACTTCAACGCTTCAGGCGATATGCCGGTCAGCTCCGGGCGACTCATCTCCGCTTTCGCGCGGCGAAGGAAATACTCAAGCAGCGGCGGAACGTCTTCGTGCCGATCGCGCAGCGGCGGCAACTGGATCGTGAATCCGTTCAAGCGATAAAGCAGGTCGTCGCGAAAGTTATCTTTGCGAACCATCTCTTCAAGCGGTCGGTTCGTCGCCGCGATGATACGCACCGAAGTCGTAATCAACTCGTTGCCACCCACACGCTCGAACTGCTGCTCTTGCAACAACCGCAAGACTTTGCCTTGAATGATCGTTGACATATCGCCAACTTCATCGAGAAAAATCGTGCCGCCGTCGCATTGTTCGAACCTCCCTACGCGCCTTCTTTCCGCGCCAGTGAACGAACCTTTCTCATGGCCGAACAGTTCGCTTTCGAGCAGTTGATCTGGAATCGCAGCGCAGTTCACAGCAACGAACGGTTTGTCGCGTCGATCGCTGTGATTCATCAAAGCCCGTGCAACCAACTCTTTGCCAACGCCGCTTTCACCACGGATCAAGACAGTAACATTCTGAGCCGAAACGCGGCCGATCGCTTTGAATACCTCCAGCATCGCCTTCGATTTGCCTACAAACCGCTCGCCGCCGGTGTCCGCATCACCAATCGGCAAGGCAACCGGTTCGTCCATTAAACGTCGTGCTTCCGCAGCGCTGGTCGTTAATGATCTAAGTTGGTCGATGTTGAGGGGTTTTGGCAGGTAATCGAACGCGCCCGCTCGCATCGCTTCAATCGCAGTCTCACTAGAAGTGTCGCCAGTAATAAAGATCACCGGCAATTTGCTATCGAGTGCGCGAATTTTGCGGAACAGTTCCAACCCGTTGTATTCGGGCAGGAAAATATCTAACAAAGCAACATGCGGCTGGGTTTCTTGCATCAGCCGCAGACCAGATGACCCGTCTGAGGCGGTGAACACTTCAAAATCCTGGTGTCCGGTTAAACCAGATGAAACCAGATGCCGGACGCTTCGATCGTCGTCGATTACGAGTATTTTTGTCACTGCTTGCCTCAAAATTGGACGCTTAAACTGCTGGGCGCGCGAGTGGAACTCGCTGCGACTTACACGTCGCTTTCTCCAAATAGCATCAAGACGTCACTCGTCTTACTATTCGACGTTAGCTTTCTAAGCATCATCTGTGCCAAACTGCTTGCTTATCGTACATGCTGATCGACCGTTCTCCAGAAATTTAACAAACATCCATTACACCGTCTTCACCGCTTAAGCGCCGGTAAAGAGGGATCGAGAGGTCCGCACCTTACGTCTTCAACCGAGATGCCACGGCCACGAATGCGACGTCAGTATAATGGTTGCTGATAGTTTGGGTACGGCTTTTGCTTCCTTCCACGCTACAGTGGTACGACGAATGGAAGATGTCGGTCCTTTAATAGCAGGCGATAAACATGATTGCTCACTCGTCCATGAACCCCCAGTCGACAACGATAGATGAAGCGTCAGCCCTAGCGGCTCTTAACGGGGATCGGCAGTTATTGTGTGAACTCGCCCAGATCTTTGTTGAGGATACCCCGATGCTACTCGACGAAGTGGAAACGGCTTTGAATGAAGAGCGACTCGATGTAGCTCGACGTCTGGTGCACAGTTTGCGCGGCTTGAGTTCTACATTCTATGCTTCACCGACTACCGAGATCGCCAAGCGACTTGAAGAAGCTGCCAGCCAAGGACAGATCGACGTGCTCCGCAACGGCGGCATCCAGCGATTGAAAGCGGCCTTCACCGATCTCGTTGAACAGCTGCGCCTCAACGGCTTGGCTTCTTAAGTAACCCTTTCAATCAGCCGCCAGGCATCAGGCTATCGCACCCACTCTGCAGCGGAACCGGCGCAAGCCGTCCGGTGTTAGCTCAGGCCAGCGAGTGCCGCACGGCGTTACCCCCGGTTTTCCGCTTAAACTTCTTCGTACCACCTACGCACACCCAAATAAAAACAGCGCAACTTTGTATCGCTTGCGCCGTTCTTTAGCTGTGTTTGGAAGCTGACTGGCTTGTTCGCCATCTCCTTACGCTACCGGTCGACCGCGCATCGCATTCGCGATCATACTGACCAGAAACAGGATCAAGAAGACCACGAACAAGATCTTCGCGATGCCAGCAGACGTAGACATGATTCCG
>JBGSJB010000733.1:0-2212 GCA_041742175.1 Pirellulaceae bacterium
CATCACTTGAAGAAAGTGCTCGGCAGCCGCAAGCTGAACACGGCTGTCGGTGACGAAGGGGGTTTTGCTCCTGATCTCGGCAGCAATCAAGAAGCTCTCGATTTGATCATGGAAGCTATTTCGCAAGCTGGCTACACCGCGGGCGAACAGATCTTCATCGCGCTCGACGTTGCAGCTACTGAGTTTTACGACGCCAAGACCAGGACTTACACCATCGATGGCAAGAAACTCTCTGGCCCAGAAATGGTTGGCTTCCTCTCGAATTGGGTCGACAAGTACCCAATCTGCTCGATCGAAGACGGCTGTTCAGAAGACGATTGGGAAAGCTGGAAGCTGTTGACTGAGAAAGTCGGTTCCAAGATTCAACTCGTTGGCGACGACTTGTTCGTAACCAACGTCGAACGCCTGCAACGCGGTATCGACGAAGGTATCGCCAACAGTATTTTGATCAAGGTCAATCAGATCGGCACATTGACTGAAACCATCGAAGCCATCCAGTTGGCCGCTCGCAACGGTTACACTTCGATCTCGAGCCATCGCAGTGGTGAGACCGAAGATTCCTTTATCGCTGATCTTGCAGTTGGTCTTTCCACCGGCCAAATCAAAACCGGCTCGGCCAGCCGCAGCGACCGCATGGCTAAGTACAATCAGCTGCTCCGCATCGAAGAAGAGCTCGGTGCCCAAGCTGCTTACGGTGGACCACTCTTCCGCCGCCGCTAATCACCGAGAGATTAGCACCTGGTTTCCATACAAAGCCGATCAGCTGATCGGCTTTGTTTTTCTATCGTTCAAGACGTTGTGCCAACGACCGAATCCGTCAATTTTCGACAGATGCAACTTATTCCTTCAGCAATTGCGCCACAACTTCTTCGATCTTCTTATCGACTGTAGCGCCCTGCCAGTTCAATTCGCCCTGCCACCAAAAGCGAATGTAACCCTGTTTGTCGATCACATAAACGGTTGGCCACATTGTGTTGCCCCAAGCCTTCCAGTTCTTACTCTCCAGATCGATTAATACTGGAAACTTGAATCCGTCTTTGCTCGCTGCGGCAATCACTTTCTCGGGCTCACGCTCCGCCGAAGTCTCTGGAGTTTGAATGCCAATCACAGTGACACCTTGCTCGCGCAGCGTCTCATCCCAACGCTTGTAGTGCGAGAAATTGGCGATGCAGTTATGACATTGAAACGCATAAAAATGCAGCAGCACCACGTTGCCTCGCAACGACTTCAAATCAACTGTTCGATCATTTGCCCAATGCGCAGAGTCGATCAACTCGGGCGCGAGCGGATAGATGCGCTCAAGCTTCCGCGTGTCCAGCGGCTCACCAAATGCGCGCCGCAGCTTGTCGATCTGTGCGGGCAGGAGAACTGCGAGCGCTTTCGCTGGTTCATCTTGTTGAGCTGCGGCAAACTTCTGCGCGCGTTCGGTATCGTCCGGCTTGAGATTTTTGCCAAGCTCATCGGTCGCTGAGAAAATGTCGTTCAGTTTTTTCGTCTGCGCGCCGTCCAGCTTCAGATATTTGCTCACTTCCGGTCGCAATACAACTCGCGAGCTCTGCGACTGCAGTTCAATTTGCCGCAACCGGTCCACTGCAAGTTTGCCGCCTAATTTTTGAACGGCTGCAACCAATTTCAATTCCAACTGCGACACAATCTTTCGCTGTTGTTCGACAGGTTGAATTCGTGCAGGCCACCAAATCGTATCGATCTCACGCAACGTTGTTTCGAATTGTGCCAGTTTCGAATCGTCGAACCCCAATTCATGCTGCACTTCCGGCGAGTGCGCTAACCCTAATACATTTTGCGGCACAGCGACCAATTCAGGCGATAGCGCGGCATATTGTAATGTAGCGTCATCCGCTAACAGACAACTTCCGAGGCAACTCAGACTTAGAACGAAAGCAATTAATGTTCGCATCTCAACCTACTCACACTTGTTTAATAGACCGGCACTTCGTTGAATTCAGACGCTGACTACTAGTTGTTCGATTGGATGCCAATCGAGCTCCAGGTTTTGACCACATATAGTACCATGCTCGACAAGCCATTTCGAAAGCGGTGCCACAACATCAGTTTCAATAAAGCGTTGCAGCGGCCGTGCGCCAAGGTTGGCTTCGAAGCCGACTTGGGCGAGGTGTTCGACTAAAGCGGATGTCCAGGTTAACTTTCGACCGTAACGTTCAAGTCCTTCGCGGCGGCAAAGATCGCCGAG
>JBGSJB010000734.1:0-3294 GCA_041742175.1 Pirellulaceae bacterium
TACCACGCAACTTGCTGAGACAACGCGACTGAACGCAGCGCGGGCAACCATCGCTTCGGCGGTTCGAGGCGAACGGGAACCCAACCACGTTTCGAGAGCATTTCAACGGCGTCGGCGGTCGACATCGCGAACAGATTGCCCTGCGTCTGCTTGCCTTCCGCAGTCACCGCTTTGAATTGGTAGTGAGGCATGGCAAATTTCCTATTGTGAGTCCGCTGCAGTGATGCGAAGCACTTCTTCGACGGAAGTACGGCCCTGCAGAACGTTTTGCCAACCCGAGTGACGCATGCTAGTCATACCGCGCGAGCGCGCGTAATTCTGAATCTCGTAAGGCGATTCGCCTTTCAAAGTCATTTTGCGAATCTCATGATCGAGTTCCATCAGTTCGAAAATTGCAACTTGACCGAGGTAACCGATGCCATGACATTGACGACATCCGTTCGCTTCATAAATGACACTCGCTTCGCTGCGAGGGAAATCAACTGGCAGCTCCGCGTTTTCGATCTGAACAGGTCTTCGGCAGTGTGGACAAAGTGTGCGCACCAAGCGTTGAGCCAGTACGCCGGAGAGCGTCGCGGAAACCAAGAACGGTTCGATGCCCATTTCGACTAGACGCGTGACGGCGGTCGCAGCATCGTTGGTGTGCAGCGTGCTGAAGACCATATGACCTGTCAACGCAGCTTGAATTGCATTGACGGCGGTTTCCTTATCGCGAATCTCACCGATCAGGATGACATCGGGATCGTGGCGCAACAGACTTCGTAGCCCCGTTGCAAATGTCAGCCCGACGTTGGGTTGCACTTGAACTTGATTGATGCCGCTGAGCGTGTATTCGATCGGATCTTCGATCGTGATGATCTTCAGTTCTGGACTGCGCAGCGACGCGATCGAACCGTACAGCGTAGTTGTCTTTCCGCTGCCCGTCGGACCGGTTACCAAGACCATTCCGGAGGAGCGCCTTATTAAGCGTTCCCATTGCGCGCGAAAGGCAGGCGGGAACCCAAGATTGCTCAGCGAGTAATCGACTCGGCCGCGATCCAGAATACGCAAGACGATCCCTTCGCCATGCTTCATTGGAATGACGGATGTGCGCGCATCGATTTCGCGACCCGATATTTCAAACTGAAAACCGCCATCCTGTGGTAAACGTTTTTCAGCGATGTTCAACTTTGAAAGGATTTTAAAGCGACTGATGATCGCATCGCGGTGCGCATGGACTTCGGCTGGAACCTGTTGCAGTCGCAAGACACCATCAATGCGAAAGCGAATTGTCAGCCGATCATCCTCGGGCTCGAGGTGAACATCGCTCGCTCCTTGTTGGCAAGCGTCGCGCAGCAGTTCGCGCGTAAAGCGGACGATGGCTGCGTTCTCTGTTGAATCGAGAACTTGTTGCAACGGATCGCTCTGCGACTGCGACAGCAACGAATCATTTGTCCCTGAAACCATGCCGCCGCCAACGCCTAGCGTTTGACGAAGCAACTGACGAATCAACTGCGGGTCCGCAGAAACGGGTTCAAGCAAGAATCCAGAAAACGCGGTGAGTTCGTCGAGAGCCGAAAAGTTGTGCGGGTCGCTGACCGC
The DNA here is from genome assembly GCA_041742175.1 of Pirellulaceae bacterium. Classification (GTDB taxonomy): domain Bacteria; phylum Planctomycetota; class Planctomycetia; order Pirellulales; family Pirellulaceae; genus Aureliella. Next base: position 1,582 of record JBGSJB010000734.1, read on the forward strand.
AACGCGTACGCGATCACCCGACCTATCAAGCGGCAGTGTGCCAGTCTCGTACAACGACTTGGCTGGGAACGCGGCGATCAACTCTCGGTCGACTGCGAAACCATCCAGATCCATGAAGGCCATGCCCCACTGATTGGCTGTCGGAGTTGATGAGGGATTGTTACCAAGTTCCACGAGTGCATCCGCTTTAAAAATGACTGCATTCGTTTCAGTGCGACCGCAGTGAGATTTTGATGAAGGCTAGCATCGAAAGTATTGGTGAATGTGAGCGTGAAGCTGGCTTCGAGCACTTAAAATGCCGCTGAAAGTTGGGAAAGCGTTTAGCGATGGGGTCGAGCTTGCCGATTGTTCCGATAGTTGCAATTAGGGAACTTGTCAGTAACGATTGGATAAATTTGAAGTGCTCAACCGTCGATCCATCGCCGTAGCAATCATCGGCGCGATGCAAGTCGTCGCGGCGAATGCTTGCTTGGGACAGTCGATGTCAGCCTCGCCGTCGCAGACGCCTGAGAAGATGAAGGAAGCTGCGAGTATTCAGTTTGATTTGGATAAGTTCGTTCCATTTGGAGTCGATCCGAAGTCGGTGCTGCCAGGCGCAAAAACTGAATTCACACTGCCCGAAGCTGCGCCAGGACAAGCGTTGCCGGATGTTGGCATGGCGACTACGCCCGCTTACATTCCACCACTGCCAGCGCGGGCTGATACGTCGCAATACGCTTCAGCTGGCGTGTCGCAAACTGAAATGCAAACCGAATTGCCCCCTACGAACGTAGCTGGCATGTGGCAGTTCAGTTTCTATCGCGCGCCATGGGAGTCGGTGATTAAGAGCTTCTCGCAGCAGAACGGATTTTCGCTGATCATCAGCAGTGTTCCGCAAGGTGAGTTCAATTACTTTGACCAACGCTCGTATACGTTGCCCGAAGCCATCGACATTCTGAACGATCACCTGATCCCGCTCGGCCACTTACTCGTCCGCAATCAAAACAAATTAACTTTACTCGCGCGTCAAAATGGAATTTACGAAGGCGTTGCGCCGTTCGCCAGCATTCGCGACGTCGCATTTCTAACGCGAAACGAGCTGGCCACGGTCGCATTTCCGATCAAGGCCCAGTCGCAGCAAACAATCATGACGGAGATTCAGCAGTTGATGAGCGCGATGGGCTCCGCGCGACTGCTCACCAATTCAAACCGATTGATTGTGACCGACACAGGAGCCTATCTGGCACGCGTGCGCGATCTGCTCGGCGGGTACGGCTTGGCTTCTGGCGAGCAAGATACAGTAGTAATTCAACTGAGGAATACCAAAGCCGAGTCGATCGCAGCCACGCTCAATCAGCGTATCGCAGACGGTGCTCAAGTTCGATCAGCTTCGACGGCTGAAGCGACTGCGAGTGGACCAATCTCGGCGATCATTGAAACGAACTGCTTGGTACTGTCGGGTCACAGTGAAGAACTGGCGAGGTTGCAAGCTTTGATAGCTGAGATCGATCGCGCACCAGCGCAAGTGGTCATACAAGGTCTGCTGGTCGAAGTGAACCTCGGTAACACCGATGAGTTGGGGGCTGAGCTCGGATTGCAGGACAGCGTGCTGTTCGATCGCAGTGTCGTCGATAACCTCGTCACACTTTCACAAACAGCCACAGCGCCAAACGGCGTGCAAACAACCGATCAAAACATTATTTCGCAAACCGCAGCGCCGGGATTCGCGTTCAA
>JBGSJB010000735.1:0-15535 GCA_041742175.1 Pirellulaceae bacterium
GGAGGTGCTGCCGCGTCCTGTGCAATTGCACTCGGTACCGCAGTAGCAGCAATGCCTAGAATTAAGAGACACATTGCAATTTGTCGATTCCGCCATTTGACATCGAACATACTGTGCAACTTCACCTTTCTTAGAGGACCCTACAGAAAATCTACACGGCGGCTTACGAAACAAGCCGCCTTCAAACCGACCCTCAAGGCACATGCCGTTCCAAAGAAATGCGCACAACGCGTGGATCTGTTCCATTAGCCGCGTTTTTGCTCGCATAACGCGGTGTTCAGCGGGTTTGTCTGCATCGAATAAAATTTGAAGTTTTGGTGAAGTGCTCAACTTCTAAGCAACGCTGCATCGATCATGCGCAGCAACCGGATAGTTGCTCGGATTTCCGTGGAGGTTCGCTGCCCACCTGAGTGGGGTTGCGGACAGTTTAAAAGGGGTCCGCAAAGGCTCCGAAACCGCCCAGTCCTCCGTCTACCTCCAAGTCGGTCGCCGTCACAAATGAAGCGTCCGCACTAGATAGCCAGAGCACTGCGTTTGCGATCTCGTCAGGACGACCGATCCGGCCAATCGGGTGGCGGTTGGCAACCGCATCCGCTCCGCCCTGCGCCGCCAGCGAAGCTCGAATCAACGGGGTGTCGATAGCACCTGGAGACACTGAAACGACTCGGTCGCCGTCGCGCGCATACTCAATACCCCACTGTTTCGCCTGTAGAATATTCGCAGCTTTAATCGGGCCGTAAACCGGAACTTGGCGAGCTGTCCTGTGTCCTTGGCCACTCGACATATTTACGACCACGCCAGATCGCTGTCGCCGCATCTGAGCCAACGCGAACTTGGCCATGTAACTGTACCCGAAGAAATTGACCCGCGTCATGCGATCTAAATCCGCTGCGTCTAAGTTTTCGACCGCAACATACGACGTGGGCGGCTGAATCGCAGCATTATTGACTAGCACATCCAATCCACCAAATGTCGCGATCGTCCATGCAACCACATCCCGACATTCGCTCTCGTTCGAGACGTCGGTTTGTCGAAACGCGATAACACTCGCATCTTCCGCTGGCGCTATTGGAGTTGCGGGTGCGACGTCCGCCGATACGACGTCCGCTCCGCTCGCTGCGAACGCTTGGCAGATGGCTGCACCAATTCCATTGCTGCCGCCCGTTACCAGGACTACGCGTCCAGCGTTTTCATAGCGAACCGATCCACTTGGCCGCGGACGAGGCTGATCAAATAGTCGCTCCGTCGATCGATCTGGAGTGCTCATGACTCTGTACCCTCTCAACCAACTTCGACTCAACTGAGCCGGATATGTTTTTTTATTAACTTACGTTTCACTATTTTACGCTCTTTTTCGTCAACTAACTCGAGGCGAACGAATCGACTTGCACTTCGCCGGGTTGTAACTTGCACACGAACTCCCAACGACAATTTATATACGGCAGCACGATGAACGCACTTGCATCTGACAGTCAACCGATTCTCCGGTGGCTCGATCAAGCCGTGCGGCAAGAATCATCGGATCTCCATCTTGTCAGCGGTTATGCACCGGTCCTGCGTCAGAACGGTCGACTGGTCCCGATCGATGGCCAGCCGATTTTGACATCGGAAGCGATCTGCGATTTGCTTGAACCGCTCTGGACCAGCGAGCAACGAGCGCGGATGGAGACCGAGTGGAATCTTGATTACGCAATCGAATTGCCGCTTCATCGTTCACAGTGCCGATTTCGTGTCAATCTATTTCGGTCCAGTGGATCGATCGGAGCATGTATTCGCATTATTCATACGAAGATCCCCGATTTCGCTTGGGCGTCGTTTCCGGAGAACCTGGCGCGGCGGATTGCGAATCTATCGAGCGGGCTGGTGCTTTTCACTGGCGTAACGGGTTCAGGCAAGAGTACGAGTTTGGCGATGATCGTGCAGATGATGAATGCCGAGTTCGGATATCGCATTTTGACCATCGAAGATCCGATTGAGTATCGGTTTCCCGTTCATACGCTATCGGTCGTAACGCAGCGTGAGGTCGGCACCGACGTGGATTCGTTTGCAGACGGTTTGCGGTACGGCTTGCGCCAGGATCCCGATGTCATCTTAGTTGGCGAAATTCGTGACCTCGATACGGCAAGGATGGCGCTGAGCGCTGCGGAGACCGGTCACATCGTGTTGTCGACGTTGCATACTCGCGATGCGAAAGGCGCCATCTCACGCTACGCGGATCTGTTTCCACAGCAGTCGCAAAGCGAAATCCGTGCTCAGTTAGCTACAAATGTTCGTGCAGTTGTCTGCCAACGTCTACTGCCGAGCAACCTGGAAGGCGAGCGACAAGAGTTAGCTTTGGAGATCATGTTTAACACTTCAGCCATCGCGAGTGCGATCCGCAGCGGAAAACTCGAGAGCATCGATAACTACATTTTGACTGGTCGCGCCGAGAACATGATTCCAATGGATGAATCGATCAAGCGTTTGCTGCACGACGATAAGATAACTCGCGAGACCGCTGAGCAATTTATTTCCGACCGAACACTGCTTGACCGCTAAGTCACTTTCATTCGCGCGACTTGAGCGCGAGCAGTTCAGCGACCGCAACCGCGGGGGCACAGCGAGCCGTCGCAGGAGAGATTTCGTCCGCCAGCCATGTGACTTCTAGCGACCTGTGCGACAACCTGGCGATCGCACGTTCAGCGAGCGCGCGGCCATGGCCTGCAACTGTGATGCGAGCGCTGCTGGAGGGCGACGGTAACAGATTGATCTCCAGTCCAATCGCGATCAAGCTGGCTTGTTCGTCGATGAATTGCCGAGCGATTTCGGTGGCGTCTTCGAACGAGAGAGTTTCTGCGTCTTCACCGATCATTCTGGCCAATCGAGCGTGCGCGTTCGCTCGAGTTCGCGGTCGATTATCGGCCGAATCCCAATCTTGCGGCGACTCGGGCGTCAATCCGAGAATCACATAGCAATCGTCGCTTGTCGCAAACCGCTCAGCCATCAGCGCACACGGCTGGCCATGTAGCACCACGAATCGCAGAATCGCAGCAACCGGAGTGCGCTCGATGCCCGTGTAAACTAGCTGCGCGAGCTCCAATCGATCGCGATCAGTTTTCGCTTCCGTCGCCGGTCGACTAATGCCCAGCGAATGGCGTCGCATGGGAATGATGTCGACGGTAGTGGAACCTACGTCGAGCACAAGGTCTGTTGCAGTGGTTGACGTCATGCCGATCCAAGTTGCCAGTGCGTGCCAATTGCTGGCTGCGACATCCCATGGCTTTGCCACCGCTTCAAAGGGAGTGCACCACCGATTTCCAACTGCGTAGACCCGCGTCCTCTCTGGTGCAAACACTTGTTCAGTTTGGAGGAGTATCGCGCGGACACCTTCACGACGCGTGGCAAAGCAATCGGCGAGTTCGCCTGTCATCGTGATGGCGAAGTATGTCGCTTCGGTCACTGGAAACTCGGCGAGCATTTCGCGAAGCTGCGCAGCGAGCTCTGTTGGTTTGAGCCACATCGGAAAATTGCAAGCGGCCGAGCGTCCGCGATTGTCGGCGAGTTTGAGATTCGCGCCGCCGATGTCGCAGCCAATCACATGCTTAGAGTCGAGCGACGCGGTCATCAGGCGGTCGCAGCCAGATTCGAAGTTGAATCCGCCGTGCCTTCGACGGTGTAGTGGCGCGGTAGCACGACATGAAACGTGCTGCCCGTCCCGAGTTGGCTGGACAATTTAATTTCGCCGCCAAGCAGCTTGCAGAGCTCTTTCACAATCGACAAACCCAACCCAGTCCCAGAATATTGGCGAGTCAGTCCGCCTTGAACAACTGAGTTACTTTGACGGAATTTTTCGAAGATGATCTCGAAATCGGATTCCGGAATGCCTACGCCGGTATCGGCAACGGTCATGTGAAATAGATGTTCTCCGATGCAACCGATTGAAAGGGTAATCAAGCCGCCATCAGGAGTGAACTTGATGGCGTTGGAAAGTAGGTTGGTAAGAATCTGCTGGATCTTCGGTTGATCTTGATAAATTGGACTCAGCTCGGGCGAAATGTTAACTCGCAAGTCCATGTTTTTTTCCTCGATCAAGCTGCGCAGCATATCGCATTGAGCCTGCGCCACGTTGCCAAGGTCGAAGTGGGTCGCACCAACTTTCATTTTACCGGCTTCCACTTTCGCCAAGTCCAAGATGTCGTTGATCATTTCCAATAGCATCCGACCGCTTTTTTGAATATTTGAAGCGTATCGTTTTTGTTTGTCGGTCAAGGACGTGATGTCGTAGAGCACGTCGCTAAATCCGATAATACTATTGAGCGGCGTGCGCAATTCATGACTCATATTCGCCAAAAAGTCACTCTTCAAACGGTTCGCTTCATACAAGTTCAAGTTCGCGCACGCTAGTTCGTCGACTTTGCCGTCGAGTTGACTGTTCAACTTCTGCAACTTCTCTTGGCTTTCCGTTAAGTGACGAAGCATGCGATTAAACGCTTCCGCCAATTCGCTGAATTCATCATCGGTATCGATCGCAGCTCGCAAGTCATACTTCCCTCGGCTGATTTCTTCACTCACGGTTCGCAAGTGACGTAGCGGCTGAATTACTAACTTGCGCAGTATGAAGTGTAGTGTCAAAATCGAAGCCGACAGAGTTACCATGGCGACAGCGATCATCACCGCCATGACTTTAGCGGACCAAACTTTTCCGAGGTCGTAAGGCATCGAAACTTTCATAACCCGAAACGGCGATTCCTGCTGTCCGGTAATATTTGAATTGGGACGATGGCATCCCAAGCACGAGTCGCTGAAGGTTACCGGATGGTAGTAAGCGTAGTAGCCGCCGGCCGGCGCGCCAGGCTCGAAGATCGGTCCCCGCTCGCCATAGACTTTCTTCTCGCCCGGCGAAAATCGTGAGTAGTTATCCGGGGCACGCGAATTTAAGTCACTAGCCAAAGGGTTCGCGCTGTCGCCGTTGAACAGGGCAGATTGCGGACCGCCATTCGCGGACGTGACGAGTTCGTTCGCTTCTTTCTTTTCTGCTTCTGCCTGAATTTTCAGGCGTTCCTGGATGTCGGCCAGGAGGGCCAGTTCCTCGGCCGTCTGGGGCTTATCGCCGCTCTCGAGGTACACGTACTCGGATTGCGTATCAAGCATGAGAATCTCAGTATGAAACTTGGGATTCTGCAGCAGGTGAAATCGCATACTGGACAACGAGTCGGGGTTGAAGTTCTGCGCGTTCTGCGAGCGAAGCAGCCCCTTTTCGGCATGTGACCATGCAATCGTCATGTTTGCATAATCGCGGGCCAATTGACGTGTTGTTTCTTTGACCAGTTCATCCGCCACACTTTGAACGAACCAAAACGATGCGCAAATCGCAATCAGAAGTGCGACCCCGATAAACAGCAGGCTTTTGCGTTCCAAGCTCCACGAGCGGAACAAGAATTTTAAGATCCTGCTGGTCATACTTTAGAAATTTTCTCGCCTAGTTTGGAACATGAACAAACGGCAGATAACTTACACTCTACCCATTACTTTGCGCTTTCGAAACTAAAAGAGTTTGCTTAAACCGCCCCAGGGCGCAGGATTGCGGTGTTCGGGTTGCGGTGTTCGGGTCTTGCCAATGCTGGGTTCCACCAAATTGGCGGTTCACGGTTAGGACGGACGTGCGTCGACGGAGTACGGAAACCGTTTGTGGAATGGTTTTGCCGGGAAATTAAGGCTTTCAGAAGTCATTGGTGCGGTTAATACTTGCTCAGTCTAATCCAGGTGACTAGCATAACCTGGATATTCAGCACAACTTCATTTTACAGTTTCGGTTAGCGCACGGCTTACGTTACGGGAGGAGATGGCTCGATGTCAAAGAGTTTTCGATTTTGGATTCGTTGTTCAACGGTGGCCACACTTACCGTACTGCTAACGTTCAACCCTGCGTGGGCCGGTCGGGGTCTGTTGAAGATCTTGAAGCGGCATCAAGGGGACTGTTGCGTAGTTGAGACGTGCTGCCCAGTTCCTGCACCGTGCGTCGTTTCCTCGCCGGTTTGCTGCGACGCAGCACCGATTATTTCCGCTCCAACCTGCTGCGACTCGACAGTTGTCAGCGGCTTGCCGATGGAAAACTGTTGCATCGTTGAAGGCTATCCCGCACCGTCCTATGTGCCTCCGACTTCGGTTCCGTTGGACAGTACAGCGTCACCTTTGACAGACGAAGCGGGTTCAATTGGACAAGTTGTTGAGCCGAAAGCGACCGAAGTTGCACCTAGTTTGCCGCTTGCTCCGCCGGCTGACGAGCTGAGCCCTTCCGATACTCCAAAGCCGCTCGAACCATCAAGTGATGAAGCGCCGGCTCAGCCCGCAGTACCTACAACCCCACCAGCGGCTGAAGTGGATGCGCCGTTCCCCGCAACTCCGCCTCAAGACGATCCGTTCGGAGCTCCGACGCCAGCGGCACCAGCCGGCAACGACGCCCCTGTTGCGCCACCAGCGGACACACCCGCAGGCGACGAGTTGTTCGCACCTCCAACTCCGACCCCGACCGAACCTGCCGCTCCGACCGGCAACGATCTGTTCGACGCCCCCGCCGTTCCCGCTGAAAATCCTGCCCCTGCTACCGACGACCTCTTCGGACCTCCTGGCGACGCGCCAGCTCCAGCAAGTAATGATCCGTTCGGCGCACCGGCTATGCCAGACAATGGCACTGCGCCCGTACCGGCTGGCGACGATCTATTCGGAGCTCCGACCGAACCGGCTCCGGCACCAGCTGGAGACGACCTGTTCGGCACGCCGTCAGACGCTCCTGCAACTGCACCTGCTGGCGATGATCTTTTCGGCGCCCCAAGCGAACCCGCACCAGCCGGGGATGATTTGTTCGGTACTCCGCCAGCCGATCCAGCGACACCGCCTGCGGGTGATGATCTGTTTGGGACCCCTCCTGCAGATCCTGCTACGCCGCCAGCCAGCGACGATCTGTTTGGGCCTCCACCAACCGATTCCGCACCGCCAGCGGGTGACGATCTATTCGGACCGTCCGGAGATGCACCAGCCGGAGATGACTTGTTCGGCAAGCCGACTGCAAAAACTGACTCATCGTCAAACTTCGACGAGCTATTTGGGATCCCAGCAATTACAGCTCCCGAAGCCGAAAAAACTGAAGTCGCTCCGAAAGCCGCAGAGCCTGCACTGGATTCCGATCCGTTTGCTGAGGTTTTCAAGACAACTCGAGTATGGCGCGACAACACCGGTACGTTCTCCGTTACGGCCTCGTTGGCTGAAATCCATAACGACCGAGTGCGTTTGCTGAAAGAAAACGGCAAGTTCGCTACTGTTCCGCTCCGAAGATTGAGCTTCGAAGATCGGCAGCTGGTTGACGCGATCGCTGCGAAGCTGCCCGTCGGACAAGTTAAATTCGTATCAACGAAGTAGATTCCAATCTGCCAAAGTTGTTCGGATCGGGTGACCTTTTGAAAACGATTTCCCGAGTAGCCTCTGAGCTGCTCGGGAATTTTCTTTAAGTCGACTTGAGGTGTTGGATGGATCTCGCCCAAGCAGCTTGGTTTATTGATGAAGGCATCGCTGCGCTGCAGGATTTCGACTCCGAAAGCGGTCGTGCCCCAACCGCGGACTCCAAACGCGCGCGGCACTTCGCAACTTGGCAAGCCGATCTGCTGCGCGAGCAAATCGAGTTGCGAAGACGATCGTCGATTCGCTTTCCTGATCCTGATCGTTGGTGCTGGACACTGCGCAGTTTGGCGCAGGCCAGCGACTGGTGGTGCGCGCGATTCAAGGCGAGTAGCTTTCCGCGTGATGTTGCCGTTTTCGATGGTTGTTGTGGCGCAGGTGTCGATCTGGTTGCGCTAGCGGAGCGCGGGCCAGCCATCGGAATCGATCGCGATCCAGTTCTCGTGTTGATCGCTAACGCGAATCTTGCAATGCACGGCGTCAGCGGAAGTTTGGCACGTATCGGCGACCTGCCGAGTGATCTACTGGGTGCCCCACCTGCTCAACTACAAAAAGAAATGCCGCTGTGGTTGCATGTCGACCCGGATCGCCGCTCCCCGGATTCAGTGGATCGTCGACTTCGCAAAGCTGAAAACTACAGTCCGACGCTCGACGAGTCACTTCAGATGGCTCGGGCGTGCGAAGCGGCGATGGTCAAACTTGCGCCATCTTCCATCATCGAGGCTGAAGTGGAAAAAGCATTCCGATCCGAAGTTGGGTTGACGCGCTGTTGGCTCGGGAATCTCGGTGAATGTCGACAGCAACTTTTGCTAACCGGCAAACTCGCGGACGCCAGGTCGAAGCACGCCGTTGTTCTGTGCGAACCGCACGCGGAACCGCTTGTGATGCAGGGCTCTCGCGCCGAGACCATTGCTGGTTGCGAAAAACCGCTGCGCTATATCTATGATTGTCACGCCGTCCTGCACGCTTCCCAGTTGCAATTGACTTGGGCAGCAACCGCCGACGCCGAGCCGCTTGGAACCAGCCAGGGTTACTTTACCTCGGACGTTGAGACGCATTCACCTTTGGCGCAGACGTTCGAAGTGATCGATGTTTTGCCGTGGGACCAGCGTCGAGTCAAACGCTGGCTGCGCGAACATCGCATCGGCGAAGTTGAAGTGAAGAAACGACTTCTGCAACTGGACGCTAACGAGCATCAGCGGCAGTTGCGTGGCGCTGGGGAAGCCAAAATCACCTTAATGATTACTCGGCTCGGCCAACGCGTTCGAGCCATCGTGGCTCGCCGCATTCCGGCAGAGTCTTCACTTCCGCAACCGAACGACATTTAAACAATTGTTTTTGGTGAACCAACTTTAGAACACCCCACACACGCCAGCGGGCACGCACTATAATTAATGTGCGGTCACTCCCTAGTAGGAGGCCCGTGAAACTGGGGGATTGTCATGAAACCGCTTACACCTAAAGACCTGTTGATACGCCAGACGCCGGCTGATGATTTGCGATGGGGCAATTCACCGGACGCGGCCGAGCATGTCGTTACGTCGGTTACGCTACAGCGATTTCAAGAACTTGAACTAGAGATCAAGAACAACCCGATACATCCGCAGCCGTACATTGAACTTGCGAATATCTACCTCGCTAACGCACGATGGAACGACGCCAAACGCGTTTTGGATCGTGCCGCGCAGCAGTTTGACAAAGATGATCAAGTGCTAACGCTGCGTGAAGACGCTCAACTGGGGCGTTCGCTCGAACTGTACAACGCGGCAGAAGCGGCTTACAAATCGGAACCGACTGTACTGACGCAGGAGCCTCTGCAGAGTAGCAAGATCGAGCTCAACGCGCTACGTGAACGAATTTGCCGTGCGCGGCTTGTTCGACATCCAGACCACACTGAATTGCTTGTGCCGCTCGCGGTGGCTCTCGAGAATCTCGGCAACGTCGAAGAGGCGATCAAGTGCTTGCGACAAGCCGCTGAAAAGCCTGAGTTGCGAGCGACCGCATCGCTGCAGTTGGGTTACCTGTACACACGAGCTCGACGCATTCCGGAAGCGCTTTCATCGTTTCGTCGAGCTGCGTTGTTTCGCATTCCGCCACCGACCGAAGCGATCAAACGCGAAGCACTTGCTGCGGCTGCCGACTTATCGCAGCGTCATAATCTGATCGACTCTGCGCGCCGTTACGTCGAACTGCTGCTCGAAATGTCGCCCAACGATCCACAGCTCGCCGCGCGTTTAGTGGAACTCAATGCGATGCCGCTCTAGCTTAGCGCTACTTCGCATTCGCCTTCTTTAATCGCTCCGACCAAAACCGCTGAGCGGCGTTCACATAGGGAGCCGCTGCAGTTCGCGCTTGCTCTGGTTCCGCAGCGATGTGAGTTTCCGTCCGCTGCAGCCACGCTTGAAAAAACTCCACCGCTTCGCGACTGATCCTAGGTACGCCATCGAACTCAAAATAGAACGGCGCGGTTGTGGCGATGCGATACGTAAAGTCACGTTCGGTAACAACGCGGATCACCAACCAGCCGCTCTCCTTGATCAACTGCACTGGAATCTTGCCGCCCTGCTTGGCGTACTCGTCCAAGCGAGCTTGATACAGCGTTCGGCCATTGAACACCACATCGAGATACTCGACCGGATCCGCCACCGTTAACTTCAGATCGATATCCAACTCAATCGGTTGCTCTTCGGAGGTAAACACATGGCCTGGCAAGTATTCGTTGACACTGGCCCGCAACAACGGACCGCTGGTTACGAAGCTCTGACCGTCGCGCAACGATTGCCACCACGCAGCGGGATCTGGGTTGCCCGTCATCACATACACTCGGTTGTACCCCAGCGGCGAAGGCGTTCGACCGAATCCGCTGCCGGCGGTTGGCGGGATTCTCAAACCTGCCTCTAACATACGCCAGTAAATCGACTCGACCATGCGGCCTGGACCCCGCGCGCCGCGATACATCGCTTCTTCAATTGCAGGCGGAGCCACAACGCGAGCCGCTCCTTCGCCTTCGATCGTCAGATGATCCGACAGTAATTGCACGCCGTCAATCTTGCCCGAGGCCAATAGGATCGGAACGTCGCGCGACCACAATTTTTGAAGCTCAGCGAACGTCTCTTGCGATTCTTTTGCCATCACCAACAACTTGCTCGACGGCACCCAACTGGGCACGTCACGCCTCGGCGACCAATGATGCAATGTCAACCCGCTTTCCGGCCGCGCATCGCAATAGTTGTTCGTGTCGACCCACCGCTTGCCATCACCTTCAACACGTTTTGCTGGCGTTACACGTTCACTCGGCGTCTGCTGATTATCGTTAACCGCTTTCGGGCTCTCGCTGCTTACCACCGCAGCCATCATTAGATCTTCTGCAACAAGCCACCGCACGGTGTCTTCAGGTTTGACGAAAGCCAGCAAGTCGCCGCCGCGCCAGCCTTCTGTTTCTAAATCACAATGGCGTGGCAAGCGAATGATGTCCACCGCCTCCGATTTTCGATCCAAAGTGAAACCGCCAGTCCCTCGAGCGAACTGCGGTCCGTGTGTGATCTCGTATCGATAATCCCCAGCTCGGCCTTCATATTTCAGTGGGTTCTCAACTAAGTTCCAACCGCTCTGGTGCAAGCTACCGCGAATGCGCAGTTCACGCTCATTGGCGCCACGCAACCGCACTCGGCAAGTCAACGCGTCGCCCGATTTCTCTTCTTCCATCTGCAACTCGATTCTGCCCGTCGCTTGCGCTGTTGCAAGCGAGCTGACACGCACGATTTGCGTGAGCATAACCAGTGCAATGAAAGGTGCGATATAAGCTCGAGGAATTCTCGTCTGCATAGCTGAATCCAGGCAAAACCGTTGACCGAACGTTGACCGAACAGAGTGCAACTACCTTCGATTGTACATTGCACATTGACAGGTCCCGGCGACAGTTTTTAGCGATGTCGCTATACTCCGACAGCATCTGGCGCGGTTGTGACGATTAGCATTTTGCGGCGCGCCCACGAGCGAGCGTTTTTTCCTACATACTACTCAGTGCAGAACTTGATCAGCCCCATGGCTAACTGGCGCGAACTCTATCCTTTTCCGTCGCAGTTTCTGGAATTGTCCGGCGGCGTGAAAATGCACTACGTCCAAACTGGTCCGGCAGGCCCTCACGCACGCGATGAGTCCCCAACAGTGCTTTGCGTGCACGGAAACCCAACCTGGTCGTTTACCTACCGTCGCGTTCTCGCGGATCTCGACCCCAACACACGCGTCATCGCCGTGGATCATGTCGGTTGCGGCCTCAGTGATAAACCGCAAGACTATCCCTATTCACTGACTCAGCACATAGAAAATCTGGTGCAGTTAATTGTTCAGTTGGACCTACGTCGCGTCACGCTCTTGGTTCATGACTGGGGTGGCGCGATCGGCTTAGGCGCAGGATTGCGAGTGCTTGATCGTATCCGTAGCGCAGTCATCTTGAACACCGCTGCTTTTCCGCCACCCTACATTCCGCTGCGTATTGCGTCGTGTCGATTGCCAGTTGTTGGAAACTGGGCGATGCGACAACTGAATCTGTTCGCTCGCGCCGCGCTGTCGATGACGCTACATCGTCTACCGAAGCTAGCACCAAATGTCGCGGCCGGTTTGATTGCGCCGTATTCGAATTGGCAGAATAGAGTCGCTATTGCGAGATTTGTCCAAGACATTCCGCGCGGTCGGGCCGACAGGACTTGGCAACGGCTAGCAGAAATCGAACAGCAGCTTGCGAGCTACAATGATCGCCCGATCGATTTGGTGTGGGGCATGCACGATTGGTGTTTCCGACCCGAGTGCCTACATCGATTCCAAAACTTGATCCCCAACGCAAAGACACATGAACTGCGCGACGTTGGGCATTACGTAATGGAAGAGGCTGCTGATGAAGTTTTAAGCGTGCTGCGCGAACAATTGCAGTTGCCACGGAAAAAGAGTTCGGGCAACGAGGCTTGATTTTAAATTTGGTGCGGCAGCCTGCTATCTTTAATGTTGAAGTAGCTTCGGTGCGTGATTCAACTCATTTCGCGGTGCGCCAAAAGAATTAATTTAGTCTTTATTGAATTTCGGCTACGTACGAGATACCCTTAACCTCGCAAGAGACAACTGCTGGATCGAAATCCGTCGTGTCGTCTCTGCTTTGCGGATGCGAAAGGGATCGTATGTTAACTCGAACAGATGACGCTACACCACGTGAGCTCTCAGCCAAACTGAAGCATGCGATGTTAATTTTGCTAGAAGCATTCGACTATGCGATCGACACTGGCGATGACTGCTGGGACTTCGCAGTGCAGATTCGCGAACTTCAAGCTGCTGGTTTGAATGAATCGGATCTTCGCTGGCTTGTGCGCAAGGGGCTCGTCCTACACTCGCGCGAGGTAACGCTACTCGGCGATAACGGTCGCAAATTTCAGCCGATTGGCAATTTGACGTTCGTGAGACGTACCTGCTTTGTGCTTTCCGCGCTCGGCGCCGAACAAGCGAGGCGACTCGAAAGCGAACTGAAGTCGGCTGAGAAGTTGGATCTGAGTGCTTCGCAGCTACATACCGTGAGTCCTGATCGATTGTCGGTTTTCTCAGCGTCGCTCCAACCAGCGGCAGCGCAGCGAGTGCCGGAAGCGACCTGCATTCATTGGGATGCGGAGAATCGCAAGCTGGACGTGCGAGGCATCGTTGTAAAGCGATTCAAGTGGCAGGCACCGAATCAAGAGATTGTCTTGAGCGCGTTTCAAGAAGAGGGTTGGCCCGAGCGCATCGATGATCCGCTGCCACCGCAACCCGAGCAGGATTCCAAGCGTCGGCTTAGCGATACGATCAAATGCCTCAACCGCAAGCAGATCAACTCGCTGATTCATTTCCACGGCGATGGAACCGGTGAGGGAATCTTCTGGGAATTGCTTGACCCGCGCTAGTCAACTGGCGGGAATGTTCAGCATGGTCTGGTGGGTGGTCTTGTTGCGAGCTGCTGAAAGTTCTTGCGGCTGGAACGCGGGGGCTGCGACAAAATGAACTTCTTAGCTAAAATTGGGTCTTCTCGGCTGACACCTCTCGTGATGATCAGCCTCCCAACGAAAATCTGAGTAGACAACAGTAGACAACATGGTACAACGCAAAGGCTCTGAATACGCTGGACTTTCTGTGGCAATCATCACGCCGCTGCGCGACAACGTCCTCGACGTGCCTCGATTGCGCGAACAAGTCGAGTTTCAGATCGCGGCTGGAACGACCTGCATTGTGCCGGTTGGAACGACTGGCGAGTCGCCAACACTTTCGCACGAAGAGCATGAGCGCGTCATCAGCGAAGTGGTGCAGATCGCCGCTGGCCGCGTGAAAGTTATGGCGGGAACAGGCAGCAATTCGACCGCCGAGGCGATGCACCTAACGCGTTGGGCAAAGAACGAAGGTGCGGACGCTTCGCTGCAAGTCGCGCCGTATTACAACAAGCCTACGCAAGAAGGTTTCTATCAGCACTTCAAAGCGATCGCTGAAGATGTCGATCTGCCGATCTGCGTGTACAACATCCCGGGTCGAACCGGCAAGAACATCGAACCGGAAACGATCGCTCGCTTGGCTGAGATCCCGAACATCACGATGGTCAAGGAAGCCACCGGTTCACTCGATCAGTGCACACAGATTCTCAATACAACCAACCTCACCGTGCTCAGCGGCGATGACAGTTTGACGTTGCCGATGATGGCCGTTGGCGCAGAGGGTGTTATCTCGGTGGCGGGCAATATCGTTCCGCGCGACATTATTGAGATGGTTACCGCCGCGCTCGCTGGCGATTACGGACAAGCTCGCGCGTCCCATCATCGCATGTTCCCACTGTTCCGCGATATGCTCGGATTGTCCACAAATCCGATTCCAGTCAAGACAGCGATGCGGTTGCTCGGTCGTGACGCGGGTGAGCTGCGTTTGCCGATGACGCAGTTAGACGACAAGCAGCTTCAACAGCTTCGCTGCACATTGCAAAGTTACGGTCTGCTGGAAGGTTAGCAGCGTGGCGTTTGACAGTTTCTTCGGAACGTAATCTTCATATCACCAGCGAATGATCCGTCAAGTCTGAAAGCCAAACATGCGCGCTATACAAATCGCTGAACCGAAGACGATGCAACGGATTGAGATCGACGAACCAGGACGTCCTGGCGCAGGGCAAGCTCTCGTGCGAACGCATCGCATGGGCGTGTGCGGAACGGACGTGAGTTGCTATCTCGGGAAATTTCCGTTTTTCGATTTCCCGCGAATCCCTGGCCACGAGTTGGGTGTGGAAGTTCTGGAAGTCGGCGATGGAGTCACGAACGTGAAGCCGGGAGATCGTTGCAGTGTCGAACCGTACATGAATTGTGGACAGTGCTTTGCATGTCGGCGCGGAGCGACTAACTGCTGCGCGAATCTGAAAGTTATCGGAGTGATGATGGACGGCGGGCTGTGTGACCGCTTCATTTTGCGAGCTGAAAAATTGCATCCGTCTACGAAACTCTCGATGGAACAATTAGCGCTAGTCGAAACGCTCGCCATCGGCTGTCACGCGAACGATCGCGGCGCGCCGCGCGACGGCGATCATGCACTGATCATTGGCTTGGGGCCGATTGGTCTGGCCACGCTTGAGTTCGCGCGATTGACTGCAGCGCGGATCTCGGTGATGGATATGAACGAACAGCGATTGGATTTTGTGCGACGCAACTACGGAATCGAAAACACGATTCACTTTAAAGCGGACGATAGTGAATTGCCGCGTATGCGGGAACTCACTGACGGCGACATGTACTCGGTTGTCACCGATGCAACTGGGAATAAGCATTCGATGTCGGGCGCACTCAAGTACGTCGCGCCGACCGGATCGCTTGTTTTCGTTGGCATCACGACCGAAGAAGTCGCTTTCCGTCATCCGATGTTGCATCGACCAGAAGCGACCATCAAAGCGTCTCGCAACGCTCTGCCACCAGATTTCACGCGCATCATCGGCTTGATCGAAAACGGTACGATCAACACCGAGCCTTGGATCACTCATCGCACTTCGTTCGATGATGTCATCGCGCAGTTCGACAGCTTCACGCGACCAGAAACCGGCGTACTTAAAGCCATCATCGAGCTT
>JBGSJB010000736.1:0-10154 GCA_041742175.1 Pirellulaceae bacterium
GCGTCTTCCAAGTTGGAACGATGCAGCGAACGGAGTGCGACAATCGATTCTTGCAAGCGATCGCGATGGTCAAAGATGGTCGCATCGGTACAGTGAAGAAGGTGACCTGCGGTATCAACGGCATGGAAGCATCGCCAGTGATCCCAGTTACCGCAGTTCCTGAAGGGTTGGATTGGGAAACTTGGTTGGGGCCAGCTCCGAAGGTGGATTATCGCGCGTTGCCGGAATTGCGTGAAGGTTATGGTGGCGGTGTGCCACTGTTCAGCAACTGCCATTACTCGTTCCGCAACTGGCACGAATACTCTGGTGGCAAACTAACCGATTGGGGTGCTCACCATGTCGACATCGCTTGTTGGGCACTCGGCGCTACCGAGACTGGGCCCAGCAAAATTACGCCGGTCGAGTTCAAGTTGCCTGTCGAGTACAAAGACGGACATCCAACAGTGCAGGATCAGTACAATGCAGCGACCAGTTTTAGCATCAAAGTCGACATGCCTAATGGTGTCGAAATGATTATCACTAGCGAAGGTGACAACGGCATTCTGTTCGAAGGCACTGAAGGTCGCTTTTTCGTGAATCGCGGCAAGATCTCTGGCAAGCCAGTTGAGGATCTGAAAGACAAGCCGCTGAAGGATGATGCGATCGAGCAAGTTTACGGTGGTCCGGTTTGCGAAAACCACACACATAACTTTACCGAAGCTATCAAGTCGCGAAGTCAGCCGATCTCGGACGTTTGGTCGCACAATCGCATGCTAGAAATTTGCCATCTTTCGAACATTGCAATGCGGCTGAATCGCCCGCTAAACTGGGACGCAACGAAGCGTGAGATTATCGGCGACGATCAAGCGAATTCGTTCCTGTCGCGCGAGAATCGCAAAGGTTACCAAATCAACGTTTAGTGACGTTTGAACGGGACTGTGGTTTCGCTTCGATGCGCCAGCAGTACTCGGAGCCATAACGAGCTGAGTCTTTTCAGTTGCGAGTTAGGTTCTCAAGTGACTTGAGAACCTAACATTGACCGAGACATGCTTCATGCCAACAAAGTTTCTTGCTCCCATCCCGCCGCTCGCCGAGACGCAGGAGCGTGATTAGGGCTCCGGAAGTTCCTCGCTACAGCTAGGCGAAAGGATTGTATTTGCCGGGCACTGGTACAGGGTAATAACCATCTTCGTCTGGCATCGTTGGCGGTTCGGTATCCATCGTGTAACTATCGATACCTGGGCAAATGTCCTTGCCTTTTTCCAACAACTCATCCCACTTGAGAACCTTGCCTGAGTAACAGGCTTCGCGGCCAAGGATTGCGCAGAAGGTTGACTTCGCACCGTACTCGCCTTCGTTATAGATCTCGCCGGCTTGCAGAGCTGCGACCAAATCCAATTGCTCTTGAGCGTGACCGTTCGGACGCGGGCCTTCGTATTTCCAAGCGTTTTCACCTTTGATCCAACCCGATGGATCCGAAGTGCCCTTGGTACCGTGCGCAAATTCGCTGACGTTACCCCAACCGCCTTCCAGATGACGCCCTTGGCTGTACATCTTCGTTCCGTCGGCAAACGTGTATTCGCAGAACGTGTGATCGAAAATTTGTGACAGCCGGCGATCGCCACCCATTCGCATTTCGCCACCACCCATTCCATTGCACTCAACTGGGTACGAGCCCTTGAGCCAGCAACCGACGTCGAGGTTGTGAATGTGTTGTTCGCAAATCTGGTCACCGGAAAG
Source organism: Pirellulaceae bacterium (assembly GCA_041742175.1). Lineage (GTDB taxonomy): Bacteria > Planctomycetota > Planctomycetia > Pirellulales > Pirellulaceae > Aureliella. The sequence goes on from JBGSJB010000736.1 coordinate 1,720, forward strand.
CCAGTTGAAGTGATACCAGTTGTTTGTCTGGTAAGCCATTTCGGTTTGACCTTCTTGGCGTCCACGATGCCAAATCCCGCCGCCGTTCCAGTACACTCGAGTGCACAGCACGTCACCGATCGCGCCGTCATGAATACGTTTGATCGTTTCCATATAACTGGGTTCGTGTCGGCGTTGCAAACCGATCGCGACCATCAAGTTTTTCTTCTTCGACTCTTCGACCGATTTCAGCACGCGGCGCACACCTGCAGCGTCGGAAGCGACCGGCTTCTCCATGAAAATGTGCTTGCCCTTGCTGACCGCGTATTCAAATTGTTGTGGTTTGTACCCAGGCGGAGTCGCGATGACTACTAGATCGCAATCCACATCGATGGCTCTTTTGTAAGCGTCCAAGCCGGTAAAGATTTTGTCTTCGGCGACGTCCATCTTCTTTTCGTGCTTGCGCGCCAGATTCCGCAAGCTGTTCTTGGCGTTGCGGTCGAAAGCGTCGGCGACAGCGACCAATTTCGTTTTGCCTTCTGCTTCCATGATCTGTTCGGCGGCACCCGTTCCACGACCACCACAGCCGACTAGTACAAAGCGAATTTCGTCGCTGCCCTGCGCGTGGGCGGTGCGTGCAATCTGGCTGGCCGCGGCAATTCCAGCCGCTGTCGCTGATGCGGTTTTGATAAAACTGCGACGCGTAGGTTCAGTCGTCATCGGAAGTCCTTTACGAAGTTAGAAACTTGAGGTGTGAATAGCGTAGGCGAGTGGTAGCAGGTAGGTATCGTCCGCAAACCGAGCCCAGCATTGTACCCAATCGCCGCCAGAATATCGAGCTAAGGCTGTGTAGAGCTCGCATAAATTTGGCCTAGGGGCAGCTAGGCCGCTTTACGCTGAGTATGCAGCCCTTGCTGGCTATGCGATGCGCATGGCAAGTGGCGAGCGATCAAAAGCACGCCAACCATTGCAGCTTCGCGGCGAACTGGAACACAGCCGAACGCCTTGGGGCGGTGTTGACCGGCAAACTCGTTACCATTTCACAGAACTGAGCAAGGAATTCCGCGGAATAGGAAATTTCGATTTGCAAAAGCCTTTTATTTTGTCGCGCAACTACGAATAATCGATCCGTGAGCAAATTTGCTCAAGTAGCTACAATCGGTACAGTTAGAACTCACCCCCGGCAGGAATCACCGATGCTGACAAACGGACTCAAGAAGCGATCGATCAACTGCGTGCGAACCGGACTGGTGACAGTTTTCGCTTTGATGAGCATCACGCTGACCGCTGTCGCCCAGGAGTTCGTCCCGGCTTCGCCCGTTCAACCACAGTTGCGGATCCAGCCGTCTGTGCAACCGAGCGTGCAGTCTGCGGGGGCTCAATCAGCTGTCGCAACGCAGCAGCGATCAGCAGCTAAGCCGGTTGTCAGCTCAGCGGAGAATATTGGTGCTACCTACGTGGCGCTTGACGCAAGCTTGCGACAAGTCTTTCGAGGTAGCGAGCCGAAGAACCTTAGCGAACTGAAGGCGCTCGAAGCTCAGCAAGAGAAGGTTGCCAAGGCGATTGAACAAGTCACGGTAAATGTGCAGCAAGGATCGGCTCAAGGCAGCGGAGTCATTATCACTGGCGACGGTTACATCCTTACCGCCGCTCACGTAGCTGGCAAACCAGGTCGCCAAGCTTGGGTGCGGATGAGCGACGGCACACGTGTCGAAGCGACTACGTTAGGTATGAACCGCGATAAAGATGCCGGATTGATCAAGATCAATAACTCGCGGGGCAAACCCTGGCCGCATGCAACAATCGGTCGCAGCCAAGATTTGCGAGTTGGTCAGTGGTGCATTGCGGCGGGCCATCCCGGCGGTTGGCAAGCGGAGCGTGGAAACGTTATCCGAGTCGGTCGAATTCTGAGCATCAAGGGCGACAGCAAGGATAAAGACGACTGGTCGGCTCACACGATTTTCACCGATTGCACGCTGATTGGTGGCGATAGCGGTGGGCCGCTGTTCACGCTGGAAGGGAAACTGATCGGCATCCACTCGCGTATCGGAACGGAACTCGAAGACAACATGCACGTGCCGATCGGCGTTTACGCGGACGATTGGGAACGACTGAAAGGCGGACAAGCTTGGGGTATGTTGCCCGGTTTCCGTCCAGTTATTGGAGTTCGAGGAAGCGACGATCGTTCCGTAGTCGACGCGATCGTTGCGGAAGTGATACCGCGCAGTCCAGCGGCTGATGCTGGTGTGGAAGTCGGCGACCGGATTCTGAGTTTCGATGGTGTGAAAGTGAAATCGTTCGCCGAATTGCAATCCGCTGTGCAGCAGACGTTGCCCGGTGATACCGTTTTTATCGAACTTGTGCGTGACGGTATTCCGTTGAAATTCCCAATCGTAGTGGGCATCGAAGAGTAGAGAATAGGAAAGTAGAAGTTTGCAATTGCTGCCGCAGGATTCTGGTAGCGAGTAACAAAATGGAACTAAGCCTGATTAGAATGGAGTCGAATCAATTTCAGGCAATTACCACCTTGCTAGAAAGAATGCAAAGCAGTGATTACTCGCCTCCTTCGAATCTTTGTTCTGCTTGTTAGTTTTCTGGGCACCTCATTCTGTTTTCCATTGGCACAAAATCTCGTCGAGAAAGTTGTCTCGAGTGATCCGGCTAGTGAAACGAACAGTGCTAGTGAAACGAACAGTGTCGTAGGTCAATTCGTTCAAGAGCCACTACGTCGATCCTTGCGTCCCGATTTCTCAGCGTCACATATTCAGCGAGCTAACCAGCGCACCAGCATTTTTATGTTGCGAGCGTTTAACGAAGCGTTGGGCGATAATTGGAAAAGTACGGTTCAGTTGATTCACAACGGTGAGCAGATCGCTTTGGGCGCTGTCGTCGATAAAGATGGTTGGATCGTCACGAAGCTAAGTCAATTGCCGCCGAGCGGAGAGATCATGTGCCGCCTTCATGATGGTCGCGAAGCCCTCGCGTTGCTGGTCAATCCAGTTACCGAACACGATTTAGCTCTGATGCATATTTCAGAAAGTAACTTGACAACAATCACTTGGGACATCAGCAACGTTCCACAACGCGGAAAGTGGTTGGCAACCACCGATATCAAAGCGACTCCAGTTGCCGTGGGTGTCATCAGTGCTGGCATTCAAAACGTGAAGGCTGAAAGCCCGCGGTTGGGTGTGTCGTTGGAAGAAACGCGAGGCGGCGGTGCCGTTGCGATGGTGTTGCCCGGAAGCGGCGCATACGACGCCGGCGTTCGGCGAGGAGACACCGTGTTTTCGGTGAATGGCAAAGTGCTAAACTCGCGCGACGAAGTTCTTCAAGCGATCAAAGAAGGTGGCGGCGCTGGCGACTTCATCCGCTTGGGAATCGATCGAGCTGAAAAACGTTTCGAAGTGGAAGCTCGACTCATGGACTTGACCAGCGAATTGCTCGACCCAACTGAAATGGAAGTCAACGGACGCGTCAGCGCACGATCAACAGGGTTCAACAAAGTCTTCTTGCACGACACCGTTCTTGAGCCGCAGCAGTGCGGCGGACCGCTGGTCAATCTCGACGGCAAAGTCGTCGGTATCAACATCGCTCGAGCAGGGCGAGTCAGTTCATACGCCCTGCCAGCACAGACGATCCAGCCGATCGTTGACAGCTTGCTCGCTCAAGCCAAACTGATCTCGACTCCTGCCGCGCCAGCAAACAATTCACTACGCCCTATCCGTTAACCAGTCAGCTCCGTTCACGCAGGCTCAAGGCGCGCCTGAGGCGCTGGCCGATCTACTCAGTCAGCCGACCACCTGACTCGCCTTACCTTCTCAACGGTAACTTTGACCAATCAACTGATTGCGCCTAACGTGACGGCGAACGCTACGAACACGATATAGGCACCAAAGCAGACCATGATCAGAATCACGTGAACCATGCCTAAGTAATAGCCCGCTTGCATGATTCCTTTGTTTGCAGGGTCAACTAAACCAGCTGCAATGTCCTTCAATCCGGCTTGGCCCATTATCCAAGCGACAATGCCGAAAATCGGACAAAGAAACCAAGACAAGATTCCGAAGGCCAGCACCATCCCGCTTTGGTCGGCTTTCGGGTACATGTTCCGGTAACCATCTGCAGCGGAAGCGCCAGCAGCGGTTGCGGCGTAGGGATTCGCTGAGCTCGCTGAGCTCGCTGAACTCGATGAGGTGGCTGTAAACGCGCGTGGTTGATTCACGGCTCGCATCGTTTCCGCCGGTTGCCAGAATCCTGACTCGGATTGGCGGATCATGTAGCCGCCACCCACGCGTCCTTCGCGATACCAGCGATCGAGTGTTTCGCGATCAACTGGACCGTACTCAGCACCTTCCGGCGTTCGCATCCAGAACTGATCGATACTCGTCGACGATTGAGAAGCGGCGGGGGCGGCAGGTGGTCCGGCTGTCGGCCCCGAGTTTTGCTCGGAAGGTGGCAACTCAGGTGGTCGATCCGTGTTATCGCCGCTTGCGTTTGAATTTATGTCAGTCGATGTGACGTCGGGTGCAGCCAGCGTTGGAATCGTGTAGATCTGACCACAAGCCGGGCAGCGCGCGCGGCGGCCAGCGTGTTCGTCAGCGACTGACAACAGCTTGCCGCATCCGCCACATGTTGTCTCGATGGCCATTCTACGCTCCCTGATTCTGCCGTTCTGGATTGAGATAAATAAAGCTCTTGCCGAGCCGCCCGCCATAATTACCGGCTGTGATTTTAACCAAACCGGGCGCAGTCATCGCAGCATCAATGGCCGCATAAGTCGCTTTGGCAACCGCAGCCAAGTTGCTGCCGTTGATTACGATCTCCATAATCGACTTCACACCATCGGGCACTCGCGACTGGGCACCCAACTTTTCCTTCAGCGTCGGACAGAACTCCGCAAACGTGCTTGCGATGAGGAAACTGTAACGACTGCCCGCTTTGGAAGCACTGGCTGCGACCCCGCCGGGGAACGTCAGCACACAGTCGTCGACTTCGTTAACCGCGCCCGCCGCGCGTTCCGCTGCATCGAGCGACGCATCTTCGCTGGTCGATAGAAACCATAAATTGCCGCCCATGATTCCGTCCGAAAAACCGATTCTGCGCGTCATGTAAAATTCACCGCCCATCGTCGGCACTACCCAGCCCTTCGTACCGAAACGCTCGTCGCGAAATTGGTGCCCATCGCCAAACAATGATACTTTTCGTCCCAGTTTAAAATACGTTTCCGTCTCCAACCGATTAAAGCAGCGAGCCGTCGGACAGGTCAGCACATTTTGACTGATCCGAGCCAACAGAACTTTCTCCAAGTGCGGTTCGCGATCTTTGCGAAAGCGCGGCACATGCACCTGCACGACAGCTCCGATGCGTCCGTCAGGCGTTTCTTGACCGGGGCTCTTGCCATCCAGCACACGTGAAACACCGGCTTCCGAGTCGCACAAAATCGTGCTGCTCGCATGGCCCGTCGCGGCATTCGTGCAGTGATCGAGCCACGTGCGATCGCGAGCCGTGATTAGGAACTCCGCATAAATGCTTCGAAACGCTTCCGCGTAAGTATCTTCGACAATCGCCGCTCGATCTTGGCTCATGCTGCACCTTTACTACCTTAAACTCTCTAAACAAGAGTCTAAAGTGTAATGCTCCGCGACTCCCGCGCAAGATGCCGATGAGATTTCTCAGGGGCAAACAGCTATTTCACCCATTGATCGTCACACCGGCATCCGCTTTTTCGCAGCTCGGCCAGTCACTCTTCGACGAAAGTCTTCAGTCGCTGAAGTGCATCTTCCCACTGCAACGAAATCGCTTCCAGCGACTGCGCGGCAGCTTCGAGCGATTCTGGTTGCAGTTGAAAAAGGTGCTCGCGGCCACGTCGAACCGCGCGCACCAAAGCCACATCTTCGAGAATCTGCAGATGCTTGCGGATCGCTTGACGTGTCTGCGGTCGCCCCTCCGCGAGTTGCGTGATGGAATACAAGCTCCCTTCGCCCAATTGCAGCAGCAACGATAATCGCGTTTCGTCGCCCAGCGCCGCGAACACCGGAGCTTTCTTAGTCAACTGCTTGGCTGCACTACTGTTTGCCAACATACGCCTCGATGTGATTCATCTGTTCAGCCCATCCGCCATCGTTCATGCGAAACGCTTCGCTGCGACGAACTTCCGGAATCGCGTCGAAACCAGACTCAGTCACCGACAACTGCGTTCCGCCCTCGATCTGTTTCAACTTAAATTCTACAGTCGTTGGTGCCTCCGCTGAATAGTCGACGTTGGGTTCCACCGCGTAAGGATGCCAAGTGAACACAAAGCGAGTCATCGGTTCGATCGCTACGACGACAACTTCCATGCGAACATGCTCGTACCCTGGATAAGTGATCTGCCCATACGCTTTCTCGCCGACGACAAACGGAACTTCCAAGTTCACTCGGAACCATTCGCCGAACTGACGATAGTCTGTCAACGCTTGCCACACGCGTTCAAGCGGAGCCATGATGGTCACCTGTTTTTCGATCTTGTCCGTGATGCTTGTGCTCATTCAATCGCTTTCCAGTAAGTTAGAATTGGCTTTTCAACGCTCAAAAGTTCCAAAACGGCGGTCGCCATTGTGCAACCTTTGGGTTGCATGTTATACTTCGACGACTCAGTTCCGCAAGGGAGAAAGGAAACCTTTTTTCACTTGTCGAATTCGATCGCTGCTGCTCGACAACCTGTATATTGATCAACTGCCGCCAATTTCAACTCAAAGCAAAAGGACACAACCATGAAGCTCGCACGTCTACACTCGCTGGCACTCTGTCTGTTTTTCGTCGCATGTGCGTTCAGCGACCGCAACGCAGTCGGCCAGGAACCTCAACCAGTGGAACCGACCACCGAGCATAAGTGGCTTGCTCAGTTCGTGGGTGAATGGGCAACGGAATCGAAAGGTACCGCTGGACCGGGGCAACCGCCGATGGAGTGCTCCAGCACGTTGACCTCGAAGAAGCTTGGCGAGTTCTGGGTGGTCAACGAAATGAAGGGCGAGATGATGGGCACCCCAATGACGGGTGTTCAAACCATCGGCTATGACCAAGCGAAGAAGAAGTACGTGGGAACTTGGGTCGATACCATGATGCCGTTCATGTGGCAGTACGAAGGCAGTGTTGATAAGACGGGAAAGATCTTGACGCTCGAAGCCGACGGACCAAGCTTTAGCGACCCTAGCAAACTGACCAAGTATCAAGACATCTACGAATTTAAATCGAAAGATGAAATCGCGATCACTTCAACAGTCAATGTCGACGGCAAGTGGATCACCTTTATGAGCGGAATTGCTAAGCGCACTAAGTGATTACCTTATCCGATCCGTCAGTCGAAGCTAAATGGCGGCATAATGCCTAAGCGGCGCGTTGCAGCGGAGGAGCTACAAGCGCGCTCGCGGGTTGCTTGCGCGGCATGCATAAGACCGCTTCGATTAACATCGCCGCGATCATTGAAAACAAGAACAACCGCCAGACTTCACGCACTAAACCTGTGAGACTTCCTGCGGAATCGTCGACCCTTGAGAAATCAAGTCCATCGAACAGACGCGTTAACTCTTTATCGGTGACCACGTCGCGTTGATCTTCAGCGATCGATCGATTGATTGCGAACATGCGATCATCGCTTTGGTAAACACCAGCTTGCCATGGCATCTCAGTCGACAACAACTGCTCTTCATTATTCAAAGCAGTTTGAATGCGTTGCCAATTTCCACTCGGTTCATCCGTTGCGCCGGCGACTCGCAAAGTTGTATTACCCAGAGCGCTTAAGCCTTGATCGATCGCGCGTTGGATAACTGCGTACAATACCACACCATTCGCGGCTAACGTGGATGAATCGCCCGACGGAGCTACTGTGCAAAAGTAAACGCCGCCTTTCTCGGTCGGAACTCGCGACAGCAACGAATCACCACCTGTCAAAGTCGCCAACTTCGACGCTTCGCCTTTCAGCTTCGCAAAACCACGCACTTCCAACTGTCCGACCGGCAACCCAGCTCCACTGCGCGTTGCAGCCAGCAAATCTTGATCACCGCGCCAATTCTCAACCATCACCTTGGAATTCTCATCGCGCGCGACCCACTCGCCCCAACTGACTCCGAGAAACTCCGCCGAGCCGCCACCAATACCCGACAAGACACCTGTCGGCGGGAAGAAAATCACTTGCCCACCATGACTGACATAATCCTTCACCGCCCCCGCCAAATCACCTTGCGGCAGATTCGTCTGCCAAATCAATAGTGCTCCGTTATCCAAGATCAACGAATCGAGCTGATCCGGTGCCACGACATCAACCGTCGAAGGAGCTTGACCGTCCGGCGCAACTGCAGCCGCGATCTCCAGCGGTCGCGTCGCATCGCGGTCTTCACTCACCAGAACAATACGACGCACCGGAGGCTCATCGAACACAACATAGAATTCGTTGTCAGCGTTGTTTTGATCCGCTGGTA
>JBGSJB010000737.1:0-5014 GCA_041742175.1 Pirellulaceae bacterium
ACTCCTGCAGAACAGAAAAAAATCAAAGCCCACGAGCTCAAAAATGCCGCATAAAAATGCTTCACAGCGTTGCCCGTTGGGGTAAATTGGGTGGGCCGCTTTTGTCCCAGGGTAGCTCGCTCCGCTCGCAACCCTGGGCTGTCGTACGGAACGCCGTTGGCGTAGTCAGTGGCGCGTAGTCAGTGGCGCGTATTCAGTGGCGCGTAGTCAGTGGCGCGTAGTCAGTGGCGCGTAGCGAGTGGCGAGTAGCGAGTGGCGTGGCGAGTTGTTGGTTAAGAAGGATATGTTTGTTTGAGCCAAGAGAGTACTTGTTTGAGGCAAGAATTTGTATACAACCGCAGGGCAGGAACCAAAGGCTTACGTAATGGCACTATCTGCGCGTTTATTTGTTAACGGAGTCGGCGCGAGCCGCCCGGTACTTTTCTAAAATTAAAGTTAACACCGGACGGTTTGCGACGGTTCCGCTACAAAGTGGGTGCCATTTGGCTAACGCGTTCCGGCCAATATCGCGATTGGAAGCGTGCAGGTTGACGATTCGCTATTTCGCCTTAAGACGCCGCCGAAAATTCCGGGCGCTTTCTTGAATGGCAAGCGGCAGTTTGGACCTGACGAAGTTGCTTGCGTTGAACCATTCTTCAGGTTCATGCAACAGCATACGAGATTCCAGCACCAATATTTCGGGCGAATCGCCAACGCGAGTTACGTTCAAGTAACCGCCCCAGCCCTGGTACGGCTGCGGAGTGTGCTCGAAGTCGTCGATTCGTGTCCAAGTGCCGCTCCATTTGTCGTTGGATTCGAATGCGGGATCGAGTTTCCAAGCGATCGTCGTCGAACCAGACCGCGTCGTGCGCTCAACTCGCAACACGCCGTTCAAGCGAATCTTGTCCAGCAGCGTGAACGCGACTTTGGAGTAGGTCACTTTCGTATCCGCTTGTGTATCTAGCGCTGGCACTGAGATCCCGGCTGCAATGAGTTCATCGCTGCTGAGTTCCTCGACTTGATCAGCATTATCTGCTGTGTCGCTTTCAGCGTTGGCGCTTGACGGCGCTTTGCCGAAAATTTGCTGCATGAAGTCTTTGTTGTCGAGCGACTCGAATTTCGCGTGAACAACAAACGCCGAGTAGACGTTGTGACCGACGCGATTTCCAGCGGCATCGGTAACGTACTCTAGCTTAATTGTGACCGGCGCAACAATCGAGTCGCGGGTGAAGCGTTCCCAGCCATCGTTGCCGGACAGCTGCGATTTTGCTTTCGCGAGCTGTACTTCGTTCAGTTCACCTGCCAACGCGGGAGCAGGCAACTTTACCGTTACGCCCTCGCGAAATTCGATTCCGTCAGTCACAAGTTCATTGAGCAGAGTTTGCGACCAGCACAGGTTTTGCGCAGACATCGCCAGGCCGGCTGCGCAGCAGAGCCAGATGCGGCACAGGCACCGGCACATGTAATTGAGGAAACTCAGCGGCGTTCTACTGCGGCCACTTTCCATCGGCGAATTCCTTAGCCTGAATCAAAGCTGGGTCGAGCACGGTATGTCGAATTTTTTCGCGTTTCCAAGTGTAAGTGATATGCACCAAGCCGTCCTGGGTTTGCATGATCGCTGGATAGCTGTACTCACCTGGTTCATTCTCAAGTACCGCAGCGGCTTGCCACTGCTTTCCGTCTTGCGACACTGCGACATTCAGCGGCGAACGACCTTTGGCGGTGTGGTTGTAAACGATCAGGTGCCGACCGTCCTTAAGAGTCACAGCATCGGTTCCCGAGTTCGGATTGGGTAGCTGGCTGGCTTCCATCTTGCCCCAAGTCTTACCAGAATCGTTCGAAGCGATCTGAAACACTTTGCCTTGACGCGTGCGACCGACAGATAACAGTCGCTCGTCGCCCAACGACAGGATGCTTGGTTGAATCGCGCTGAATTCTTTGCCATCGTTGACCGGTCCGATTCGTTTCCAAGTTCTACCAAGGTCCGCAGTGATTTCGAAATGTGCTCGCCAACCGTCGTGCTCGGTGCTTGACCCGCACAGAATCTCGCCGCTGGGCAATTGAATCGGTTTGTTCTTCACTGGACCATCGATCTGCTCCGGCAATCGACGCGACTGCGACCAGGTGTTACCGCCATCGTCGCTGGTCATCAGCATGCCCCACCAAGAACTTGGCGTTGGTCCAACTTTGTAGAACAACATCAGCGGTCCACTAGCCGGTTGGAACAAAACTGGGTTCCAGCACGGATGTCTGACCGCCGTTCCATCGGCCTGCAAGAACTGCACACCGTTGGCGACTTCAACAGGCGCGGACCACTTCTGGTCGCTCTTCGTTGCAAACCAAATTCCGACATCGGGATCCTTTTCGTCCGTTCCGCCGAACCAAGCCGCAACGAGTCTGCCGTCGGCGTTTTCAGCAATCGTGCTGGCGTGGCAAGAAGGAAACGGCGCGGTCTCATAGATGAACTCTGATAGCTTAATCGCTGGTTGCTGCGCGGTCGCAGTGAGCCCGCAGTTTGCACAGGCCATCAAGGCCAGCGACAATTTGATCCATTGATGCATCGCATTTCTCCTCGTATGCTCTCTCGTAGTTGTAGGGTCATGCAGTCTAGCAAACATTCCTTTCGATTGCAGTGCGAAAGCGTCGCAAGAGCGCAAGTAGCGTAGAACCAAGCAGCTTAGAAATCAGTCATTTAGGAGACTCAGATGGTCCAGCGACGAGAAATCAAATTCGAAAATTGGGATGAAGTGCTTGCCGACTTGAATCGATTGGCCACGTGCGGTTACGTTGCCGCAGGCAAATGGAATCTTGAACAGAATGCGAAGCACTTGAATGATTGGATCAGTTACCCAGTTTTAGGATTTCCGACGCCGCCGCTAGTCATGCGATGCATCGCAGCGATTCTCCGGAACACCATCGGTCCGCGGAAATTCAAGCAGATGTTGGCAGAAGGCAAAATGCCCGCGGGCAATCCGACTTTCGCTTCGACGATCTATCGAAGTACGGACAGTGACACGCAGGCGGTCGAGCAACTTAAGGAATCGATTGAGCGTTTCAAATGCCATCAAGGCGAAATGCATCCCTCGCCAATCTTCGGCCCAATGGACAAACGCTCGGCAGAACAGTTGCAGCTCATTCACTTCGCTCATCACTTGAGTTTTCTGCTCCCAAACGAACAGCCAACTCAAACTCGCTAAACACTTAGCAACTCTTCGATCACTTTCCCGCCGAATTGACTGAGCTGCTTGAAGCGGCCCGCGTGGTAAAACGTTAGCTTGTTATCATCCAGACCGAGCAACCGCAGCAAAGTGACATGCAAGTCCCGCACGTGATGCACATTCTCAACCGCGCTCATCCCCAGTTCATCCGTCGCGCCAATCATGTGCCCAGCCTTCACATCGCCGCCTGCCATCCACACAGTCATCGCGTTGGGATTGTGGTCGCGGCCGTAAGCCGTCCCTCCGCGCACGCCGTTGTCTGGTGTGCGTCCAAACTCACCACACCAAACCACCAAAGTGCTGTCAAGCAATCCGCGACGTTTCAAGTCGCCTATGAGCGCAGCGATCGGCTGATCAACTCCACGAACTAGATTGCCATGCGCTCGCGCAATGTAATCGTGACTGTCCCAAGTGCCATTGTACAACTGGATGAACCGAACTCCTTTCTCGACCAACTTCCGCGCCAGCAGACACTTGCGTCCAAACGCATCGGTAGCCGGCGAACCGATCCCGTATTCCGCTTGAGTCCTAGCGTCTTCACCCGACAGATCCAGCACTTCGGGAACTTGCATTTGCATCCGAAACGCGAGTTCATAATTGTCCATTCGCGTCGCGAGCGCCGCGTGGTCTCGATGCTGTTGAGCGTGCGCGCCGTTCAGCTTCGCTAACAAGTCGAGGTTCATGCGTTGCCGTTCGAAACTCACTCCGGGCGGCGGCTGCAAATCAAGAATCGGCGAACCCTTCGGGCGTAGCGGCGTTCCTTGAAATCCCGCCGGCAGATAACCGTTGCTCCAGTTCGCAGAACCTCCTTGCGGGTAACTAACCTCCGGCAACACGATAAAGCCCGGCAAATTCTGATTGACCGAGCCAAGTCCGTAATTGACCCAAGCCCCTAGCGCCGGATCGCCGCCAAATCGATTGCCACAGTTCATTTGATACATGGCCGTCGGATGATTCACGCTATCGACTTGGCATCCGCGATAAAAACACAACTCGTCAGCGACCCGCGCCAGGTGCTCCCAATTCTCAGCCATATCCGCGCCGCAGTTGCCAACCTTGCGAAACTTGAAGGGACTCTGCACATAGTACCGCTTGCCGCTTTCCATCGCCGATTTCTGCTGACCACCGCGCGTGAACTCTTGCAGATGCAACTCAGCCAACTTGGGTTTCGGATCAAACGTATCGATGTGCGATGGGCCTCCTTCCATCATCAAAAAGATGCAGTTCTTCGCCTTCGACTTAAAATGCGATTTGACACTCGCTGTGCCTGCTTCCTCACCGCGCAACGATTCACTCAGCAAGAACGCATTCAGCGCGACAGCCCCCAAAGAAGTGCCCATTCCGAACAGTGCTTCGCGTCGCTGCACTGCGGCCGGCCCTCGACTCAACTTAGTCATAACGCATCTCCGCGATTCAGTAGACAAAAGCGAACTCGTTGGAATTCAACAACACCAGACAGATATCGGCCAGCGCCAGCGTCGCCGCATCGACATCCGCCGCTTGCAAGTCACTCACAAAATCAGCGTTGCTGTAAAGTTTCTCGCTAAACGAAAATCGCTCCCCGGTGTTCTCTTCCACCGCTTCGCGCCGAACCTCCAGCGGTTGCGACACGCGTTCAAAGTGCTGCTGTGCAAGCGACGCTTTCACTTTGTTCCAATGCTCGACGCACGCACTCAACTCGTCGTCCGCGGGGTCGCGCGCCAGGATCTTTGCGTAACACTTCGCGATCGAATCATCTAGCGATTGGGAATCGGACTCCATCGCGAGCTTGGCGATCGCGAGAGCTCGCGCATGCGTCGACTGACCATTGAAGAAAC
>JBGSJB010000738.1:0-3258 GCA_041742175.1 Pirellulaceae bacterium
TCCTGTCTTGTCGGTTGTCGCAAGGCTTATTTGGGACCAAGCTTTCGGATCAGCAAGTTCTCCATAAATCTGAATGTCGCTTGCGTCGCGGACGTTGCCTTCGCGATCCTCAATGGTTAGATGTCCCTTGATGGGAATCGCGGGCTCAAGCTTCAGAGTGGGCACTTCATCAGGCATGCCGTTGATTGCAATTATGCCAACTCCGATAGCGCTGGCAACCCAGACCGAAGAGTGAATAATCGGTCGGTCGATATCAAACTCAACGATTCCATCTTCGCCGCTCTCGGTCGAGGATACTGGTAAAGTGAATGAGTAATTAGCAGACATCTGCGCAATCGTTTTGGCAACCGGCTTGCCCGTTGAGTCCACAATCCGCACTCGCACTTTTGGACAGCGAGGCAAAGCAAAATGTAACTCCGCGCTGTCCTCGTCGCCTCGGAAGGTCGCTTGACGAGTGTGGATTTCGGGTATGACTTTACCTGAAGATTCGTCAGCAGCATTAGTTTGTTTTCGAACGGGAAGGACATAGCCCAGTTTCGGTCCGTTGAGCGAGACACTAACGCGTGACGAGAATGTTGTGAGACTGAACTTCCCTTCTTTGTCGGTGTAAGTTGCATTGAAACTTGGGCTTTCGGGACGACCAATATAGACGGCTACACCTTCAACGCCGCGGTTTGTTCGGTCGTCAACGACCGTGCCCACAATGGTTCGTAGTTTGGGCACGAGCAGCCGCGTGGGATTATCTGTCGTCGCGGCGCGGCCTCCCACTGGTGTCCAAGTCTTTTGGCCGGGCATGCGAACGACCAGTTCATTGTGTTGTCGCCTGTACTCCTTGGGCATCGGGAAGTACTCGAACTTGCCATCTTGGTCAGTGCGTGTGGCTGAGCCAGAAAAGAAACTGCATACTTCCAAACCCTCGATCGGTTTCTTCGTCGCTTGATCAATCGCCGTCATTACCAGTTTCTGTTCCGAAGGCATTCGTATCGGTCGGCCATAGTGGCTGTGCCATTCGCCGAACGGATTGCCTTCTGGGCCGGGTTCGATCTCAGTCGGTGATGCGTCATCGACAGGTTGCAAGCTACGGATAGACCGGAATTTGGGGTGGTGAACTTGCAACAGCACAATCTGCTTTGAGGCTAGTCCTGGGATGCGATAGACACCTGCTTGATCCGTTCGCACGCGAGGTCTCAAGGAACTGTGTAATAGGCAGGTCACCTCCGAGTTCGAACTGACGAAATGGATCATGGAGGGATCTTTGTAGATGCAGTCGAGTAGAACTTCGGCATCGGCAAGCGGCTGTCCTTGATCGTCAAGCACCGTGCCTTCATGCTCCACTTCATCCTTTAGCTTGACTTCAAAGTTCTGCGGATGCCACATCGAGAAGCTTCGAAAGCCAATCGCATGACCGGGCGCGAACACCAGTAGCTGTCCTTGAACGTTTGCATTTTCGATCGTCGAAACTTTGTGAACTTTCCAATCGATTTTGAATCGCCCAGCGGCATCGGTCGTGGCTTCACCGAGCAGATCGTTCTCCTCCGGTCGCGACGCTTTCCATTCAATATCGACGCAGTAAGGATCGTTTCGAACCACAACTCTAGCACCGGGAACCGGATCGCCGGTCGGTCCCACGACCGCACCCTTCACTGGTGATGGCTCGCAAACAAGTTGCAGTTGCGCATAGCCACTCGAGGACAGGCAAACGAACAATATGAGCTGGGCATAGATAGTTCTCAATCTTGGCCCCTTTACGAATAACGAAGTGTACAAAGTGTGAGTTTGAAAATGCAGACCAACGCCGTTTGTCGATGACGTGCTCGCAGTCAATCACAATATCGGCCGCAATGTTCAACGTCTAGTAATCAATCGAAATAATGCCTGAAGCGAGCCGATCAAACGTCAAAATCAGGTGAACGCCTTGTCGTCTTATCACACTTGGCAGTCTCAATCGGCAACCTATTGGCACCAACGGCAGTTCGTGTACAGAGGGACTCAGATTCCCGCCGAGACGACCGCCAGCCCTAACAAAATCGCGGGGAAGTGTTTTTGGAGGATCTCGAGGAACGTTTGTTGCTTGAGCGGCTTCGTCATAAATTCGCGCACCAACTCGCACTGCTCCGCTCTTCGTTTGTCGATCGGATTCAACGAAGTGGTAAGCATGATTACGATTGGACCACCAACAAAGCACTTGTCCAACAATGCATACTCTTGTAGAAATTCCCAACCGTTAGTTTTTGGCATGTTGATATCAAGGAAGATCAAGTCAGGACGCGGGAATGTTGTTCTTGTCTCTTTGTACTTGCCGCGATTCTGAAGGTAATCGAGTGCATCGCTCCCATCGACACAAATATCAATCGACGCTACCGAAGCAGAACTTTCAATCGCTCGCCGATGAAAGAAGTTGTCATCCTCGTTGTCATCAATCAGTAAAACCAAATTCAGTTTTTCAGCCATGAAATACGCTTCCTATGCAAGAATCGAATCGTGAAATTTTAGCCAAAACGTGCTGCCGTTTCCCAAGCTGGAGGTTACCCAAATCTTTCCGTCATAGTTCTCAACGATTTTTTGACAGAGAGCCAATCCAATGCCGGTACCCTCAAATTGTTCCTTGCCATGCAGTCGTTGGAACATCAGAAAGATCTTTTGAAAATGAATCGGCTCGATTCCAATGCCATTATCTTTGATCGAAAATACGACGAAATGATCTTCCCGCTTGTGATCAATCTTAATGTGCGGTGCCGTACCTACCTTCACATATTTGAGAGCGTTGCTTAGTAGGTTCTGGAAGAGTTGTTTCATTTCCGCTGGGGCTGCTTTCACCTTGGGCAAGCGACCGACTTCGATACTGGCCGCTTTCTCGTTGATAACCTGCGTCAAGTCGTCGCGAACTTCTTCGATAATTGCGTTAAGGTTAAGCGGCTCGCGTTTCGTTTCAGTACCGAGGCTGGCGTAGTCGAGCAGGTCAGAGATCAGTGCTTGCATACGCTGCACGGCGCCGCTTGCACGGCCGACATAACGTAGCCAGTCGGCGTGTGCTGTGTCGACCAATTCTTCTTGTAGCAGATCGAGGTAATTAAGCTGCGTGCGTAGAGGTTCCTGTAAGTCATGGGATGCGGCATAGATTAGCTGCATGAACTCTTGCCGATTGCGCATGACGATTGTCGCAGTTCGCTGAAATTCCTTCTTAAGAATGGTGTTGCGAATACGATCAACCATTTCCAGCTCGACGGTCTCCCAAGGCACCGACCTGTCTTCAATCGC
>JBGSJB010000739.1:0-2969 GCA_041742175.1 Pirellulaceae bacterium
CCCGGCGATGGTGATGGAACGTTGACATCTCCCATTCGCGAACAGCCGTTCTCTGTCGTATTGCTCGACGAATTCGAGAAGGCTGACCCAGCGGTGTTTGATATGTTGTTGCAGTTGTTGGGCGAAGGTCGATTGACCGACTCGCAAGGACGGCTGGCTGATTTTCGCAACGCAGTGGTCATCATGACTAGCAATCTCGGCGTCGAATCTTACAAAGAGAATGCATTTGGCTTTGGCGAATTGGATGGAGCCGAGTGGCGGTCGCATTTCGAACGCGAGGTGCAACGATTTGTAAGGCCCGAGCTGCTGGGGCGCATCGACCGGATCGTTCCCTTCCGTCCTTTGCCGCCCGATGTTGTTCGCAGAATCGCAATTCGCGAAACGGATCTGCTCAAGGGCCGCCCTGGATTGAAGTACAAAGATGCGGCGCTGGAGTTTACACCTGCTGCGATTGATTTACTCAGCGAAGTTGGTTTCCAGCCTCGCTACGGCGCAAGGCCGCTCCGTCGCGCGATCGAGCAACTGGTCACGATTCCGTTGGCGGATAAGTTATGCGATGCATCGCGAGAGTTTCGTTGGAAATACGTTGTCGATGCGGTTCAAGGCAAAATCAAGATCGACGCGCAGCAGTTATCGAAGTCGACACGCGAGCTCAAAGAGTCGCAGGCGAGTGTCATCAATGCATGGCAGAAACTCGGTCGCATGGCGCTACTGGCGCGAGCTTGCGCACCGTTGCATGATTTGGAAAATGATATCGAGCGTCAGAAGCGTCAGAATAGCTTGATTGAGAAGCGGCTGAAAAGCGCGCAAGGCCCGCGACGCCTATCGGCATTTCGCAATCAATTGCAACTTGGCCAATCGTTGGTCGAAAGTGGTACGCAGATTCGCGAAGCCTTGCTGCGAGTCGCAAGCGAGATTCAATCCGAACACATTCGGCTGTTGCTCGAATGGTATGCGAACAAACCGATCGAGTGGTCGGATTGGACGTCGATGCATCAGCGGCTGCAGACTGCGTTGCGGGAAGCGACAGAAAATGCGCTACAAGGTCGAACCACATCCAGCAACTTGGTGACCTTGATCGTTGTGGGCAAGTCGCCGCTCTATCTCGAAATTCTGTGGAGGAGTTACCGACAACTTGCGAATGAGAACCCTTGGAAGTCTACAGAATATGTCTTGCGAACAACGCGCCCCAACTCGGATGAGCAGCCGGACGTCCAATTGCGGAACTCAACCGATGGCTCTGAAGGCGAGGGCACATTGCTGTGCGCCGCTTATCAATACTCAGATTCCGCAAAATTCGCGCAGGACTTGGCTCAGGGGCTCGGATTCGCGATTCAGATTCAGGGTGAAGGGGTAGGCAGCTGGTTAGAGAATGAAGGTGGCATTCTGCACTTTGTCGATCCACGTGTCGCGGGTGCAAAACGCCGCATTCGTATTCGTGTCAGCGTTGAAGAATGTAAGTTGGCGGATGTCAAGTTGGCAAGTAATTGGCTGGAGCCGATCGCGGGATCGGAACTGGATCCTCGTCGAACCTTTATGATGAACACACACACCATTCAAGATCCACTCGGCGAGGAAGTGCAGTGGGCGCAAGGCAAAATCAGCGAAGCCTTGCTCTCGTTGATTCGTAGAGCTCACGAACAAGCCTTGTGGCGCGCCATCGGCTTCACGGAAATTCCGATGGCGGCCCGCATCGGATTCAGCGATTGGAATTTAGAACAGTAAAACAACCTTGTTGAAGCATCTATGCGACTGACATTTTCCGCTTACGTAACCGTTGAACGCGAGGAAGGACGCAGTGTCTTCGTTTGCCGACCGCTGAGCGGAACACAGATTGTGACGCGCGATCCGCTGTTGAGCACCGCGCTATCGAAGCTTTCCAGCAAGATGCGAAAGGCGGCTGGCGAATGGGTTCGCGAAGGCAAATCGCATCTCCTTTCCCCTTGGCTGTACGATGCTCAAGCGACAACCAAAGTCATGAAGTTGACGTTGGTGCTCCGTGATCGCACGTTGCGTTGGAAAGTCTTGTTGGTTGTTGTACCTGCCTTCGAGCGCTATTTAGTGGTTTCTCCTTCCGTTCCCGATGCTCCGTTCGAAATCAGTCGCTTCGATGAACTGGAATCACGAGCGGTAGCGGTGTTTTCGCATTGGTCGCAAGAAAAAATTTCACAGCGACAAGAATCCCTGCTGACGTCGGTAAGCGTTGAAGGGGACCTATGGATCGAGCCGCTTGAGATTGAAATTGATAACGTTGTTAAGACCGAAAAGCGCCCGAAGAACATCCTGGCAGCCATCTTTGGTGGAGCGAAGACGAGCGGCAGCGACGAACTGCACAAAGTGGGTCAGTGCCTGGATGACCTTGTCGCTGATTTTTCGCCTGTGATTGGACGCGATCGAATTGTCAACGAAGTCGATCGCATGTTGCAGCGCGATGATCGCCAAGGCGTCATGATCGTCGGCCAAATGTCGTCGGGGAAGTCAGCAATTCTTCGCGAGTGCGTCAAGCGGCGCGCGGAACGGTTTCGTGAAGCGAAAGGCAACCGCCCTCAAGTCTGGTGGGTCTCGCCGCAGCGACTGATCAGCGGCATGTCGTTTCTCGGACAATGGGAACAACGGTGGCTAGCGATTCTGCGCGAAGCGACCAAACGCGATCACGTACTGTACTTTGACGATCTCGTTACTTTTTTCTCAGCCGGAAGAACGCGCGATAGCAGCTTGAGTGCAGCAGATGTCCTTCGCGGTTATCTGTCAGAGCATCGCGTTCGCATCGTTGTCGAAGCGACACCGGAAGAATTGGCTATCTTGCGTCGACGCGATCGTGCGCTGGCCGACCGATTTCATTTGGTACAAGTGCCCAGCCTCGATAGCGAAACCGCGCTGCCCATCGTCTTGGAAGCGGCGCAGCGAATTGAAGTCCGCAATGAATCATTCTTTCATCCTGAAGTTGTTCCGTCGGTCATGCGGCAACA
>JBGSJB010000740.1:0-8084 GCA_041742175.1 Pirellulaceae bacterium
TGCATCGCGACAACTCTCCGGCTTCAGCAACTCCTGTCACGGATGGGAAGCATGTGTATGTGGTCTTTCTGGTCAACGGTGGCTTGGAAGTTACAGCGATCGATTTCGCAGGTGATAAAGCTTGGACGAAGCGTGTTGGTACGTTTGAAGCATCTCATGGTTTCTGTTCCAATCTAGTGCTAGATGGCGATCGGATTTTTCTCAGCGGCCTACAAGATGGGCCCGATGCATTCGTCGCCGCACTCGATAAGCGCTCTGGAGAACTCGTCTGGAAAGTCCCTCGTACCAAGCGAGTTCGTTCCTACTCGACTCCTCAACTCTGCTCCATTCACAACCGACCAGCATTGCTACTTTCAGGAGCAGAACAAACGGCTGCATACGATCGTGAAACCGGTGCGACGATTTGGGAGATCGATGGTCCGGGGTCAAAAACGGTCTCATCGATTGTTGCCTGTGAGCAGTGTGATCTCGCTTTCGTTTGCGGTGGCCGTGACAATCAGTTCTTCGCTATCGGAATGAACTCGCATCAAGCAACCGCTTCGAGTCCACCGACGATCGCTTGGAAAGCCATCAAAGGGATACCTTACATGACTTCGCCATTACTTTCGAAGGGCAAGTTGCATGTTGTGTCCGACGAAGGAATCTACCGTTGCTACGACCCGGCTAGCGGCCGAGTGCTTAAAGAAGTGCGCGGGGTAGGATCGCTTCAGTCGTCGATGATTGCCAGTGAAGACTACATCTACGTTACGGAAACGAGTGGTCGAACGACAGTGATCAAGAATGATGAGCACTGGACGGTAGTCGCTGAAAACGATTTGAACGAACGCGTTGTGTCCTCCTTGGCGGCATCCAATGGCACCATCTTTGTCCGCACTGACGAGTCGCTGATTGCGCTGAGTTTGCAGCACTCCGAGTGAAAACCCTTGGTGAAGCAAAGTTTGAAGGCGCAATTATCAGAAGATCTCAAAAGTTCCCCTGAAGTTAACATCATTTTCACGAAGAGATTATTCGCATGTCTGTGCCCAAGGATTTTCCATGATGTTGCAAAGCTACGCATCTGTATGCTTTGGGGCAGGAACATTCGATCAGGTGTCAAGCTGAAGGATGTCGAGAATATAGACGTTGCTCCGACAATCAATGAGTTGCTGGTCTTCCTGCGGTGCAAGCCGATGGTGGGGTGCGCAGAGAAGCATTGAAGTGATTGATGCGGCACATCGGAGAGCCCTCAAACCTGAACGGCTGCTCTGTGCTTGCATTGCAACTTAAGTGAAGAGCGCGTTCAGTCGCAAATGACTGAACGCGCTTAAGAGATTAAATGATGTGATTACACGAAAAGTCTTTAGAACTCTAAGACGCCGCCATCAACTGCGACCGAGTCGAAGCTAATCGGAGCTGGAGCAGGTACCAGTGGTTTACTTGGTGAACGATGTGAAGTACCTGATTCTTTGTTCGCCTGAGTGTTGCGCTTCACTTGCTTACTGGTCGCATCCAGTTGGAATCGCCCGACGAGGTCTCGCAATTGAACAGAGTGAGCAAGCAGCGACGTTGCTGTGCCTGACATCTCTTCGGTTTGCGAAGCGTTGGCTTGGGTAACGCGGTCCATTTGCGATACCGCTTTGTTCACTTGCTCGATGCCCACCAATTGTTCTTTGGAAGCGGCAGCGATTTCCGAGACAATGTCGGTCACTCGCTTGACTGAGTTAACGATTTCGCTGAGTGTTTGACCGGAGCGATTTACCAAGTCCGTACCGTTCTCGACTTTTCGTACGGAGTCTTGGATGAGTGCTTTGATCTCTTTGGCAGCACTTGCACTGCGCTGTGCCAAGTTGCGAACTTCGGCAGCGACCACCGCGAAACCGCGACCTTGTTCGCCCGCTCGCGCCGCTTCGACGGCTGCGTTGAGTGCCAGCAGATTTGTTTGAAATGCAATCTCATCGATGGTGGTGATAATGTCAGCGATCTTCTTTGATGACTGATTGATCTCACCCATCGCTTGAACGGCTTCGCTAACCACGTTACCGCCTTTTTCGGCAACATCGCGAGACCCGTTTGCTAATTGACGAGCTTGTTGAGCGTTATCAGAATTCTGTTTTACGGTTGATGTGATCTCTTCCAAGCTGGCTGCGGTTTCTTCGAGGCTGGAGGCTTGAGTTTGAGCACCTGCGGTGATTTCGCGCGATACAGCGTTGAGTTGTTCAGCTGCAGAAGACACGGTGCCGGACACATCACGCACTTCGCCGAGTGCGGAGCGCATCGAAGTTACCGCTTGGCTAAGTGCCGACGCGACTTGACCGATCGCGTCATCGCCCAGGTTCGGAATTTCGATATCAAACTTTCCGTCCGCGACTGCATTAACTGTTTGCAATATGGCGGCGACCTTATTTTGGAGTTCTTCGGCTGTTCTGCGGTCATTTTCCGCTTGTTGCTGCTCGCGCGTTTGCGATTCGATTTCGAGTCGTTTTGCTGAAGTGATATCGGTCGCATACTTAATAACTTTGCATGCACGACCATCGAGATCAAAGATGGGGTTGTACGCTGCTTGAATCCAGACCTCCTTGCCATTCTTGCCGATCCTCTTGAATTGTGCGGAGCAGAACTTGCCATCGCGCAGGTCATTCCAGAAACTGCGATACTCGCGGCTTTCTGCGTAGGCTGGCTCGACGAACATGCTGTGATGTTTGCCTACGACTTCGTCCGACGTGTAGCCCACGGCTTGCAGGAAGCTTGAATTCACCTTGCGTATTGTTCCGTCCAGGTTGAATTCAATAGTTCCTTGGGCTTTGTCGATAGCTGCAATTTGCCCTTCGAACTCAGAGGTTTGCATCTTCGCTGCGGTCACATCCGTGGCATACTTAACAACTTTGAAGACACGTCCATTCATATCGGAAATCGGGTTGTAGGTCGCTTGAATCCAGACTTCTTTGCCACCGCGGCCAAGGCGTTTGAATTGCGCAGACTGGAAAGTTCCGGCGCGAAGGTCACTCCAGAACTGACGATACTCAGCGCTGTTTGCATATGCCGGTTCTACAAACAGGCTGTGGTGCTTGCCTTTAACTTCATCCAGTTTGTATCCCAGCGTATCAAGAAAGTTGGCATTAGCGGTGAGCACGTTTCCTTCGAGATCAAACTCAATCACTGCTTGGGATTTCCCGATCGCTTGCAGTTGGCCAATGTAATCGGCGAGAGTCAGTTTCAAGTTCGTGATATCCGAGGCAAACTTCACCACACTGATAGGCTTACCTTTCCAATCCAAGATTGGATTGTAGGACGCTTGAATCCAGACTTCGCTACCGTCCTTTTTGAGTCGCTTATACTCGGCGACATGAACCTTCCCTGATGCGAGCTCGCTCCAGAACTGACGATACTCTTGAGTATTTGCATGCTTGGGGTCGACGAAAATACTATGATGTTTGCCTACTATTTCATCGAGTTTGTATCCTAGCAGACCAAGAAATTTCTGGTTCGCCGATACGACGGTCCCGTCTAGCTTAAACTCAATGGTCGCTTGGGATTCATCGATGGCCTTGAGTTGGCTGTTCAGTTTTCCCATACTGCGGTCGACTTGGTTCATAGATCGGATAACGTAGATGCCGATACCTACAAAGCACATGGACACGATCGCTAGCAGTGCTGTAAAAGCTGTGTTTACCTTAGCGGCTTCACGCTTGGCGATCTCTTCGACTGCTTGGTTGTATTGGTTGGCATGTGTGACAGTTTCATCGATTGCTGCGCGATGCTTATCGTGAGCAGGTCTTAGCACTTGGCTGAATACCTCCGTCGCTTCTCCGATATCACCTGCGCGGATCGCCGGGATAAACCGGCGTTCAAGTTCATCGTAGAAAAGCATCGCCGGCGCGTGTGATTTGACCAGCAAGGAATCGTACAACTTAAGCGTTTGGTCGTTGGCGATAAGCGATGCTGATCGCGGTGCGTTCGACTGCGCATTGTGAAATTGCTGCCAGCGGGCTTGAGACTCTAAGTATTGAGTTTTTAGATTTGCTAGTGCAGCAATTAGCGGCTCGCGTTCTTTTTCGCTTGAGGTCTGAAGCAGTTCAGCGGTACGTGCAAACGATTCAATGATGTAGTGTGGTGGAGGTAAGATGTCCGCGATGATGTCGCGACCGCCCACCAGTTGACTGAAAACCGGACCTCCTACCTGAGTAACGGAAGATGCTCGCATCGCGAAAACACCTAGATACAAGCAGGCAGCGATGCAGCTTGCAAGCAGCAATGCGAAGAACGTTCTCTGTTTCAGATTCTTAACCAAGTTCATTTTAAATCCCGGAGATTAATGTGAAGAGTTGTAATTATGTAACGTATGAAGTGACGAATTGATCGTCGGTTTTGGTGGACAGTAGTGAAGTAGGCGTAGATCGCTCTGAAGCGCGTCCTTAAAAGCCTTGTGATTCGACCGAAGTACTAAGAAAGATTGCGAGCGGGCTTCCAGTCGGGCTGCTGCTTTGACGAGACCCGCTTGTGAATACGCTCGTATAGCGGGTGCACTCGTATAGCGGGTGCAAACGTGCACACGCGACATGAGTGAGCGTTATTAGCGTTTGTGACAATCGTCGGCGATGGAGATGCCAACGGCGACCGTCATTGCTCAGAGTGAATCCGATCATGTGCCCCTCATCTTAATGTGGCTTGCAGGAACCGCAGGCGTTGATGTCTTAGAATCTCGATGGGGGCGAAATAAGACGTTCAATCATTGCTCATAGATCGTTTGGGAATCAAACTGGCAGATCGCAATTCATCAATTGAGCCTTAAAGCTCACATGAGTCTGCGGAGGTTGCAGTCTTTGCCGGTTGCGCCAGTGGTGACTGCTCAACCGAATTTGAAGCGAACTTGCATTGATTCCATCGGCTCGTTCGGATCGAAATGATTCGGGTCAAATGGGCATGGCGCGGATCGGTTTGATTTGAACGCGGCGAGCCACGCTGGACTGCGGTTTCTTCGAAAGCGGAGTCGAACTTCACCTCGAAGGCTTGTAGGGGGTTGCTTTCACGTGCGGCGTACCGCTGCTAAGATGAGTTCGCTGGGTTCACACTTTTTCACCGAGGAGATTGACATGAAGACTGCAGCGATTGCGTTTTTGGGGTTGGCATTGATGGCGGGCGCGGCTCACGCTCAATGTGGCTGCGGCGTTCCGACTTACGCACCTGTGGCACCGATGCGGCCAATGCCTATGACTCCGGCTTACATGCCACCGCCAACTTATTCGGCTCCAACGCCCTCCTATTCCGCTCAACGGTCGTCTTTTGGACCAGCTTCGGTGGCTTATATCAACAAGCTGACCAATCCGATTCCGCGACAGAATTACACGTTGAATTATGCGATTCACTTGACCGACGGACGCGTGCTGCTGTCCGATTTCTTGCCGAGCGGTTATCAAGTTCAGGGCACCGAGTACAGCTCGGGCGGCCAACGGAAATTGGATGTATCGCTCGCGGGAGATAACTCCGTTACAGTTCGCGATCCGCAGTCAAATACAACGGTGACAACTTTTACGCGATAGCGGTGGCCGTGTTTTGAAGTGATACGGTGTTTCGTACTCGCTCGGGTGCAACCGATCGAGTACGAGACTTCCAGCCAGACAGTGGGCGCCTGGCTCGAGGCATGGCCGATCAAGACGGAGAGTATGAACACACTTTCATCCCACAAAACGAAGGGACCAAGGTAGGTCCCAATCGCGTCGAGGTTGCGTTCAGTGGCTTCGCCGAGATTGTGGCTTTGTTACGCGCTATTCAACTTGGGTACTTACCCACCACGTGGTTCCACCCGCGTCCATGAATCCGCCGCGTTTGTCAGTATCGCCTTCTTGCACCGGTTCTTTTACTACGGTGGCTCCTGAGGCAACGGCTCGCTCGAAAATAGCATCTACGTCTTCGACATAGATGTGCACATGGGTTGGATTAGCTGGCCAGGCTTCTAGGGCGTCGGTGAGCATAACAACGGTATCGTCGATGCGACCTCTCCGTGAGCAAGTTTGCCGGCGGCACCTGGGATCATTCGCAATGGTGTCGCATCAAACACGCGAATAAGGAAATCGATGGTGTCCTGCGCACCGTTCACTGTGAGGTACGGAGCGACTGAGGTGTATCCCTCTGGCTTGAAATTCATAGAACGCTTCTCCTGTGCCAAGTCACAAACGATAATGATCATATCAATTCAATCGCGCTAACCAAAGACCTAGGCTCAGGCGGCGAAATAAGCGGTGGCGACTTTCAGTCGTCAATCGACGACCTGTTGATTGAAAGTCGACGCCTACTCTGTTACAGTTCGCGATCCGCAGTCCAATACAGCGGTGACAACGTTTACGCGATAGTGGCCGTTTTGCTGCGCGGTGTGCAACCTACCGGATTTCGATGATTTTCGTACTCAGGCTCTTACTCAGGCTCGGCCGGTACTCGATCGAGTACGAGTACGAGTACCATTTCATTGAGCACGAGTACGAGAAGCGTTGTGGCTGTTAGGTTAGACTTAGTAGTGGTCGCGAACTGCGTGAAGGTTCGGATCGAAGAGTGCACTGGCGGATAGTTTTGAAGATTGGCGAGACCATGAGTTCTGAAGAATTGACTCGAACACTCACGAAGCTGCATGCGGATTTGGTGAACCATCCGGAGTTGGATGAAGACGCGCTGCGAGCGCTCAAGACCGTTTTGGGTGATATTCAATCAGCTCTTGATCGAACGGTTGCAAGCAATGTTACCGACGATTCAGAGTTGAGCGGAGAGTCGGCGACTGAGGAAGCACCACCTGTGACAGGCCGCTTGCAGAGCTTGATTGAGGATTTTGAAGCCAAGCATCCGCAGTTGACTTTGACGCTTTCGCAGATCGCAGACAGATTGTCTGAAATGGGAATTTAGTAGAACTGCGCGACGACGGTGAAGTGGTGGTGACGAGACGGTGACGGCGTTTCGTTCGCTACATAGCAGATTGGACTATAATCGAGCGGTTCCCTCCTTTGCTTAGCCTACCTTTGCACGACTGGCTTGCTTGCGGCCTACGAGCGACGCGCTGTGGCTGGCCATCCCACCGAAGTAGATTTCAATCATGCGTTATCTGCAGATTGCATGCGCGTTCCTTTGGTTTAGTTCGAGGTTCGCGTGCGCGCAGGTTGTCTTGATCGATTTTGAAACGCAAGTGCTTCCGATTCTCGAAGAACATTGCGTCGCGTGTCATGGGTCTGATGTTCAAGAGTCGAAGTTGCGATTGGATAGTTTGGTCGACGCGCTTCGCGGCGGTGATTCCGGCGAAGCGGTGATTCGGCCGGGGAATAGTTCGCAGAGCCATCTGATCGAACGCGTGAGCACCAGCGATAAGCAGTTGCAGATGCCGCCTGACGCCGAGCTGCTGGAAAGCGCAGATGTCGAGTTGCTGCGGCGGTGGATTGATGATTCGCAACAATGGTCCGCAGCGCAGGCTGTTTTAGCTGAAGAGAAGCCACAGCATTGGTCGTTTCAAGCTGTGCAGCGACCTGACGTTCCGAAGTCCGAGTGTACGCATCCGATCGATAGTTTTGTTGAGCAACGTTTGCGAGCGGCCGGGTTGGCGATGTCTGCGACGGCGGAGAAGCGGCGATTGATTCGACGACTTTATTTAGTGATGCATGGCTTGCCACCGACGCCTGAACAAGTCAGTGCATTTATCGATGACACGAGCGAGGAGAGTTGGTCACGATTGGTCGACAGTGTGCTGGAGAGTCCGCGGTACGGCGAGCGGTTTGCGTCGCTGTGGTTGGATTTGATTCGATTCGGCGAGACGAACGGCTATGAGACGAATCGCGAGCGACCGAACGCTTATCCGTATCGCGACTGGGTGATCGCAGCTTTCAATGACGACAAGCCGTACGATCGATTTGTCCGCGAGCAAATTGCGGGCGATGCGTTGAGCGAGCCGGTGGGTACTGGGTTTCTGGTGGCTGGACCGAATGACATTGTGAAAGGGCAGGACGCGCTACTGGGACTGATGCAACGCCAAGACGAACTTGCCGACATGGTGAATGCGACTGGCACCGCCTTCTTGGGCTTAACAACAGGATGCGCCCGATGTCACAACCACAAATTCGATCCGATCTCGCAGG
>JBGSJB010000741.1:0-2369 GCA_041742175.1 Pirellulaceae bacterium
AGTAAGCCGCAAACCATGTTCGTCGACCACTCGCAACTGAAAAAGATATCTGCCTGGTGTGCGCCATCCTTGCCACTCGAGCAACGTCATTCCGACGGGGACTAGAACAGCCAGCAGACCGACGAGCGCGAGACCATGATCGACCAAGTATTTAATACTTGTGTCCACGTTACGAGCAGAGGAAGCTATCATGGCTGGCACCACGACGACACCCATCAAAGCCGCTTGAATCGTGTAGTCGACAGTAAAAGCCAAAGCGCGATTGAGTCGACCCGCTTTGGTGACTCCCACCGGAGCAAGCGCAAGTAGATCGCTTTCCAACTGCGAGTAATCGCGATAGCGGTCGCCGGGATTTTTGGCGAGCAACCGTTCAAGAACTTTCCGCCAACGTTCAGGAATTTCGCCAGGCCATTTCTCCGGAAACTCAACTTCCGCTGAACGGTGACTTGCCAGTTGGTCATTGAGCGTGTGCCCAGATACTGAATAGGGTCGGCGACCAAAGCTTAATTCGAACAGAGTAATTCCGAGCGCATACATATCGCTCTGTGCCGTAGGCATTGCACCTTCCGCCAACTCAGGTGCCATGTAGCTGAGGGTACCACTAATACCAACTGAGACTTTTTGATCGGTATGTGCCAGTCCGAAATCGCCTAACTTGACCGACCCTAGTCCAGCGATAATTAAGTTGCTCGGCTTGATGTCGCCATGTACCAAGTTTAATCGTGTCGACAATTCAAGCGCCGAAGTTACCTGTCGCGCATAGTTGATTACGTCCGAGTAGGGAAGAGGTCCGTCGGCAAGCAGTTTGTCGAGCGTCGGACCAGGCAGCAACTCCATTGCAAAGAATGGATCGGTGCTATCGCGCCCAACGTAAAAGATGGTGACAACGTTGGGGTGATTCAGACGAGCTTGCGCGACCGCTTCATCCAACAGTCTTGTGACACGTTCCGTAGAACTCCCCTCAGCGCTCGTGCAGCGCATGACTTTGACCGCTACGTAACGCTGCAACGATTCATCAAGCGCGCGATAAACAGCACCCATCCCACCTTGGCCAAGCATGGAGACCAAACGAAAGTGACCCAAGCGTTCGCCTGATCGATCCGCGCCCTGGTGCAGCGTCATGCCGCCGACGGAACTGTTCGTACCATTGCTGACGAAGGACATCGTTTGCGATGGATCGAGCGCGGCCAACGAAATTGCGCGACCGCATTCGTTACACGTTCCTCGATCGCCGATCAACTGAACTTCACAACCGCACGCACAGCGGAAATACGACTTCTTAATGGCAACTGACATCGTAGCTTCAGGCTCGCTCGGTTGCTGCACGTTATTCCGCTCCGAAAGTTCCGCCTCGAAAAGCTTCTACCTGCCCAATCGCATGTCGTCGCCCGCTCCGATCGCTATGCACTACGACAGTTTATCCAGTATTCCGCTAGCCGCCATCGTAGCTCGGTGTTTCCCGCCGCGCGACAACGTGTCTGCAAACTGTATCCGCCGATACTTGCTAAGTGCCGCAAAATTGACCGCAGCTCGATTTGCCTTTATCATAGCTGATTGCAGACCGCTAATTGCAGACCGAATAGGGGGAGGTCAGATGCAGTCCCTAAGCTGCGCGGACTCGAATGCGTTCCGGCTGATCATGGACGCAACAGACAGAGCCAGTCTCCCGCCGATTCTCCCCCGCCTTCAAATCCTCACAGAGCGCAAACGAATGATGGAAAATTCAATCCGCTGGTTCCGCCGGATTTCACATATCTACTTTGCGGCTCCAATTTCGTGCCTTGTTCTTTCGCAATCCGTTTTCAGTCAAAATCCGCTTGCACAGCCCACAAACGATTCCGCAGCACTTAAAGCTCGCGAAGTCTATTTCGAGAACGAAGTGCGTCCGTTACTGGCGGAAAGTTGCATCAAGTGCCACGGCAGCGAAAAGCAAGAGGGTGGCCTGAGGCTCGATTCACTCGAACATGCGCTCAAAGGCGGCGATTCGGGACCAGCCGTTGTTCCCGGTGCGGTTGCCGACAGTCTGCTCGTTTCGGCAGTGCGCTATCAGGATTTTGAAATGCCGCCTTCAGGCCAATTATCTGACGAAGCGCAAGCGGTGTTTGCAACTTGGGTCGAACAAGGTGCCGTGTGGCCACAACATTCAGAAGCAAGTCTTGAGCTGCGACCACGCTCAGGAATCACTGACGAGGACAAAGAGTACTGGGCGTTCCAACCGCTTGCTCAGCCCCACATACCTACGCTGCGCAACAGCCATCAGGCCAGCGCCGCGCGAACTCCGATCGATGCCTTTGTGATCGACCAACTCGATGCCGCCGAGTTGCAACTTGCTCCGGAAGCAGACCGACGAACCTTGCTGCGGCGGATTT
>JBGSJB010000742.1:0-6298 GCA_041742175.1 Pirellulaceae bacterium
TCGATTGAGCTGATCGCAAATCAGAACATCGCTCCGCAAGCGACTTTGGTCGGAGTGCCTGAAAGCCCCGTTGCGGCTGCGACAGCGTGGACTGTCTCGCTGGTGAACGCCAGCGACCCGTCGCATGATGACACCGCTGCCGGGTTCCGATACGCGTTTGCGCTAAAGCGAACGGAAGGCTCGATTGCTGCGGGTGCTCTGCCCACGACATGGACGGCAGCAGACATCGATAACGCTCGAACATTTAATGTTACACAAGCTGGGACCTACACCTTAGTGGCTCGCATCTTCGACGTTCGCAACGCGTTCCGCGATATCGAAGCGAGTGTCACGGTCGAAGGTTCCGCCAACCAGCCACCGACTGACATTCTGATCGATAAAGCGACTATTGCCGAGAACCAACTTGCGGGCGCGTTGGTCGGCAACTTGAGCGTAGTCGATCCAGATGCAAGCGACACGCATCAATATGAGCTTGTTGCAGGATTGGGCGATACTGACAATGCGGCGTTCGAGATCGTTGGCAATCAATTGCGAGCCAGACAAGCGTTTGATTTCGAAGCTCGCAGCAGCTTTTCGATTCGAGTCCAAGTCCGCGACTCGGCGGACAATGTCTTCTCGAAGTCGTTGACGATTGCTGTTGACAATGCGCCTGAGCTCGTCGGATCGATCGTCGTAGGCGATGGAACGGTTCAGCGATCGTTGGTCAAGCAGTTGAGTTTGCTGTTTGATACTCAACTGCAACTGGACGAGGGTGCGTTTATCGTTCAGCGCCGCGATTTCAATAGTGCTGGTGTGTTGATACCGACTAACGTGCCGATTCAAGTCTCGCAAGTTGCTGACAGTGACGGACGTTATCGCGTTGTGATCCGCTTCGTATTCGCTGCTGGAAGTACGACTGTTCGTCAGGGATCGCTCGCCTTGCAAGATGGCAATTATCATTTAGTGATCGACGGAAGCAAGATTCGTTCGCTGGTGGACAACGTTGCGTATGATGCGGGCGGAACGTCGGTATTCGGTAATCAAGAATCACATGCTTTCTACAGTTTCTTTGGCGATGTGCGCGGTCTGCGAGTCGCTGGTGCTTTTGAGAATAATGCGCTGAGAAAAACACTCAATAAAACTGCAGGTATGCCTGGTTTTGTCGGCCGTTTCGATGCTGATGGAAACGGCGTGGTGGGAGCTTTCGATAACGACGAGATGCGCAGAAGTTTACTCAAGAGAACTTTCAACTGGAGATAGCTATGTTTTCACGCAGGCAATGGTGTAAAAACCCAGCAGGCAAGCGGTGCCCGAGTTTTATTTATTATTTAGTTATGTTTGTGTTGATTTGGAACACAGCTGCAGTGGCGAAGGCTGGACTCGTGATCTCGGTTGACTTTAATCCGTTGGTTGATGGAATACAGAACACGCTTTCTGTAGTTCAAGGTGAAACTTTCACTGCTAGTGTTGTGTTGGAATACGACGATGCGATTGGTTTGGATTCCTACCAATTCAGTGTGCAGTTCGACGATTCTGCGATGACGGCTACGGCTGCGTTCCTGTTCACTCCAGCTGGATTTGAATCTTTTCCTACTACACTTACGATAGACGGGCCTAACATCTTCCCCTTCAATGCAGCATCGGCACCACTGCCATTCAATGGCCCAACTTTCATCGCTCCGGTAGTGATTGGAACGATCAACTTCACCGCGGGTATGACACTGGGGGACTTTTCGGTTCAGCCGTACGAAGATGCGTTGTTTGATGCCTCATTCGATAATGACGGCGATCAGATCCTTACGCCAGAATTCAATTTTGGAACCGTCACGATTACTGCGGTTCCGGAGCCGTCTTCTATCGTGCTATCCTTTGTGGCTAACGCGTTTTTGCTTCGTCGACGACCACGCAGGCTAGCGAAAATCAAAGACATTTTAGTGTCCCGTAAATTGCCGGTAGCCGAGTTCTGATGCATCACAACGGATGGATAATTTGGAGTTCGGGAGTAGAGCGACAAATTGTCAGGTCCACTAAAAGTCCCATTTTGATCGCCTATGGAGACTTCTGATTGTGATGTTGCCCAAGGCTAAATATGGCATAATAATAGTTACCGGATTACACCGCTGGTTTCTTGGTCCCGATAGTTTGCTTGAGGCAAAGCATGGCTGAAGAAATTCCGGACCCAGAACTAATTGCTTTAACTGCAAGTAAAATTGCAGATATTGCGGAACGTGAGGTTTATATTGAGAAAGCCTGTGGTGGTGACGAAGCGCTGAAGAATCGCGTGCGAGCACTAATCGAAGCGATGACACGACCGGCCAGCGATGACTTGGCGGTTACTCTCGATACGGCTGGTGAAGACAAAGGCACGCAGTCGCGGGATTTCACCGTCGACTATGACCCAAAGAACGAGACCGAAGCGAATCTTATTGGCGGCAGATATAAGATTCTGAAGCGAATTGGCGAAGGTGGTATGGGTACGGTGTGGGCGGCTGAGCAGCGTGAGCCAGTGACTCGCACCGTGGCGCTGAAGCTGATTAAGAAAGGTATGGATTCTGTGGCAGTGCTGGCGCGGTTCGAAGCCGAACGGCAAGCGCTTGCAATCATGGATCATCCTAACATCGCTCGGATCTTTGATGGCGGTATCACCGATGAAGGCGTGCCCTACTTTGTGATGGAGTTGGTGAAAGGAGAGCCGATTACCGACTTCTGCGACTCGCATCGATTGACACCGGAGCAGCGGTTGGAGTTGTTTGTACCGGTGTGCCAAGCGATTCAGCATGCACATCACAAAGGAATCATTCATCGGGACATTAAACCCTCAAATGTGCTGGTGACGATGGTCGACGACCGTCCCGTTCCAAAGGTGATCGACTTTGGTGTGGCAAAAGCGACTGGTCAAGCGCTAACCGAGTTGTCGCTGGACACGGGATTCGGAGTTGTGGGAACGCCGCAGTACATGTCACCTGAGCAAGCGTCGATGAATAGCATCGATATCGATACTCGTAGCGATGTCTATTCGTTAGGTGTGCTGCTGTACGAGTTGCTAGCCGGTTCGACTCCGTTCCGCAAAGACGAACTCGCGAAGGCTGGTTACTTGGAGATTCTGCGAGTGATTCGCGAAGTCGACCCACCGCGGCCGAGTACTAAACTGAGCACGGCTGAAGCGTTACCAAGTTTGTCGGCGGCGCGCGGGACGGATCCGAAGCGGCTTTCGTTGTTACTGCGCAATGAGCTGGATTGGATCGTGATGCGAGCGTTGGAGAAAGATCGCGTACGTCGCTATGAGACAGCGAATGCGTTCGCCGCTGACATTAATCGTTACTTGCACGGCGAACCTGTACAAGCTCATCCACCGACCGTCGGTTATCGACTGAAGAAATTTTTGCGCAAGAATCGCGGTCCGGTCATCGCAGCAACGCTTGTTGCTTGCGCGGTCGTTGCTGGCTTCATTGGTACCAGTCTCGGCATGCTGGAAGCGCGGCGGCAAGCTCGACTAGCGCGTGAGGAATCGAATCTGAAGGAAGAGGCTCGAGCTATTGCCGAGAGCGAGCGTCAAGCTGCTGAGCGAGAACGTGCAATTGCCGAGCAGCGTCTGAATTCTGCGAGACAAACTATTTCAACGGTCGTTAACAACATACCTAACTTGCTTGAACGCGTTCCATTAGCTTCCGGTCCACTTAAGATCATTCTTGGGCAGATGGATGAACTGCTCAGCAAGACCTCTGACAATGCGAGCGATGACAACCGTTTCGATTCGTCGCGCGCTTGGGGACAGATGGCGGTAGAAACACGGAGTGGGCAGCAGGCCTTACTAAGCCGGCAGTTGGACGTCGCTGAGTTGCATTTTCGAAGCGCGTTGAAGATTGCCAAAGAAGTCTATGATGGTGAACCTCGCGATCGCGCGAAAGCCGCGGGTAACCTTGCGATGGCTTATGCGCTGCTAGCTGATCTTGCGGCAACTCGGGAGGAACCTCAGGCGAGCAACTTGATTCGAGAAGCGATTAAGCTGCGCGAGGAAGCGATACAGATTGAACAAGCTGAAGATTCGCTTGGTAAACGTCGCGCCAACTTGGGCAATACATGGAACCGCTTAGCTGGCATTGAGTCTCGGGAGCTCGACGTGTTGCCAGCCGCTGAGGTGAAGTCTGCGGCACAGTCGGCGATAAAGACCTGCCGCATCGCGCTTCAGCACCTGCAAGCGGCCGTTGAAGAACTGGAAAATTCGCATGCAGAACAAGCTACTGCGCGTCGCGATCTCGGCGTCGCAGCGATCAACTTGGCTAGTCTCGCGCAGCGCGCTGAGGACGATGCGACGGAGCTCGAAGCGCATGAATTGGCCAACCGCGCATTCAGCTTGCTGGCCTCCTCGGAACCCGATCGCGTTTACTACCGAATGATGCTAGCAGATGTCTGTGGCCTGTATGGCGACTATCTTCTGATAAGAAAACAGGACCCAGTAGCAGCCCGCGTGCAGTATGCGACGAGTATGAAACTGTTGCGAGAGTTGTTCGATAGTGATGCGCAACTAGACCAACTGAGACGACAACGCGATGTGGCCTACTATCGATTGGGGCTAGCAGCAGAAGGACAAGGGAACGCTGAGCAGGTTCGCAAGTACTTTGAACGCGCGGCTTTGATCTCGGACTTGCATCTGCGCGAGAGATCGGATCGAGTAAAAGATCTGGGCCAGTTGATTGACGATCAAGAGCAATTGATGCTCGAGCAAGCGTGGGCTGGTCAAGCGTCGAGTGCCGTGGCGACCGCGCGCAGCATTAAGACTCAAATTGCCAATATGCCCCGAGCAGACGAACTACCTTGGGTTCCAATCGGTTTGGCTCGGGCCGCATTTGCGATTGCGATCGCGAGTGAACAAGCGGAACTATCGGCAGCCGACCGAAAGTCCGCTGGTGCCGAAGCGCTGCAAACGCTTCAACAGGCGATTGCGTTGGGGTACAACGACTTTCAATATTTGCAAACCGATCCCGATGTCGCTCCGCTGCGTCGCGTCGAGGGCTTTGAGTCGGTGGTGCACACGTTGCAATCGAAGCAATAACCCTACCAAGTTATGCCAGTTGAGAGATTCTATGTCGAATCCAAATCCTAACATCGGGTTCGAAGACCAATTGCGTCTACTGCAAGCCGGCGATGAACGAGCGATCGCCAAATGGTTGGATCAGGATATCACCGACACTGGTTCAGGCGCCCTGCTTGGATCGCCAGCCTATATGTCTCCCGAACAGGGCGTTGATTGCAGAGCTTACTGGAAATCGCGAAGAGGTGAGGCGCATCGATTTCTTCCCTGATGGTCGGCGGTTGGTCTGCGACGGTGCAGGCATCATCAGAGTTTGGGGTTTTGTAGCTGGTCAAGAGTTATTGACTTTGCCGCTTCCTGAGTTCGACGTCAAACATGTCGAGGTAAGCGCGAACGAAAAGCAGTTGCTCGCCATCACTTCATCCGGCCGAGCCTTCTGCTGGACCGCTGAGTGAATCCTCCATTTTGTTGCTGCAGTGAGGTTAACGCCGAGTTGAGCGACAAGCGAGTTGGAGCTGGCGTAGATTGGAGACTGAAAGTCGCCTCCACTTCTTTCTTCGCCTGACCCTAAGCTAAGAAGCCGCCTGAGGAGCTGTCGGTTATCATTTTCTCGCGGAGCGTTTGGAGCCCGCGTTTTAGTAGACCCGCGACCGCCATTTCGCTCTTCTGCATCGAATCAGCCATCTGTTTCAACGAAAATCCTTCGACATAGCGCAAACGTAACGCTTCGCGCTGCGTTGCAGGCAAATCTTCCAGGCAGTTCGCTAAGTAAACGGCGGCTTCGTCGCGCATCAGCCGCTGACTGGGCGATGTAGTTTCGGATGGAGCGAGGTCGGTTATCGCAGGTCG
This sequence comes from Pirellulaceae bacterium, assembly GCA_041742175.1. Taxonomy (GTDB): domain Bacteria; phylum Planctomycetota; class Planctomycetia; order Pirellulales; family Pirellulaceae; genus Aureliella. The sequence continues at coordinate 5,861 of JBGSJB010000742.1, forward strand.
ACTGTCGGTTGGACTGTTGGAGACTTCGCGACCCGCTGAGCGCTTCTGAGTGAACAGGTGGCGTTGATGAGCGGACGAAACATTGTTGCGCAAAATGTTCCGCAACCAACCAAGAAGCTCTTCGATCTGGTGGCCACGAAAACTGCTCAGGTCCCGTTGAGCTTCGAGGAAAGTGATCTGCACGACGTCGGCTGGGTCGAGTCGCCCGCTTAATCGCGGATCGAGATAACGCTGTGCGAGCACTGTCAGGTACGCGCGATAGTTCTCGAGCAAGGTGCCGAGCGATTCTGCGTTGCCCTTGAGCGCTTCTTGCAAAAGTTGTTGGTGATAAGTGCGATTCACGGCTGAGCCTTACGTTCTTCGATCACTTCTTGCACTTACTGGCAACTTGACACACCGCGCAACCACCTTTGCTGCCGCAACCATTCTTGGCTTCTT
>JBGSJB010000743.1:0-5978 GCA_041742175.1 Pirellulaceae bacterium
GCTGAGGGTTTTTCCAGGTCGGCGGCTCGACGAACAACTGGCTGAACCGACTGAGAATGATGTGCGGACGTTGGCGGCGAACAAGCAACGGATGGCTGAGGTTCGATCGCGATTGTCGGACATCTCGTGGTTCATGCGAGCTCTCAGTGAGCCGATCGCGCGACTGGCTAACAAACAAGACCAGTGCACGGGTCGGTTTTGGGAAGGTCGATTTAAGGCGCAGCGGATTGTCGACGAAGCCGGGTTGTTGGCTTGTGCGATGTACGTCGATCTGAATCCGATCCGAGCGGCGATGGCCGAGTCGCCTGACCAAGCGGTGCACACGTCGGCTTACGATCGCATCAAGGCAGAGCGCGGCGAGCAGATCCAATCGGCGGCCTTCGATCTAGTGACGGTGTCGACGGAAGAGGCCGGCAAGCAACTGCGCGAGACACCCGTGGCTGAGCATAAGAAGCAGCGACAGGCGAAGCGTCGCAATCGAACGGGCAGACGCATCTTGCGTGACAGTTGGCTCGCGCCGCTGACGATGTCGCCTAAGTTGGCTCAGGATCCGCAAGTTCACAAAGAGGGCGTTCGAGCTAGCGATAAAGGTTTTCTGAGTCTTGCGTGGCGTGACTATCTTGCGTTGTTGCATTGGACCAGTGCTCAGCGAATCAAGGAAGCGGCCAGCGAAGTACCTTCCAAGTTGCAAGCGGCATTAGAGTCGCTTGGCATCGAAGCTTCGATGTGGCGTGACTTAGTTTGGAACTTCAAGCGTTACTTCGGCCGCGCGTCGTGTGCAGGCCGCCCTGAATCAATGGCCGCCGACGCCCAGCGTACCGGCAAGCGTTTCCACCGTGGCCAACGCCAAGCCTCCGAGTGCTTCGCCGCCGGCTAAACAGAACTCGCCTCGCCTCAGTTGGCATGCGGCACCCCTAAGCGCATCGACCTCCGAATCTCACAAAGCGGACCAACCGTCCGGCCACGCTTGCAAGCTGGAAAACACTGCGAAAAGACCAGTCGGTCGATGCTTACCATCGCACCCCGGCCTCTGGCGGAAGTGTGCAGGTCCAGCTTCAGCCGAAGCGGCATCTTTGGGGATCGCTTTCGGAAAGTGCACGAGACTCCTTTGGGCACGAGACTCGTTTGGAAAGTGGGTGGCACAAGACTCGGAACATTGGAAAGTGGGTGGCACAAGGCTCGGAACCGTTGGAAAGTGGGTGGCACAAGACTCGGCACAAGACTCGGAACCCTGCTGCACCGAACCCTGCACCGGCACCGAACCCTGCTGCAACCCGCAGTGATTAGCCCTTGTGACAATGGGCGACTTTCGGGATACTATCCTCCTTCATCGCATCCGAAAATTGGCTCAACCCACCCGTTCTAGTGGAGCGGTTGTTTAGGGATTGAGCCCGTCGCAAGTCGGCGAAAGGGAAGCTGAGTCAACTGTAGACCCTGTTTTGTTGGAGTTTCGTCAGGTTATGGCACACTATACTGGCCCTAAGGCCCGCGTTAATCGCCGTTTGAGCGTGATGGTTTACGAAAGTGCTGGAGCGGTTCGCGCCCTGGAGCGACGGGAGACGCCGCCGGGGATGCATCCCCGTGGTCGTCGTACGAGTAACTACGGTACCGCATTGGCCGAAAAGCAAAAAATCAAGCATTATTACGGCCTCGGCGAACGCCAACTGCGTCGCTACTTCGATTCGGCTTCACGTGGTAAGGGGAATACCGGTTCCGACTTGCTCGTTATGTGCGAGCGCCGCTTGGACAATGTGGTCCGCAGAGCTGGCTTTACCAAGACTCGCCCTCAAGCTCGCCAGGGCATCGTTCACGGCCATTTCCGAGTAAACGGAGTTAAGGTGACATCGCCTAGCTACCAACTTCGAGCCGGTGACATTGTTGAAGTCAAGGGCCGCGAAAACCTCAAGAATCTTTATCGCGGTGTGATAGCGAATAATTCGCCGCAGCCACTCGATTGGCTGGCGTTGGATTCCGAGGGTTTGAAATTAACGATCCTAAGTGTGCCGACTGCCACCGATATCAGCCTGCCAGTGAATGCAAACATCGTCGTCGAATTTCTTTCGCGATAGCCTGCGTTCACTGGACTTGTTGACTATCCTGTTCTTGCAAGACTGCAGTGGGATAGGCTTGCCGCTTGTCGTGTTCATTCGCATCATGACAGGTTGTAAGCCTATCCCACAGCCACGAAATGTTGGCGCGATTTGTTAGCACGAAATACTGGTTGAAACTGATGCACAGCGAATTGGTCGTTCTCGGTGGTGGTCCTGGTGGTTATGCGGCTGCCTTTCTTGCTGCTGATGAAGGCATGGAAGTCACCCTAGTTGAAGCCGAATCGCGGCTTGGTGGCACTTGTCTCTTGCGAGGTTGCATACCTTCGAAAGCGCTGTTGCACGTCGCACGCGTTATTTCGGAAGTAGATGAATTGCGCAATGACTGGGGCGTCACTTACGATGCGCCTAAGATCGACATCGACAAAGTTCGGGCTCGAAAAGAGAAGGTCATCGCTACGCTCAGCGGCGGACTTGGGCAGCTCGCCAAGCGCCGCAATGTGCGGGTCATTCAAGCCAAAGGCATCTTCGAAAACAGCACAACGATGCGACTTGAAGGGGATCACGAATCGATCCCTGCCGAACGTCAGTTGACATTCGGACACTGCATCTTGGCTACAGGCAGCGTGCCAGCGATGCCACCCAATTTTAACATCGGTAGCGACCGAGTAATGGATTCGACTGGCGCTTTGAATTTGGTTGATGTACCCGAATCGTTGCTAGTTGTTGGTGGCGGTTATATTGGGCTGGAGATGGGATCGGTTTATGCCAACCTGGGCTCAAAAGTCACCGTTGTAGAGTTGCTCGACGGATTGCTCATGGCCGCTGACCGGGATCTGGTAAAGCCGCTTCAAAAACATCTTGAAAAACTGTTCGGCAATCGCATCTATCTGAACACCAAGGTTGGATCGATGGCGGAGGTCGACAATCAAGTTGAAGTTACCTTCGAAGGTCCGGGCAAATACGGTCACGAACGTTTTGATCGCGTGTTGGTCAGTGTTGGAAGGCGGCCGGTTAGCCGCGGTATCGGTTTGGAAAACACGCAAGTCGAGTTAACGAAGAGCGGTTTCGCGGTGATCGATTCTCAACAGCGAACAGCCGACCCGCACATCTTCGCTATTGGCGACGTGGCTGGCGAACCGATGCTCGCGCACAAAGCGTCGCACGAAGCGAAAGTTGCGATCGAAGTCTTGCTTGGCGAACCGGTAACTTTTGATAAAGCCGCGATTCCCGCAGTTGTATTCACGGACCCCGAAATCGCCTGGGCAGGATTGACTCAGGACGAGGCCAAGAAGTCGGGGCGAGTTGTCGATGTTGAAGTCTATCCATGGGCCGCAAGTGGTCGAGCTCAAGCGCTGGGGCGCACGGAGGGTCTGACAAAGTGGCTGGTTGATCCCGAAACGCATCGGGTGCTCGGTTGCGGTATTGTTGGCGCGGGCGCGGGCGAGTTGATTGCCGAAGCGGTACTCGCAATTGAAATGGGATGTGAAGTCCGCGATCTGACTGAAGCGATTCACCCTCATCCGACGCTCAGCGAAACGCTGATGAACGCGGGCGAAGTTCACTTCGGCACGGCGACCGAAATTTACAAACCAAAGCGAGAATCACACGTCAAGCGCTGAGCTGGTGATACGTGAGAGCCTTTGATCGGCAGTTTTCTGAATCGGCGAACTTTTTACAGCGTGAACTGTCCGCCAGTATCCAGGCAACCGCTCAGCTCTCGATACGTATGCTCAAGCTTAACTCGCTCCACGCTCCCGCCGAGCGATTCCAAGATGCGTTGCGAAAGTGTTCCCTGCTGAAAAATCAACTGCAGCGACTCGACGACAGCGGGGCGGAGCAGGGGGGAGGTCGGTTGCAGTTGCTGGAGCAGATCTTGCCAAAGTTGGCCAACGCTTAACGGAGCTGAGTGACCAAAGTGCTTTGCGATGAACGCGGGTACTTCTGTGATCGGACCCGAGATAATTGTGGAACGAAGCAGCGCTGCCAAGTCCTCGGTCGGTGCAACCGATTGTTCTGGGAAACTCGTCCAGCGTTCGTTGCAGAGCGATTGAAGCGTAGCGATCATTAAGCTGCCAATAGCAATGTCGGCTTGAGGGCACTCTTGAATATCCAGCACCCGAATCTCGATGGCTCCACGATCAAAGCGCGCGATGGCGCCACGAGCGTTTAGCCAAATATGTTGCAGCGTTCCGTCTGGATCTTCCGGCGCGATGTCGCGATACATGCGTTGATAGATTTCGCGTTCATAATCTGCTGCGGTGTAAACCGCTTCAGGCACAACTTGTCCAGTAATCGAAGGGATCTTCGCTGAGTTCTTGCGATAGACTTCCAAACGGCAATCGAGCGGTCCCGGAATCTGTTCATCGTAGATCGGTGAACTCGCAGCGATGCCCGGAAGCAGAGGCAGAATCAGCCGCACGGCAGCATGCAACTTCGCAAACTCGAGCTCATTGCGAAACGGTAAGTTCCAGTGGGTACTCTGCAAGTTCGCCCAGCCATGCCCGCGGCAATTAAAAATCCGATTAAAGGCTTCGTAAACGGGACTGTAGTCATGCGGCCACAGCTTCATTTCGCTGTCCGGGTTCATCCATGGATGCATTGCAGTGGGCATCAAACGAGCGCCGAACCGCCCAAGTATTTCATTTGCGTACGCAACGCTCTGCTGAAAATCGACCGTAACTTGGGTAAGGTTGCTGACCGGCTCCGATACCTTCAACTCCAGTACATGCAGTGCGAGTTCGTTACTCCAAGAAATAGTGCCGAGATCGACTTCCCCTGTCAATTCGCCGGCTGCGGCCATCAGCGCTTTATCACTGATCGGTCGGACGTCCAGCGTTTCCGCATCGACAATCATATACTCCAGTTCGATGCCGAAAGCTTCAAACAGTCCGAGTGGGTTTTCTTCTGTCATTCCTGTTCGGTCTTCTACGAATTCTGAGTCGGTGCAGTTTCTTTGGCAGTGCAGTTACTGAGTCGGTGCAGTGAAGCGAAATTTGCAACACTTGCTAAGCAATAATCAAGAGAGCCCACATTCGCTGATTCAAAGCGAGCTAGCTCGTTACGCGAAGTGATGAGCTTTCTTCATTTCGATACGCTTTAGAAAGACCCTCATGACGCGCTGATAAAGTTCATCGCGAAGGATCTTATCTTCGATACCAAAATCAGCGTTCGGATTATCGTTTACTTCGATGACGTAAAACTTACCCTCGCTCTCCTTGATATCGACTCCGTAAAAGCCATCGCCGATCAAGTTGGCCGCTTTCAGCGCAGTCTTCACCGCGCCGCGAGGAGCGATTTCGACTGGCATGCATTCGAAATCACCATAACGATCATCGCCATCTTCTTCTTGCTGAATGATCTGCCAATGCGCCGGCGCCATAAAGTACTTGCAAGCGAACAGAGGTTGCCGGTCGATAATTCCGATGCGCCAATCGAAGGCGGTTGGCAAGAACTCTTGCGCGACCACCAACTCAGAATCTGCCAGCATCTCTTTCATCGCCATTTCAAGTTCGTCGTCGGTACCGACTTTGATAACACCTTTTGAAAAAGCGCTATCAGGCTTCTTCAACACGAGTGGAATGCCGAGTTGCTCTTGAACGGTCTGCCAATTGTCTTTGTGGATCACCATCGTGCGTGGTGTGAGGATTTTTTGACGCGCCATCAACTCAGCGAGGTAGACTTTGTTGCTGCACTTAACGATCGATAGAGGATCGTCCATTACCACCAAGCCCTCGCTGGCGGCGCGCTGTGCAAATCGATACGTGTGGTGATTTACTGACGTGGTTTCTCGGATAAACAGCGCATCGAATTCGGCCAGCCTTGCGTAGTCATCGCGACCGATGATCTGCGGCCGCATGCCGAGCGATGCTGCAGCTTTGCTGAAGCGATCGATCGCTTTCTCGTCGGACGGCGGCTCGGCTTCGTCTT
>JBGSJB010000744.1:0-1862 GCA_041742175.1 Pirellulaceae bacterium
GCTTGGGGTGCCGGACCTCGCGCGGTTCAGAACTTGATACTTGGCGCCAAAGCCCGCGCCGCTTTGCAAGGCAGCTACATGGTCCGCTTGGAAGACGTGAAGCACGTCGCGCCCGCTGTCTTGACGCATCGCATCATCACCACCTTCGCCGCTCAAGCTGAACGTTTTACCGCGAAAGACATCGTAAAGCGGCTAGTTACGGAGTTCGGTGAAGGATAGGCCTGACGTTACAAGAAGAACCAAGGATTTCCTCTTCAAAGCGAACCTAGCATGACTCAGCTGACTATTCCGCAATTGAGCTTCAACACCATCCTCATCACGGCTCTCATGCTTCCTAATCTCTTCGCTCAAGAGCTTACCGCGAAAGCGAACGAAGCTGGCAGCTGGGGTTTGGGGCGACGGGTGTTTCACAGCGAAGCGGCGGGTTGTTTCAAGTGCCACGCGATGGACGGAGTCGGCGCGAAAGTCGGCCCAGATCTGACGCGACTGTCGCAATCGAATCAACGCGACTACGAATCCGTTCTGCGCGACATCACGCACCCGAGCGATTCGATCGATGCGGATTACATTAGCCACAAAGTGCTTCTGAAGAGCGGCAAAGAATTTGTGGGTGTGGTGCGCCGTGAAGACGACATGCTGGTTTTGAGCGACGCGAAGGGGAGTTCAACTAAAGTCATCCGCGCGAACGTGGAGCGGATGGAACCGGCGGAGGGATCGATCATGCCGACAGGTCTCGTTGAAAAGTTATCGAAGGAGCAGTTGCGAGACCTGATGGCGTTTCTGCTAACTCCGGCACCGCACATGCCGCTGGAATCACGGTTGGAGGCACCGCCAGTTCGCACGCGAGCCGAATTGGCGGCGGTGCTGGCCGGGTCCGAGCCGCTGCCAGAATCGCTGCGGAGGCTGAACGTGGTGCTTGTCGCTGGCAAGAAAGATCACGGACCGGGCGAACACGACTATCCGGCTTGGCAGATTCAATGGGGCCAGTTGCTCGCAGCGGCTCCGAACGTCAATGTTACCGCCGCTTGGGAGTTTCCCAGCGAAGAACAAATGGCTGCATCCGACGTGTTGATCTTCTTTCAAAAAGGGACTTGGAACGACGCTCGCGCGAAACAGCTCGATGCCTATCTCGCACGCGGTGGCGGCGCTGTCTTCATTCACTGGGCAGTGAACGGTGACGAGCGCGTGGCCGATTTCTCGACGCGCATCGGGCTCGCCTCCAAAGGCGGCAGCATCAAGTACCGTCACGGCCCGCTGACGCTGGACATCCACAACACAGATCATCCGATCGTGCGCAACATCGATCGTTTGCAACTGTACGACGAGAGCTACTGGTTGCTGACCGGTGACGTCAAGAACGTAACGTTGCTGGGGACCAGCACCGAGGACAATGAAGCCACGCCGCAACTGTGGGCTTACGAAAAAGGTCCAGGTCGCGTCTTCGTAAGCATCCCGGGCCATTACAGTTGGACGTTCGACGACCCGATCTTTCGCACCGTCTTGCTGCGTGGAATCGCTTGGACCGCAAAGGAACCAATCGATCGTTTCAACGAACTTGTGCCGCTCGGCGCGCGATTGGCCAACTAAAGTGGTGGCGACTTTCATGCGCCAATCCTAAGCAATTTGGTTGCGAGTAGCGAGCCGCGAGAAGTTGATGGTTGAGGGTTGCGAGAAGCGAGTTTAAAAGACCTCTCATCTCCCTTCTCCCCCTTGGGGAGAAGGGCCGGAATGGTGACGTTCAAAGGCACAGCCTTGCGGCGTGATGGTGCCGTCAAGCGCATGGATGGGCGTAAAGTTGATCGAGCTGATCGTATCGGCGGTCAGCCATTCGACATTGCGCCGGATCACGTCGGATTCATGCG
>JBGSJB010000745.1:0-9547 GCA_041742175.1 Pirellulaceae bacterium
TGGGGGATGTGCTGGATAACCTCGAGCGATTGGGCGTGGCCGAGAACACGCTGGTGATTTTCTTGGGCGACAACGGCAGCGACGCGCCGCTCGGCGATCAGCATGCGGTCGCTTGCGCGGCACCGCTGCGTGGCAAGAAAGGAGCGCACTACGAAGGCGGTATGCGAGTTCCGTTTATCGCGTCTTGGGCCAAGCCAGTCGATAACAATTCGATGCAACAGAGACTGCCGATCGCCGCCGGTGCGCTGCAAACTCAGGTGGCGTCCATCTGCGACCTCTTTCCGACTTTGTTGGACGTGGCTCAAGTGGCTGCGCCGGGAGATCATCCTGTCGACGGTTTGCGGCTGCACACTTTGTTCACTGGCAAATCCGATCCGCAGCGGGCCGAGTCGTTCTTGATGCATTATCCGCACGCCCCGCACCGCAGCGACTACTTTACGGTCTATCGCGAAGGACCGTGGAAGGTTATCTACCACTACTTGCCAATGTCGGTCTCGAACAATTCGCATTACCAGTTATTCAACTTGGTGAATGATCCCTTCGAGCAAACGGAGTTATCCGAGTCGGAACCGCAAGAGTTGCGTCGGATGATGAAGCTGCTGAAGAGCCAGCTTGAGCAGTATCAGGCGGTTTATCCGACGGATACAAATGGAAACGAACTAAGGCCACTGATTCCGTAGCTGAACTGGTTTTCGCGCAAATAAACGCAAAGTACGTGCCATTGGCCGCTAGCCCTGGGCGAAGGATTGCAGGGGGGCTAGAATCTTCAGCTCACTTTTCGAACGTGTTGTAGTTACAAAAAACGGTTTGACGCATGACGGATATCCAAAACTCAGTTGTGGGCGAGAGCGGCGAAGCTGAAAATCTGGGACAACACCAAGCGTCGAGGCTCGCGAAGCTGAAGAAAATTGAAGCGGCCGGCGTCGATCCGTGGGGGCACTATTTCCCCGACCGGACACTGACGAACGCAGTTCGCGAGCGAGCGGGCGAAGTCAAATATCGGCTCGAGTCGGGCGTCGAACTCGCGCTGCCGGATCTGGAAACTATCAACGCGGATGGCACCAAAGTTGACTATCGAAAGTGGAAGACCGACCAAGGCAAGGGTGAAGAGATCGGGCCCAAGGTGCGTGTGGCGGGTCGAATCGTCTTGATGCGGCCGGCTGGGAAGTTGATCTTCATCAACCTTCGTGACTGGACGGGCGACATTCAGATCTTCGTCGGCAAGAACCAGGTCGGCGAGCAAGACTTTGAGATCGCTGAGTACTACGACTTGGGCGACTGGATCGGCGTCGACGGCAGGTTGGGTCGGACGAACACCGGCGAGCTGACTGTGTTCGCTGAGAAGCTGCATTTTATGTGCAAGACGATGGAGCCGCCGCCCGATAAGCACGCGGGATTGACCGATCCGGAGATTAAGCAACGGCAACGTTATCTCGATCTGACCTATAACGAAGGTTCGATGCAAAGGTTCCTCAATCGCACCAAGATCATCTCGTCGATTCGCGAGACTCTACGCAATCGCGGTTACATTGAAGTCGAAGGTCCGACGCTGCACACGATCGCCGGTGGCGCTGCGGCTAGACCGTTTCTGACGCATCACAACACTCTGAATATGCCGCTTGTGCTGCGCATCGCGCTCGAATTGCATCTCAAGCGGTTGTTGGTCGGCGGCATCGAACGCGTTTATGAAATGGGACGCGTGTATCGCAACGAAGGGATCAGCCCCAAGCACAATCCCGAATTCACAATGATCGAGCTGTACGAAGCGTTCGCCAATTACGAAGTGATGATGGATGTCACAGAGCAGATTATCTTGAACGCGCTGGCTGCGACTGGACAAGGTTACCAAGTCATGTGGGGTGACAAGCCGATCGACTTTACGCCGCCGTTCGCGCGTCGCACTTATGACGATCTATTCCGCGAACACGCCGGCGTCGATCCCACGGATCACTCAGCGATCGCCGCGCTAGCTAAGAAGCTGGGTATTGCGACTGAGGGCAAGCATCAAGATGTGGTCAAGAGCGAAGTGTTCGAAGAGACAGTTGAGGACGCGCTGATCGGCCCGATTTTCGTGACTGATTATCCAGCGAGCATCTGTCCGTTGACGAAGCGTAAGACTTCCAACCCTGAAGTGGCTGAGCGTTTTGAAATGTTCATTCACGGCATGGAGCTCGCGAACGCTTACACCGAACTGAACGATCCGATTCTGCAAGAGCAACTGTTTAGCAGCCAACTTGAAGGTCAGAACGAAGAGGATTCGATGGCCAAGATGGATCACGACTTCGTGCTCGCTTTGCGTAACGGCATGCCGCCTGCCGGCGGACTTGGAATCGGTATCGATCGCCTCGTCATGCTGCTCACGAATTCAAAGAGCATCCGCGACGTGATCCTGTTTCCGCTTTTGCGAAATCACTAGTTGTCGAAGTGCGAGCAGCGATAGAACAAAGGTGCAGCCTGCGGCGTCGTTATCTTGCTAACCGGACACTAACGTGCTCCGGTTGACTTACGCAACTGGCTGCGATCGGCTTAACTGGTCGATGATGCTATCAGTACACTACGCTGTACCGAATCTCACGATGACCTTGAAGGATCGGTTCAAGCGGAAAAGTGAGTGAGACTTCCGATTCGTCGACGATCAATTTCAATGGCGTGTTGCCGATGAAGTTGTTGAGGAAATCGACTTGCCAGCGCATCCATTCCCACTGCTTCGTGTTCGAAGCGGTCGCACGGTGAGGAATGCCAACTTGCATGACGTCCTCGCGTTGACGAATGGACATTGTAAGCTGCGTTGTGTTTGCGTTGATCAACTGCAAACGCATGATCAGCTCGCCAATCGTCCCTGCAACTTGTGCTGGCAGATACAAAAAGTCGCTGAGCGAGTCGGACGCTTGAACGTCCAAGTTGAAACGAATGTTGGGTCCAACGCGTCTCTGCACAGCGCGTTCAACGAACATTTTGAACTCTTGCGAATTGAACAGGATCGATGCCTTAGGCAAATCGCCATCGAGATGTCCAAACCTTCCGCAAGATTTATGGAATCCGTTCGAATCCAGCGCGATCGTTGCGACCAATCCAAGCAAGGAAATAAGTGGTGCGAAGTTTATGGTGATGTCGCGGAACAGTTCCGGCTGGCAAGAATTCAGAAACAAGAATCCTTGCAACTCACACTCGCGACCGATTGCTAAACACAGTCCGCTGCGCAGTCCCATGTCATCGATCAACGCGATCGATCGTTGCGCTGGACGCCCCGAGGCAGCAAAAGTCTGCAGCACGCGATCCGAATCGTCGAAAATTCGCATCGTGCCTGGTCGCAAAGTGAAAAGCGATCCATCAGGATTCACAAAGCACGAATATCCAGGCTTCAGGATACTCGCGCGGCAGCGTTCGGTTGTGCTCGCATCGACGATCATCAATTGATTGGCGTTCGGAACTCGACCCGCCAGACAAACTCGGTCAACTTGATGAAAGAACTTGTGACTGCGCAGAACTTGCATTAAACGTTGCGCCGGTCGCTGACTTCGCAAACCGCTGGCGAGATCTTCGGCGAGCCCGGCGAGCTGCGATACGATCCAGGTTTCCTCTGCGACGCAGCGGTCGAGCGTATCTAAACGTGCGTTCAAGTACACATCGAGATCGCGATGTGCGGCAAGGTTCGCTTCGGAGGCTGCTCCAATCGCACCTTCTAGGGACAGATTAGCCAGCGGTGCAGCGATATCGCCTTCGGTAAGATCAAAGGCAAGTCGCAGTTTCTGTGTTACCTTCGCGACTTCGACAGCATCGTCTTGCGGATCGCTCATCAGTGCCGCTACCCCTTCAAGGCACTTTCGAAGCGCTGACAACTTTTCTGGAGTCTGCTCGTTGCACAGACTTGTTTTGGATATTGCAACTTTACCGAGGCTCGCGACTAGAACACGGCACAGTCGCGAAGTGCGAGGAAAGCCGAGATAAGTTGCTTCGGACGCGACCCTCAACACCAGCTTCTGCAACGCGTCGACCGCATCCTTTGCAGGTTCCGTTTGGCAACGATCAAGTAGTAATTGCCAACCACCAAACTGTTCAAGCAGATCCAGCGAATGCACTCGCTGCGACATTGGAAGACTCTGTTCCACTTTGGATTCAACTGAATTCGGCATATTGTTCGTCTTAAGCAGGTGGAAATCGATGCGATTGAATGACAAACCAGTTTTCATTTAGTGCTGGTTTTTACTTACGACTGATTGCGAACGCACTCAAAAACTGCGATTAGTTCTCGATATCGTCGTCGTCATCCTCGCCGCCTTTGTTATGTTTCCCATCACAGAATGGTTTGTTATGCGAGAGACCGCATCCGCACAGCACATGCGTCTTCTTGCGTTTTTCACCGCACAACGGACGACCGTACTTGTCGACGATATTGCATTCGCCCTCGACAATGATTGGGCCTTTGGGATTACAGCAGATCTTGGTGCAGTTCTCATTGGCGGTAGACATGTTGCGGTACTCCAAACTTTTAAAACATAGCAACGGGAATTGAATGACTTAGAACAGTGGACGCAGAATGTGAGCTGACCAGCCCAGCCCTTGGTACTCGCGGTAGCCTTTGCTGCGCGACGATCCCATGATGTAGACCTGGTCGCCGAGCCGAAAGACTCCGGAGGCCGACTCGCCTGGCGCGAGCTCCCGATGTTCGATTGGCAATTCAGGCATCTTCCCGAGCGGAATCGTTTGCGCGTCGGAGGTTTCGATGACTTCGCTTTCGCGACTGGCATAGAACGCGATGCAACCTTGGATACGCTTTCCGTGACGATCTTTGGGCAAACACGTCCTCAAAATCTTCCCGGACTCAGTCACCCAATCGAACAAACTTCCTAGCACTCCGATCACTTCGCCAGTTCGGGATCCGTTGTCGCGCACCGCTCCTGAGAATATCAGTGAACTGCGTGCACCGCGTTCGAGATCGGTCGGACCAACATCCTGCACTGTATACTCGCCAGAATTCTTGCTGCGCATCGCTTTAGTGAACCACAGATGATCGGCGACGCGAGCATCGCGTATATCTGGTACCAACTCTGGATTTGAGGCTGCCAAGATCCGTCCCATGGGACTTGAGAGGACCAAGTTGCGATACATCGAATAGCTGCTGTTGATGTCGCGCAAACGTCGTCCCGCGGCCTGCAAGTTCTCTTCAGTTGGATCCGCAAACGCCTTCCAGAAATACTTATCCGTTGCCCACCATCGAATCGCCACCGATCGCTCAAACAGATTGCGGTCGATCAAGTCGATAGCTTGCTTCGAGAATGTCTCCAACGTCTGCAAATTCAATCGCAGTTCGCCGTAAGCCATTTCGCGAAGCAACTCTTCCATCTTGCTCGTAGCAAAATCGCCCGTCTCAGTAATCTGTTCGAAGACCGGCCCCAACGCGACTCCACGTTTGCCCAGCTTCGAAGCGAACACGATTCCGTTCAACGAAATCAACTTGATCGATTGCTTGTCATCTTGCACTTTGACATACGTTTCCTTGTTGATTTCAGGAATTAGTCGCGAGCGCATCAGTTCATCGGGACTGATTCCATTGATCTGACAATTGGATTCGCTCGCAAAGATGTCGTTGCTGGGAACGATCAAATGTGAACTCCATCCCAGTCCTTGAAAGTCGAGATACCCGTCAGACATAGCTGAGAAAATCGCGGAAGGGTTGCCTTCGACCGTTGCGTAACTACTTGTCGAACCGCCAGCCGACAGCTTGCGATGACCACGCGGCAAGTGCGCCTGCGCGCCAACTTCAATGATCGCTGGATCGCTTGAACCAACGATTCGGCCATTGCGATCGGTGAAGAACGAGAACCATCCGTCGCTCGTATCACCATCGTCGACTCGCAACATGTAGTCTTGCAGGATTATGCGAGCCTCTTCTTCCAAGTCGAAAAACGCGCCGAGAATTCCAATCGCTTTCTCGCCTTTTGATGCGTTCTTGATCGCGACACTGAAAACAAGGCTGTTACCGGCATCGACGATTGAGTGATCTGTTTTCTCGATGGAATAATGCGCTGCTGCCTCGGCGCGCTCCGAGTTCTTGAACCACATTTCATCTTTGACGTTGCGCCCGAGTATCTCGGCGCGGCGATCGGGGCGAGCGTTAGCGACAATCGTGCCGTCTGGCAACGTGATCACCAAGTCGCGGTAGAGCGTGTAAGAGGCGCCGACATCTTCCAAACGATTACAAGCACAAGAGACTTGTAGATGAACTTCCTCGATGCTCTTGATCGTTTTTTCGAGCATTTTGAGCGTTGCTTCTTGGTTCTTTCCCTTTCCAAGTTGTTCAGACAAACTGTCGATCTTCTGTTTGAATTGCTCGTATACCGCCTTGTCGAACATCAATTCCTTCTTGCGAGTTCCGAATGAGCGGACGTCGTCAACATACTGGCTGATGTCGCGCATCGTCCAGTTCGTCTCTAGTGTCGGAACCTCAAACGCAGCTTTGGCGGCATCCAGGAATTCGCCCATTTCGAATAGCAAGTTATCCAACGAACGACTGATCTTACTGATTCGTTCCAAGCAGTCGACGAACACGGTTTCGATAGCCCAGCAGCGAACGTCGCAAGTGCGCTCAAGCAGTGTTCGATCGATCAGGTTGATTTTGATGTAAGCCGTAGTGCAGTAAATGGAGCGACAGAACTCCTCTTTCGCTGCGTAAAACTGATCAAACAGGTTCTTTGTGCCATCGTGCAGTTCCGCGGCAAAGGTCTCGACGCGTTCCATCAGCTCTGTGATCTGCTCTTGCTCGGTCGCAGTTTCACTGATCGCCGCGGCGGTGCATTTGCCTTGGTTGCAAATCGGTGAAACGCCGATCAGTTCGTTGATGATCTTTTCATAAAACTCGCGATGGTCATTGGTGATCAATTCGTTTAAGATGCTGAACTTGTGAGCCTGAGGTTGCTGAACGATCATGGATTTTCCCCGCACGTGCCACTCAAAATGTGGTCGATGAGCTTTGAAATTGAAATCATCGTGAAGTATTTGTCAGCGATACACACAACTCCATCAACAAACGCTTGGTTGACGTGAGGTGGTGACGGATGTGTTTCTTCGTCAATCAACTGATGGATGTGCGACGCGGCATCAACGTTGAGTACGACAGATTCATCGAAGGTACTTAAGCCCTGGCTCACCGCTTCCGCGACCAATCGCTGGGTTGTCTCCAAGAGAATCATCTCACCCGGCTCGCCTTTACATCGCTGGGGCATCCCCAGACAACTGCGCATGTTGACTACCACGGCGGTTCGTCCGCGAATATTCACCACCCCATCGATGCGCGCATCCGAACCGGGGACGCGTGTAATGGGAACGGGCCGAAAGTACTCCTCGACGACGAGCGCAGGAATTGCGAACGCTTCGTCGGCGATCATAAAAGTTGAGATTTGCATCGTTAGTTCTGCTGCCTCCCTTGGCGAATGATTTTCAGACATTCGGCGACGGTGCCGCGAACTTGATTCTTGTCAATCTTGATGACGTAGCGATCGAAGCCCAAACTGAGCCCCTTCTCGCGAAAATGCTCTTCAGACAAAGTTGTGAGCGCGACCAGCGGCAAGCCATCGAAGCGTCGATCTTCGCGAATACGTTGCGCGAGTTGAAATCCGTCGAGCCGCGGCATGTTGATGTCTGAGATCACCAAGTTGTAGCGGCGTGGTTCCGCTTGCAGTTTCTCCCAAGCCTCTTGGCCATCGCATACGACGTCAACTGTCCACTCTTCACGCTGCATGTACTGCAGAATCAACTTGCGGAAGAACAGACTATCCTCAGCAACCAGTATCTTGGCGTGACCTGTGCTAACGTCAGCTTGTTTAATCTTGTCTGGCGCATGCTTCTCAAACACGCTAAAAAGATCCAATAGCATGACGAGGCGTTCATTGTGCAAGAACGTTCCTACCACACCACGTGAATCATCCATGCGCGAATCAAAACTATCATCTACTTCGACAATCGTGACGTCGGGACCAGTCAGAATACCGATCGGATAACTGATCGCCGCTGGCCGAATCAAACAACAATCTTGACGTGAAGCAGAGATCGGACTGATCGGAAGAAACGAATCCAAACGCATGACAGAGATCGTATCGTTTTTGATTTGAACGTACTCTTTGTTTCCAATCGTCTTGATGGACGCGACTGCGATTCGTTCGATGATTGCGACCAATTCAAGCGGGATGGCAAAGTACTCGTTCTCTGCGTACGTGAAAATCACCATTTTTTGACGCGCACGCTTCTTCGCAGGAACAGCTTTGTTTTCGCTGGTCACTACGGCGCGGCGCTCGGTGAAGTTCAATGCCAGTTTGTTAACCACACCATTGATGTCGAGAATCAGCGAGACTTGTCCATTTCCCAGCACAGTATGCCCTGAGTAGACTTGACAATTCTGCAGTAACTTCGGCGTGCCACGCACGATGATCTCTTGAATTCCCACAACATGATCGACTATCGCACCAAATAGATGTTTGCGATATTGCAGTACGACCAAGCAGGGATAGTGTTCAGCCGCGCCTACCGAAGAATCGCCGGCACGCTCTAACCAGCTATCATTCTGCTTGTTGATACTGAGCGCTTGCTCGAGATCGACCAACGCAACCAATTGATCGCGCAGTTGATACACATTTTCGCCGTCGACCTGGACTACGTTCGCTTTGGCGGCATCATCAAATCGAATGATCTCACTGATGGCTGTCTCAGGAATCGCGAGCCGCTCTAGTCCGAGGTCGACGATTAGGGCTTTCGTTAACGACGATGACACGAGCGCTTTGGCTAGCGGCAAAATCGCTGAAAAAACGGTACCCGAACCGACGCGCGACTGCACGTCGATGGACCCGCCCACCGATTCAATATTGTTGCGAACGACGTCCATCCCGACGCCACGCCCCGAAAGATCCGTTGCTTCATCTTTGGTGGAGAAGCCGGGCTGGAAGACCAGCATCACTTTCTCGTGCTCGCTCAACCGACTGGCCGCTTCTCGCGAAAGGATTCCTTTGCTGATCGCCTTCTCACAAACGCGCTCACCCGAGATGCCTCGACCATCATCTTCGACGGCTAAGATAATCTCTCCGCTATGAATGTACGACTTCAGCGTTACGTTGCCTTGACGGTTCTTGCCCGCCGCTTCGCGCTCGGCTGGTGTCTCGAGTGCATGGTCCAGCGAGTTGCGAATCAAGTGCGTCAGCGGATCGGCAAAGCTCTCGAGAATGGTGCGATCGAGTTCCAAGTCGCCGCCTTCGACATGCAACGCAACTTCCTTACCCAGTTGTCGCGCAAGATCGCGCACCATACGTCGGTAGCGCTCGAACAGCGACCCGGTCGTTTGCATCCGCGTTTCAATGACGGTCTCATGCACCCCCGAAATCGCTTGCGACAGCGTTCGAAAGGCTGTGTTTCCGTTGAACTCGAACTCGTTCATCAGTTGATTGCGAGCCATGACCATGGTGCCGGTCCATTCAAGCAGCTTGTGCAAGATATGAACGGGCACGCGCATCGACTGGTCCGAAGCCGCTTTGGTGGAATCTAACTTTGCCGGTGCAGAACT
>JBGSJB010000746.1:0-1968 GCA_041742175.1 Pirellulaceae bacterium
GCATCGAAGGTTCAAAATCCGGCATATCCTGCGGCGTTAGCGTGCTTAAGCGATTGATCATCGCCGCGCGATTTTCACCGACGCGCAACATACCAACTTGACCGCCCCACAACCACGAATCGCCGAGTGTCGTGAACTGAAGGACGCCGCAATAGTCCATCGGCCCCAACACTTCCATCGCCGACCGCGCGATGCGTTTTTGCCAATAATTGCCCTGCGCGATTTCCGACGCATGCATGATCATCGCCAGCGCACCGACGGCTTCGATCTTCTTGTTCTTAATCTGAAAATCGACCGGCATCGCTTTTTCGATCACCGTGTTCGACCAACCGCCAGCTCCAAACGAATTCGGACCGCCCAACATGATCAGGCCGCTACCGAATTGTTCTGTGTTGCTGACGAGAATATCCAGTTGCTCATCCGTAAAGTTCGCAATCGCGTCCGCAGAGTCACCACTGCTGCGCGGCACGCCAGCTAGAATCACGCAGTCGTAAGCCTGCAACTCAGCCAATGACGTAAACAGTTGATCGCTGCCCTGAACGTCAACTTCAATCTCGCTGCGACGAAGCGCTTCGACGAACGTTCCGTATTCCCCGACCGCACTCCAGTCCTCAATCAACAGCACACGACCTTTACCGCGGACGTAAGTAAATGCATCCGCGCGATTGTTCTGTTGCAGCGAATCGTCCGTTGGCCTGTCCGGTACAAACTCAGCGCGATAAGTGTATCCAGCCGGTTGCTCGATCGTATCGCGAATCGGGAACACGTTGACGTCTTTATCAAGCGTTATCGATTCGTCGAGCAACACTTGTTCGCGCGGACCTGAACTCCGCAGCAAACGCAACCGCCCCGGAATCGGCTCGTCTGTTCCCTCCTCTTGATAGCGATTAACAACGATCCGCGATTCGAAGGGTTGCCCTTGGCGGATGTTGGTCGGTAAATCGACTTTCTCAACCAAAATCTCACTCTTGGCCGCCAAGTTGATCGGAACCACATCGACACCGATGCCCGCCTCAGACATCGATTTGGCAACAGCTTGCGCAGAGCCGATCGTTTCGATACCGTCAGTAATAATGACGATGCGTTTTGCAGAATCTTCAGGGAACGAAGCTTGCGCTAACTTGAGCGCCGACTCCAGGTTAGTCGCATCTGTTCGCCCCAAGTAACTTTCAACTCCCTGAACATCAGGCAAATTGTCTTCATAGGGAGGAAACTCAATCGCCGCTTCCCGACCAAAGACAATCAAGCCTGAGCGGTCATTGCGATTCGCTTGCCGATGCGTTCTGACCGACTTGATCGCAAATTCAAGCATCACGTCACGCTTGGCTCGCGCAATGCTATCACTCTGATCGAGCAGATAGATAACTGTCAGTTTATCGCTGATCCATACCCATTGAATTCCAGCCAACGCGAAAATGATGACCAGCTTCACGATCGATCGAAACGAAAGCGCCGCGATTCGCCTTCCCGGTCCCAGCCCAGCCATCGAATGAAAACTGGTGAGCCAAATAAATGGAAGAATCACCAGCAGCAACAGCAGCCAAGGATATTCAAAAGAAAAACGAATGTTGCCCATTCTCGTAACCAATAAGAAGCCGAGTTCAATCGTCGCAACAAACCTCTAACAGCCTGCATTATTTAGAATGAAATTCTAATCGAAACGCAAATCGGCAGCGGTGCAGGTGTTATGGTGACCTTTCCCATGCTGAAAATCAATTGCAGGCAGCTTCGCACAGCGGGAATCACAGTCGGAATATCCCGCCGCTTCAGTCGCTCGCACTACAGCTTGTCCGCAAGATTGTCCGCGAAATAGTCGGTCAACTGCCGATAACGCAGCGAAAATCCTTCCGCTTCCAACCGCTTTGGAATGGCTCGACAACTACAAAGCAACAATGCGTCAGCCATTTCGCCTATCGCCAATCGCAACGCAAAACTCGGCGCCGGCAACACTGCGGGACGTCCCACCGC
>JBGSJB010000747.1:0-2089 GCA_041742175.1 Pirellulaceae bacterium
TTGATGATCTGGTTGCAGGGTGGGCCCAGCCAACTGGAGACTTTTGATCCCCATGCCGGCACTCGCATCGGTGGCGACGTGAAAGCGATCTCAACTTCGCTGAAAGGCATTGAACTGGCGGATACGATGCCAGCCACCGCAGAGCAATTGCATCACGCATGCCTTGTGCGATCGATGATCAGCAAAGAAGGCGATCACGAGCGCGCGACTTATCATCTCAAGACCGGTTGGCGTCCTGAGCCGACCGTGGTCCATCCTTCGATCGGATCGGTGCTGTGTCATCAAACGCCGAACAATATTGAGATCCCGCGCCACATTTCGATTTTGCCTTCGCAGTGGCCCGCGCGGGCTGGTTACCTCGGACCCAGTTTGGATGCGTTTCAGATTGGAGACCCTGCAGATCCGATTCCGAATTTGACGAAGCGCGTTCCCGACGAGCAGATGGACACACGACTGAGCGATTTGTTATCGACTTTGGAAAGCGAATTTCAGCGCGGTCGTTTATCGAATCTCGATCGTCAGCGAACTGTGCATCAGACGGCGACGAAGCGAGCTGTCGCGATGATGAGCAGCGAGCAATTGACGGCGTTCGATGTCAAAGCGGAAGGAAGTGAAACGTTGCAACGCTTTGGCGACAACCCGTTCGGACGCGGCTGCTTGGCTGGTATTCGATTGCTGTCGGCGGGTGTTCGTTGTGTTGAAGTTGAGTTGAACGGGTGGGATTCGCACATCAACAACCATGAATTTCAATCTTCGCAAGCCAAGTTGCTCGACGGCGCGTTGGCTGCAACGCTCAGTGAACTTTCGAAGCGCGGGCTGCTGAATAGCACCGTTGTATTTTGCGGCGGCGAGTTTGGTCGCACGCCGCGCATCAACGCTGCGGATGGTCGCGATCATTGGCCTCATGGCTTTAGTGTTTTGTTAGCGGGCGGAAACTTGCGTCGTGGCTACGTCCACGGCGCAACAGCGACTGAGGTCGACGACCGGGCCGATGACCTGACAAAATTCACTTCTGATACGGTGACTGTCCCCGATTTGCATGCGACTCTGCTGTATGCACTCGGCGTTGACCCAGCGCAGGAAAACATGACTCCAATTGGTCGTCCGTTGCGTTGGAGCGATGGAAATGTCGTGTCCAAGCTCTTGAATTCGTAGTGTTCCGCGTGAAGTCGGCGGAAAGCTGATTCAACGAAGAGTGTCGCTGAATTATCATGCTGTGCAGCATCTGAGGTTGGTTTCACGTTGAGTTTTGCACAGGAAGTTTAATGGCACTTTTATTGGCTCGCTGCGTTCACGCTAGTTGTGTTATGGGTTGTCTGTGTTTCGCGTCGCTTGTTCCTCTCAGGGCTGATGAACTACTTCGAATCCCAGCGTTTACCGCTTATATGCTGCCCGATGCCGATTCAGCTCGATTCTCTGAGCAACGCGGATTGACGCGCTGGGTTGACGGCGAGCAATCCGTAAACTGGTATGGCAAATTCGCGCAAGCCGGTGAACTGACCGCGAGCGTTGAATTGCGGCTGCCCGCCGAATCGCAATCGCGATTGAAGTTATCCATCGATGATCAATCATTCTAAACAACGGTCGCGGGAGCAGGGCAAGACGAGACCGTGAAGGCGGACTTTGGTTCGTTTAAAATTACGAGCGAAGGCCATCGTCGCATCAAGCTTGAATCGCTCAACGACGAGGGTAAGCCTTTCGGAAATATCCAAGAACTTCTGTTGAGTGGTTCAGCGGTCGATAAGGCTCACTTCAACTTGAAAGAACGCCGCAACGCTGCTTCGGTGCATCTGATGTATCCGGTGCCGAAAGAAACCGATATCGAAGCTTTTTATTGTGAAGTTACTGCGATTGAAGATCCAACAACTACGTTCTACATGGCTTGCGGTTGGCATCGCGGTTACTTTGGAATGCAGGTGAACAGTCCCACCGAACGACGCATCATCTTTAGTGTTTGGGACAGCGGTGATGAAGCGATCGACCGCAAGAAAGTGGATGATGTGAATCGCGTCAAGTTGATGGGTAAAGGTGAAGGTGTTTACTCGGGTGATTTTGGTAATGAGGGAACGGGCGGACACAGTCATCTGAA
>JBGSJB010000748.1:0-8110 GCA_041742175.1 Pirellulaceae bacterium
GTTTAGTCTCGGTGTCGTGTTCTATGAGTTGCTGGCCGGTCGCAAGCCGTTCCGAGGAGACACGGTGGCGGAACTCATGGAGCAAGTGACGAGTTACGAAGCACGGCCACTGCGGCAATATGACGAAAAGTTGCCGAAGGAACTGGAACGTATTTGCCACAAGGCAATGGCGAAGCGAGCTAATGCTCGGTATTCGTCAGCACACGACATGGCCGAAGACCTGCGACTCTTCCTGGCTGAGCAGACAGAGATCCAGAGTGGTGCATCGCCGGGCGGAATCTCCTCGGTCGCCTCGGAAACACCTGCCCTTCACAATGGTTCATCGTCGGTTGGTTCGACTGCCGCATCCTCGGATTCGTTGGGAACAGGCTCTTTCGACAACCTGCCTATCAAGATTGTGCCAAAAGGACTGCGTTCGTTTGACGCCCATGATGCCGATTTCTTTTTGGAACTGCTTCCTGGCCCCAGAGATCGAGCAGGCTTGCCGGACAGTCTGCGGTTCTGGAAGACTCGCATCGAAGAAACCGATCCCGACAACACCTTCAAGGTGGGGCTGATCTACGGACCATCCGGTTGTGGCAAGTCGTCGTTGGTTAAAGCTGGACTGTTGCCACGCCTTTCAGAAGATGTAATCGTCGTTTATGTCGAAGCCACACCGGAGGAAACGGAAACCCGTCTGCAACATGGTCTGCGCAGACGTTTCCCGGCGTTGGAAGACAACCTGACGCTTAAGGAGACGCTGGCAGAGTTAAGGCGAGAACCGGAAATTGGGGTCGGCAGGAAAGTGCTAGTCGTGCTGGACCAGTTCGAGCAATGGCTGCACGCTAACAAGGAAAAGGAAAACTCTGAATTGGTGCAGGCACTTCGGCAATGCGATGGCGGTCGGGTGCAGTGCATTGTCATGGTGCGAGATGATTTCTGGCTGGCTGCAACTAGGTTCATGGGCGCTTTGGAGGTTGAGTTACTGCAAGGCCAGAATACGGCATTGGCTGACTTATTTGATCTCGATCATGCGAGGAAAGTGCTAGGAGCGTTCGGTCGAGCATTCGGAAGGCCTCCCGAAAACATCAGCGACTCAACGAGAGAGCAAAAGGAGTTCCTGAAACAATCTGTGGCGGGCCTAAGTGAAGATGGAAAAGTCATCTGCGTGCGTCTGGCCCTTTTCGCCGAAATGATGAAAGGCAAGGAGTGGTCACCTACTGTCCTGAAAGAAGTCGGCGGGACGAAAGGAGTCGGTGTCACGTTCTTGGAGGAGACGTTCAGTGCGCAAACTGCACATCCCAAGCATCGACTGCACCAACGTGCCGCGCGCGCCGTGCTCCGAGATCTACTCCCCAATTCCGGCACGGATATCAAGGGCAAAATGAAATCCCGCGACGAACTGTTGTCAGTATCCGGCTATGCCAATCGTCCCAAAGACTTCGATGATCTGCTCCGAATTCTCGATAGCGAAATCCGGCTCATCACACCGACCGACCCGGAAGGCAAGGACCCGGACGATGATTCTCCGACTCAAACTCAAGCGGGACAAAAGTATTTCCAACTGACGCATGATTACCTGGTCCATTCGCTTCGCGACTGGCTAACGCGCAAACAGCAGGAAACTCGCAAAGGCCGCGCGGAACTCAAGCTGGCCGAGCGGTCCGCATTATGGAGCGCAAAGCCTGAGACTCGGCATCTACCATCGTTGATGGAGTGGCTAGGCATCCGCTCGCTGACCGAAAGAAACAATTGGACAGTCCCGCAAAACGCAATGATGCGTCGCGCGACAAGAGTCCACTCGCTACGACTAGGAGTGGCCGCAGCATCTTTGATGGCAGTCGTGTTCCTTGGGATTGTCGTTCGAGGGCAAGTGCTTCTTCAGCAAGAAGCTACTCGCATCGAAGGACTAATAGGAGCTCTTTTACGAGCCGAGCCAGCCCAAGTGCCGGTGATCGTCAAAGAACTTGAAAGCAACCAGTCAGTCACGGCAACTTTGCTTTCTCCTCTCATTGCGTTGGATGCAAAAACAGTCGACGAAAGGCGTTCGCTGTTGCATGCACGCCTGGCTATGGTCTCTCGTGATAGGTCACTTGTCGAACCATTGCTGGAAGAATTGCTCACCAGCAAGGTTGCGTACATCGGTCCAATTCGAGAGCAGCTTCGACCGTACGTCGGGGAGTTGACCGAACGCTTGCGAGCCATTTTGCGGGACAACGAAACCGATGCCAATCGCCGCTTTCGTGCAGCCACCGCGCTAGCAGATTTCATTCCCGAATCCGAGTCTGCGTCATGGACCGATACGGACCTTCAGTTTGTGGCCGGGCAATTTCTCTTAGAAAACTCAGAATTCCAACCGTTGCTGCGTGAGATGCTGCGCCCCATCAGCAGGAAGCTGCTTCCGGATCTCGAAACGATCTTCGCTGATGCGAATAGTTCCGACGCTCAACGTTTAAGTGCAGCCAATGCATTTGCTGATTTCGCCGCCAGCGATATCGCGACGTTGTCGCAGTTACTGTTGGTATCTAATCCAGTACAGTATGCGGTCCTCTATCCACTGGTCGCAGCGTCTCCCGCACCTTCGACGGTGGAGGATCTCGGTAAGATCGCCGCAGCATTGCCACCGTCAGAACTTGGTTCGGTGGAACGCATTTCATATGGCCAACGACGTGCCAACTCGGCGGTGACGCTGCTGCGATTAGGTGAGCGGAAAAACGTGTTACCTGTGTTTGACATGACCGATGACCCGGAAGCGCTCACACAGTTCATTTTCCGGTGCCGCGACCGAGGAGTGCGGGTGGAAGAACTGCTGGACTGCCTGCGCATTGTGAACGAATCGCCAATGGATCGTCATCCTCGCAACACGCGATATGCACTGCTTTTGGCACTTGGTGAATATTTGCTCAGCGAGATTCCCGAATCGCGGCGTGAGGCGATTCTAAAGCAGTTAGCCGACTCATACCGCAATGATCCCAGTTCTAGCGTGCATGGCGCCACGGGTTGGCTGCTACGCCAGTGGGGCCAAGCCGATTTGGTGCAACAGGTCGACCAAACTCCAATCCCATATTCCACCGATCGCGAGTGGTTCACTATGGCGATCACGGTGACACCAACATCGCCTAAGCCAGAGGAAAAGTCGGCTGAAGAAAATGAAGACAAGGCCTCTAAAGACGAACCGTCTGTTGAGGGCGATGGAACAAGAAAATCAGAAGCGGAAGACGCTAAGCCGGAGCAGTTGCCACAAAAGACCTTTTACTACACTTTCATTGTGTTTCCGGCGGGAGAGTCTGTGATTGGCTCCGTCAGCGATGAACCTTATCGACGGATTGAGGAAGTTCGTCACAGTGTGAAATTGACACGTCCATTTGCGCTCTCAGATCGTGAGATCACGATGGAGGAGCTCATTGCATTTAATCCCATTTACGCAAAATATTCCAAACGATACGCGGTAAGCCCATTGGAAGCGGGCACCTACGTGGACTGGTACGATTCGGTTTCATTTTGTCGTTGGCTGGGGCAGCAATCAGGGATATTGGAGATCGATCAGTCATGCCCAGATCCGGAATCTTTGGGCAAAGAAGAGTATCCGCGGGAGCCCAGCCCGTCAGCGAATTGGGCTCCTCGAGATTGGCCATTGCATTTAGGTAAACCGGGCTTTCGTCTACCGACGGAATCAGAATGGGAAGTCGCTAATCGAAGCGGAGTAAGGACTGCCTATTGCTCTGGCAGCGACGCGGGCCTAATAGGTCGTTTTGGCTGGTTTCAATCGCAGATTCATCCGCCACGAGAACTTCGGCCGAGCGTTCGTGGTTTATTTGATATGCACGGAAACGTAAATGAGTGGACGCATGATTGGTATCTTCCCTATCCGGAAAAGTCGATCGTCGATCCAGTGGTTTCCGAAGGGGGCCTGGCCCGCGTGCTTCGTGGCGGATGTTCGAACTTCGATGCCGCCGCTTATGGTCGAACGGTATGCCGCCGCCCGGCCGAACCGACGGCCAGTGCGAACGACTGCGGCTTCCGCGTGGCGTTGAGTCCGTCTGTCAAGGCGCTCGAGTCAGCCCAAGAGAAAAAGTAGGCGCGGCGGAAACGCGGGGCAGGCAACGGTTGTGAGAAGGGGCAACAGCTCGCCTTTCTCGTCGAAGCCGTTGATATTCATCTTCTTTTTCGGATACTGCTTTCCGGCCAGCGACTCGCCGTATTCCTCACGGCCTTCACGACCGATTGTCCAATCTACACCCGCGGCCGCCATGAGGTCACCTTCATAGGTTCCGTCAATAAAGACCCTAGCAGCAAAAGCTCCGTTCTTGGTAATCAGCGACGTGATCCGTGGGCCGTCTTTCGTGACCGATTGTAGATAGCGATTGGTCAGTACCTTCACACCAGCCTCGTCGAGCATATGCATCGTGACTCGCATGGCGACGTGCGGCTCGAAGGTCCATAGAGCCTGGTCCTTCACCGATGGATCGTAGGGAGCATCAAGCCCACGACTTGTGTAATCTCCGACCACGCGAGTGTGCCATTCATTGAACAGCCCCATCACCGTACTGCGGACCATCTGGTTGGAGTCGCAGTGGCTCAACCCGCCAGTACTCATTGCGCCGACGTGATCGCTTGGTTCTAATAAAATCACCGAAGCCCCCTCGCGAGCAGCGGCAATGGCGGCACAGAATCCGCCGGGCGTCGCCCCATAGACAATGACGTCGGCATCGTTTTCGCCCAATACTCTCTGACTTAAGCTCGTAATCAAAGCCATCGTAATCAGGAAGCGTCGAATCAAGGTTGTCATTCGCATTTGCATCATCCCATCAAGAGCGCTTTGCAAGCCGCTTTTGCGATTTAGCAACATGGATCTGAACATCGCTCCTTCCAACGCACCAATCTTGGAATTAACGCTCGATCAATCCAGTTACGATTCGACTCCGATGCAGCTCGCCTTCGACCATCACTTTTTGCTTAACGCACTGCGTTTCGGCTTCCGCGAGTTGCATCTTCAAGCAAACAACTATCCGGTTTTTTTGTACCAGTCGCAACCAGCGTTACACTTGGACATCGATGCACGATAGTCTAACCATCCGCCCCACCCCTATGATGCGAACCATCACAACCGGCGAATCGCTCGCAGCTGCCTAGCGTCGATAGCCAAGCTTAGTCCGTCCCTGGAGCCTTATCCAGTGGTCAATTGCGTGACGACAATTGTGCCAGTGGTGCCGTTAGACGGCAAGACAATCAATCAGCTGCATGAATTCTTAGATCAGTTGCAGAGACATTCGTCAATTCGCCTAAAGCCGTGGAGACTCTGGTTAAGATCCCGTGCGGGCTCGGCGCCAGGATTGGCCCTGCAGCTCGTTTGCGTTGTAGCTCGGACTCGGCGCGAGGAATGATATGCGCGGCTGGGAGAAGTTTGGCGTGCTAGCCCGTCTCAGGACAGCGAGCGGAGCCGGTTCTCTCGGTATGGTCTTACCGAAGCGATCAACTGAACCATCGCCCCACGCGCCGGCCGACGGCAGCAATCGCGTCGTGCGTTCGCAGGTAGACTCACCCAAAGCGCACCTTATGCAACTTGCACCGGTTTTAGGTGACCGGTGCGAGTTTAAGAGCCCATTTTTCAAACTGCGTCGCCGCTTTATGTTCGTCAAATTGTTCGTGAACTTGATCCCGTTGTCCTCGATCGCCCTTCGCGAGTCAACGAAATCTCATCGAGCCACCTCGTGAGGGGCGAGCTTCATAACGCATCGCAGCTTGTTGTGTTACAGCTGGTTGCGTGCGTCACAGTTTGTCGCGGCTCAGCCCGTTGCGGCACAGCTTGGCACCAGGAAGTTGTCAGCTTTGGCTGTTCGATAGCGCATTCTGCTGCATCTGAGCCGTTACAGTTCCAGAAGTTACGAAGCATGCGAGAAGTCCCAGCGCCAGTAAACAGCACCTGCAAATCCAATAGCGGATTAGGTCCATCGCCATATTACTTGTTGCACTCCATTGCATCGAAACTCCGACAGCTGATCGGGCAACTCTCGACCGAAGTTGAAACGGCCCGCAATCTGCTAAGTCCTGTGCAATTTTTTCGAGTAACTGATTGCTCCCCTAAAACTCATCACACGCAGATTGAAAAATTAGGGACGTTCTGCGAATGCGATGTGGCGGCTGTGCCTTCTGGGAAAGAATTTCTATCGCCTTCTCATTTACAGTATGCGGGGCGGTTAGGTGCGGAGATCACAAATGCGATTCACTCACGGACTGGCCTTGTTGGGAGCAGAGGATGCTACGATTCTTGTTAATTTCCCGCTTTCAAGTTGGATTTGCTTCACAATTCGCAGTAGACTTTCAATTCTTAACAGAAACAGGTGCGCGTTTACAGCTTTGGCTGTGCACTCTCCTACTCGCTTGAATCTCCCAAGCGGGGCTATGTAGCGGGTGGCTTCCTCTTTGCAAAAAGGCGATGGTAGAAACAAGGGCTCCAGCTAGAGGGGCATGCGCTCGACGTTCCAGCGCTTACTAGAAGCTGATTTAGCGCCTGGAAGTAAAGGCCCCCAACCTGCATATCGGAATTTAGCCCGCGGCGGACGGCCATCGGTTACAGCGCGCATTTTACGAGGAGCGTTCATGACCATTTACGTCAGTGAAACGAAACATGACCACGGGGGAGTTTGGAGGTGGACGGTCATTCAAAAGCGGACGAGCTCTCCGAGCTGACTAGGGCATCGAATTGTAATTGAAAACTAAACCCTACCATTTCACCGCGATCGCTAATCAAACTTGTCAGAAGGGAAGGCCCGACAACGGGCAAACATCATGAGAATCACGTTTGCATTAACTTTTTGGCTGTTCGCCTCGGGGGCATATTTGTGCTCGGCACAGGAAAACGCACCGCCGCCGGCAGCTGACGCCAGCTCAGCTGACCTATCGCAACAAGCTTCGCCTGATGTGGTAGCGATTCGTGCTTCTGCGGAATCATTTGTGTCAGTTTTCAACCAACACGACGCACGGGCAATTGCAGCGTTGTGGACGGAGGGGGGCGAGTATGTTGACGATACGGGGCACACATTCAGTGGACGTGCTGAGATTGAGAAATCGTACCAAGAGTTTTTTGTCGCCGCTCCTGACGCGAAAATTCAAATCACAGTCGACTCGATACGACTTTTAACTCGCGACACAGCGATCGAGGACGGTCATGCGGCAGTCCAGTCGGCAACGGGTGATGCTGTGCTGCCCACGAAGTACACCGTGGTGCATACCAAAGTAGATGGCAAGTGGTTGATGGCTTCCGTTCGCGATGCGCTGACTGAGGTTCCTGTTGCCCTCACTAGCGCGGCTGACCTGGAATGGTTGATTGGCACGTGGAGTGGCGAAGAGCATGGAGTCAAGACAGAATCGGTTTGCACCTGGGTCGTCGAGGGTCGTTTTATAGAACGGAAATACACGACAACCCAATTGGACGGCACAAAGTCTACCGGCTTGCAACTGATCGGCTGGAATCCGCAAGCTAAGCACGTTCAATCGTGGAGCTTCAGTCCCGAAGGTGGTCACGCGATCGGCACCTGGATGCCACAACAAGATGGATGGGCAGCCCAAATGCATGGCATAACCGGTGACGGCTTGATTACGAACTCCGTTAATCAACTGCGTCGTCTTGATGACAATGCATACGTTTGGCAATCCGTTCAGCGAACTGCGGGCGGCATCGCCTTACCGGATACTGACGAAGTCGTCTTAAAGCGACTTCCGTCCACTCGGTAAAGTATCCACTAGTATTCGATTCATCTTTATAGAAAACCAAACTCATGTTAAGCAAATTTTTCTTAGCTGCTTTGATCACGAGTGTTACCCTATATTTTCCGACCACTGACGCATGGGGTTTCGGCCGCGGCGGAGGAGGAGGTGCGCGTGGTGGTGGCGGAGGGGCACGTGGTGGCGGCGGTGGATTCTCTGGCGGTGGCGGAGGGTTCTCCGGTGGCGCTGGTGGATTCTCTGGAGGCGCCCGTCCGAGCGCGGCACCATCGTTCAGCGGCGGAATGAACGCCCCGTCTCGCCCGATCGCAAATAACTTCGGAAGTCCGAGTAATATTAATCGAGCTCCAAGTGCTGGGGGCGGTACTCGAAACATTGGCCAACCCGCTGCAGGACAGCGTCCTGC
>JBGSJB010000749.1:0-9860 GCA_041742175.1 Pirellulaceae bacterium
GATACGGCGGCGGAACACGTTGTGAAGTTGGTTTAGCGATCGACGCAATTCCGTTGCTTGAACACATCGCGGAACTGGGAATGACGGTCGATGTAACGCATTTATCGGACGTCGCCTTTTGGCAATTGCTTGATCGCTTCCCCGGCCGCATCCATGCAAGTCATCAGAATTCGCGACGCATTGCCAATTGGCAGCGGCAATTTTCGGACGAACAATACCAAGCGGTGATTGAGCGCGGTGGAGTTGTCGGGATGGCGTTTGATATCATCATGATGCAAGAAGGTTACGTCCGCGGCATATCGAAAAACGAAGTTACCATTGAACGCGCCGTCGACAATATCGATATCGTTTGTCAGTTGGCCGGTAATGCGCGTCATGTGGGCATCGGCAGCGATCTTGACGGCGCTTATGGTTGCGAGCAGACTCCGAGCGATTTGGACCGGATCAGCGACTTGCAGCGATTGCCCGAGTTGCTGGAGAAACGCGGCTACCCGGCCGACGACATCGCAGCCATCATGCACGGAAACTGGATTCGCTTCTTTAGCGAAGCACTGCCTGCCTAAACAGGTCGTTCGGAGCATGCGGCGGTCCCGGAGGGTAAAAGCGTCTGCTACCATGCCGTGCGATTAATGATTAACCGAAATCAAGCGTATACACTCGCCTAGGAATCACCGGAGTTGGCTGGATCGTCGCGGTAATCGTAAAAGCCTTGCTGCGTCTTAAAGCCGAGATGACCTTGGCTGAGCGGGGCTTGGAGAACTTCAATCAACCGGTCAAGACTTACCGAATCGTTCTCCGCCCAACGCGCGTTGCTCAACACTTGCTCGATAACATCCAAGCCGATGCGGTCCATCATTCCGAACGGACCGAGCGGCATGTTGGTAACCGCTTTCCAAGAACGATCAACTTCTGCAGGATCGACGACATCTTTGGCAACCAACTCCAGCGACGCGCGCAGCAACGCCTGCAGTAACCAATTGAAAACGTAACCTGGGTTTTCACGCCGCAGCCGCAGGGGCGATTGCCCGATGCGCAGCGACAATTCCGCGAGTCGATCGAGTATCGATGGATCACTCATATGGCTGCCTACGATGTCTGTAACTGACTCGCGTTGCACCGGAACATGAAAGTGAAAATGCGCGAATCGCTCTGGACTCGCGACAAACTTACTAAGAATTGAGGGAGTAAAGTACGAACTGTTCGAAGCGATCAAAGTGGGTGCAGGATGGTTCAGACCGATCTCGCCGAGCACGCGTTTTTTCAGCGAAAGTTGCTCCGGCACAGACTCAATGACGAGATCAACCTGCGGCTGCGAGATCTGCTCAGTTATCGCTACGTTGGGTAACCAATCGTTAGTTGCGTAAGGCGAACTCGATTCGATCGGTTTAGGGACAATGGACTGCATCCACAACAAAGCTTCCTCAGCGGCGGAAGGATAGCGATCAAACAGCCAAACACGCACACCATGCTGCGCCATCCGAGCTGCGATTTGACGTCCAACCCAACCAGCGCCGACAATCATCACGCGCTCGATTCTCGCGAGACTACTTTGCGGCGTTACAGCCATACGATTGCGACTCCGAAGAGAACTGAGTAGTTTGCGTCGAGCATGAAAGTGAGGGTTTGTAATGAATCGACTGCTGTCGGTCAGTGAACTACATGGCTGAGCGGTCGGTTCGCCATGGTTGGCAAATGTACCCGATGATTCGCCCCAGCGGGAGGCAGAACTTTGCGTTCGGCCAATCGATTTCCGCTTAGTCGACTTTTTTCATTGCTTCTGATCGCTTACTCTTAACGAAGCGGCCTGCAATCGATCAATCCGCATAACGCCTGAATGACTAGACGCGCGCAAAGGAATTCTAAATGAGCAACAACCCTTACGATACAACAGCCGGTAACATTCCTGGTAACGCTCCCGGCGGCGAAGCGGCGGCGCGTGCGAAAGTCGCCGGGCCGGCCATAGCTTCAATCGTGATCGGAGTGCTTACTGTTATCTACGCGCTCTACGCGGGGTTGAGTGGAGTGCTGGTGATGGCAGGAATGAACCCAATGGCCGCTGCACAAGAAGCTCAGTTCGATCAAATGGCACAGTCGGGGCAATCTGCGGAGCAAATTGAGATGATCCGCCAATTCTCAATGTGGATGGCGGGACCAGGTGGTATTATTCTTGCCGTTGGAGCTTTGATTTGTGGAGTGGTGATTGTGTGGGGTGCAATCAAGATGAAGAACCTGCAGTCACGAGGACTGGCGATGGTCTCGGCCATATTGGTCACCGTTCCTTGCACCTCAGTCTGCTGCGTTTTGGGCACACCATTCGGCATTTGGGGACTTATCGCGATGAACGATCCAGCGGTACGACCGTTCTTCAAGTAATGCCAAACACTGATACTGAACTCGAGTGAAGTGCACTGCAGTCCGGACCATTTAGCCGCCGGCTTCAGTCAAGTAACTTGGTTCGGACTGCCAAAGATATAGAAATGTTGGCAGGGAACTTCGATCCAACCCTGGCATTTTGATCGGAAGTAGCGAGTAAGGTGTGTTGGGTGTTACGTCGAACTGGGAATAGGCGCGATCATTTTCGCGTCGCAGCATGATTATGGCGGCGTCGGTACCCAGTCCAGCTTTGGTGCGCGCGAGTTGGACTGCGTCGTCGAGATAACCGACACTGTCGACTAAACCGCTCTCCACAGCATCAACGCCCGTACGAATGCCTCCGTCGAAGTTTGACTCATCGTCAGCCGCTTCGGGTCGAGCCGTTTTGATTTGTTCAATGAACCGTTCGTGAAACGAATTCGCGATGGCTTGCAAGGCGGCTTTCTCGCTCGCTTCCATCGTTCGTTCCGGCGACGCTATGTCGATTTGATCGCCCGCTTTGACGGGCAGGGAAACGATATTGAACTGTCCCATCGTGTCTTCCAGGTTGTAGTGATTGAGAATCACTCCAATACCGCCCACGATTGAAGTGGGGTGGGCAATAATCGTGTCGGCATGCGACGCGAGATAGTAAGCGCCGCCCGCTCCCACATCCATTAAACACGCTACCACGACGACGTTGGTCTCTTCCCGAAATCGCATCAAGTCGCGGCTCATAATGTCGGTAGCTGTGACGCCGCCACCGGCGCTATTGATTCGTAGCACTACTGCGCGAACCTCAGTGTCGGTACGGATAGCATCTAGTTTTTCGCGGAACAAAGCGACCGGGTTCTCACCCATCGAACCCAAGCCGCTGAGGTTCTTGTTGATCAGAATCCCATCGACATCAATAATCGCAACCTTATTGCAAACCGGATTTGAACCGGTGCGAGCCACGATGACACTGGTCAATCGCGACGCTGTATTATCGGTCTTCATGCTAGTGTTCATATCACCCGACATCCTCATGTCGCCGGTCATATCCATCTTGCCATTGATGTTACCGTTCATGTTCATTGTGCCACGCATCAAGAACGGTCGCGCACGACAGCCAACTCCTAGCATCAAAAGAACAACAAGAATGAATCGAATCATGGCTAGCATCTCGTAAAAGATCGCGCTCGTTTGTAACGCTTCAACCTTAGATTCGGATTCTTATGCATGTAGCGAGCGGCAGAGTGGACCGTTGCAAAGCCATTTCTGCTTTTTTGATCGCTCGCGATTCCAGTTCGTACTATTGGCGAAACTGTATCGCGCAGGCATAAATGCCAGCAAAAGCACCGGGGGATGCGTCTTCAGAGTCGGGCGCTTCAGATCTTGCGAACTACGATACGATTCCCTTCACGGCGAATCACTTCAACCGCTGTACCCGGATCGAGATAATCGCCTTCAGTTACGACGTCGACCAATTGTTGGCTGAACAGCACTTTGCCGCTTGGCCGGAGCACCGACTCAGCGACTCCTTGCTCACCAACTTGCGGCTGTACTAGTTCGGTCAGCGGTTTGACTGGTGTCTCAATCGTTGGCGTATTCGCGATCTCGCTCGTCGGCGTCTTCAATTGAAAATGCTTTAGACCGGGAAGCGAATCCAAGAAAATCAACTGGGCGACAAACAAGAACCCAACAACCGCCACCGAACCAAGCACGATCAACGAGTTCATTTGAAACTGCTCCCACTGCAACTTCGAATTCGGTATCAAAAAATCTTGCGTGGCCATAATCAACGAAAGCAGGACAAGCAGAATGCCAGATAGCCCAAAGATGCTGGTTCCCGGAATCACAAACAACTCAATTAGGATGCAAAGTACGCCTAACACAAATACGAGAACTTCTAACCAACCCGAAGTTCCACCGAGCGCGTGGCTCCAAAAGAACACACCAAAACAGGCGAGCGAAGTTAAGCCAGCCACGCTTATGCCTGGCGCAGCTAACTCGATATACAGTGCGACCAACGCGATAAATAGCAGCAACCCGGTGAGCCATGGCCGATTGAGCAAGAACACGGTCGAGTCGAGCCAATTCATGCGTGTTTCAGTTTGCTCTGCGATGGTCAGCGCCGCCAACAGATCCGATTCCGAGTTGAATGTTCCATCGGCTAATTGCAATTCTAAAGCGCGCGAACCAGTAACAGTCAAGAAACGATCGTCACCCGCCTCAGGCACACGCGGGCCGATGTCAAAGCGATCAGCAAATGCCGGTTCAGCAATCTGCTTGCCTGAAACGAATTCCTCTTTCTGGGTGCTCTTCTCCGTCGCGCGATAGACCTCGAGAGCGCGATCCGCCATCGCTTCAGCAAGCGCGCCTGGACGCCCTTTCGCTTCCGCAATCTCTCGCAATGCGCTTGTCAAATAACTGACTGTCTTTTCTTCAGCATGTTGGAACATGCCATCTACTCCCAAAACAATCGGCCCAGCGTCTCCAATCAAAGCTCGTGGGTGCATATAAACACGATCGCAACCGAGCGCAACAATTGCGCCTCCGCTGATCGCTTCTTTGGGAATGTATGCAACTGTGGTCGCCCAATCAATCGAACTCAAGCGTCGCGACAGCTCAAGCGACTCCTCCAATAAACCACCAGGACTAGTCAACTCCACGACAATCAAATCAACGCCCGCTCGTTTGGCTCGATCCAGTCGATTGTGCAAGTATGCGCTTTGCGCCCCGAAAATCGGATCATCGAAGTGAATAATCATGGCGTTTTGAAAATGCCTGTTCAACACATCGTCAGCAATTTCACTGACGACTTCTAACGCTTCACTGTTTTCTGCTTGGGGGAGTTTAACGTCATCCTGAGCAAGACTACGGCACGCAATAAATCCAGCCACAACGACTAAACACGTTCTGACGCAAGTTTCTCGCCAGCGACTATTCTGAGTGATGATCATACTTCAGTGAACTGTTCGGATTGAAAGTGATCGAACGAGTAAGACCGCTAAGAGCAATCTTCCCATTATATCACTGCCAAAAGTGGGCGCCTCGCATAGAAACTCATTACTCGAATGGATGCACTTCGCATCTGCACCGGAGTGCAATTCGCACCGTAGAGAACCCACGGCAGCACAAGAAAAACGGCCGAGGACGAACGACACTTCGAGAGTCAGACGAATGCCCCCATCTACAACCGACTGAAACAATACCGCTTCAAAGCACTGCACCGCTTCAAAGTACCGCGCGCCCGTGGCAGTTGAATTCCAGGTAACGAGCGAACGAACCCTTTGGACGACATCTTACGCAATCTACGACTACCTCCCCCAAACTTGATCGAACGTCAACTCCGATCGCGAATTTTGAAAGTCTTCGAATAGGATCATCAAGTCACTCGATAATTCGGAATTGACCATACTCACGACGAGCAGGCGGATTAGTTCCAGTTTCTCAATGTCCGACAAAGAAAGGGCCGTTTCGCTTATCGATTCCATGATCTACTCCTTTGGTTAGTGATGTCCGCCAGTTTATTCGTCTGGCCTAAAAGTCACCAATGTCACTTCTGTGAATTTTTGGATATCGCTCCCGCAACTTGGGAAGCGCATCGTTGGCGTAAGAAGCGAGCGGCGTTGGAGACGGTGTTGGCAACCCGTCATCGCCCTACCGGGAATACGGACAGCTTTCTCGAGCGTCGACAGCAACATTCACGACGGAACCACTGGCGACGTCCCGCCCACCGCTTTCAGTTTTCGAACTTCCGTATTCTGGAAATGTGAAGTCGAGTCGACGCACCGCCAAATTCGCAATCCGGAATTTCCCTTAGCAAATGATTAACTCAATCTTCACCTCTGCAGCATGTGCGTTCGCTATTATGCTCAAGTGCCAAAATCGAAGCGTTGCGTTGCGATGAACTGAGTTCATTTGAGAGCGCTTAACACTTAGTTGGAAATGGCGATTATGCCTTCGGATGCATTTGGTCCTCGACAACCTAGGGAGTTCCACGATACGCCTCCTTTGCTAGAGCAACTCGCCGAAGAACTTGCCGATCAATTTGCAGACAATGGATGGGTCGACTTCATGCTTATGGCTCATAGACTCGGGTGGCAGAAGTCGCAGTTGAACTCAGTCTTACGTTGGATGCGGAAAGAGTCGCCAAAATACGTCGTCGAGTCGCGTTTGTTCCGCGATGTTGCGCGCGTGCGAGTGTTTAAAGTAGCAGTGGGAGAGAAGCACACCAGGCAACTTTCAGCGGAACTTGTGACACTGCTTGCGAAACTGTATGTCCATCTCAAGTACGGTGAACGAGACCGCCAAAAGTTAGCCAGCGATGTTAAAACGATAGCCAGTCGCATTTCGCCGTTTCTAGCGGATCGCGAGTTCCAGATCGAATACAAGAAACTCGTACCGAAGAATTATTCGTCTCGGGGAGACCAGCAGTTGGAAAAACATATCGATCGCGAAGCCTCGTTCGCGGATGCCGTGCTCGAACCAGAGCAAGCTAAACGATCGCTATCACGCGAATCGATCTCGCAATCGCCGTTTTATGATCATCGCTCTCTACCAAGACTTGTCTTCGTTGCGTTGATCATTATTATCGGGGCAATCGTGGTCATCTTCTTTGCCACAACGTTGATCCACGCCTTGAACGTGCTTTCCAACTACATTGAAAAAATAACCACGCAAAGTAACTTCTAGCCGGGATCCAGTTGCTGCCATGACCAAGGGCGCTGACCCTTTCGTACTCGTGAGATAACCTGCATAATGCTCTGCTTTCCAATATGCAACCTGTCGCCTTTGATTTCATGGATACGTCATGCCCCAAGCCACCTGCGCCGTTTGCGTTACCTTTCAGATTAAAGCCGAATATTTCGAGCGTTTCTTGGAGACGGTAAAGCAGCAAGCGGAGAACTCGAAAAGACTTGAGCCGTGGTGCCATCAGTTCTATGTGAGCTTGACTCCGGAAGCGCCATATTCCGTGATGCTTTATGAAACCTACGACGATCGCGAAGCTTTCACTTCGAAACACCGCACAACCGAGCACTTTGCCAATTTTACACAGACGATTTCAGACTGGGTTGAGTCAAAGCAGATCGGCGTTTGGGATATACAGCCAACATAGATCAACCTCGCTACCCCATCGCAAGCCGTCAATCGTTTGACGACTTGCTAATTGCAGGCCACCTACTTCGGTTTATTCACCGACCCATACCCAGCGTGAAATCGTGGCGCCTTCTTCATCGATTGCTGACGTGGCGGCGACTTTGCCGAGCGACGTTAAGCATTCCCAGATCTGAATAACGTCCTTGCCCGTCGGCACCGGACCATCTGCAGAGCCCAACGGAGCTTCTAGATCGCCAGTCGCGATTTGGAATCCGTAAGTTATCCAAGGCGTAACAGCGGAGACCATTCCGGACAAATCAACCATGCTGATAACTGCGACCGGCATTTCCGGTGACAGCCAGGCGGGGCGGGTGGACAGCGGTTTGTCTTCTAGCAGATCCGCGACCTGCCGCGAACTGTATCCGACGACCAGTAGATCGTTGCCCACGACCACTTGCGGTTGGAAACCTTCGAGCGGAGCGCCGGCGGAAAACTCTGAATAAAAGAATCGTGTCGCACCTGCAATCTCTTCGCGTTCCGGCCGTGGAACTGTGTAGTCTGTCGGCACTGCGTCTGGATTAAACTCGCGAACCAATTCAACCACGCGATCAAACACACCATACAATTCGCTGCACCCAGAGAGAAACTGATCGCGATTTCTGACCTTCATTGCTACCGCCAACTCAGGCAAAGGTAACGGACTATCTGCTGGTGGCAAATTCTCCGAAACTTCCAACGTTTTCCACAGTGCACTCAGTGACAACAAGCTCTCGTTCTCATCGATCGCAGGCAATATCTCTTCTTGCAAAATGCGATACGAATCCTCAAGCAGCGGCCATGATTTTTCTAGCACTTCCAGCGCCAGTTCGCGTTTCGGTTCATCTTGTTCCGCTAAGGCGATAAATCGGCGTACATGCTCGGGGGCACGATCCAGAATTTCGCCCAACAATTCGTTGACAACGGGTTGCGATTGATGCTTCATTGCAAACAGCATCAAAGGCTGAGTGCCAGCATGCCTCACGATGGTCATCGGCTCTGCATTCTCCAGCAACGGGTTCACCGACCAATCATAAGCCATGCCTTCCAACCCCACATCGCTCGCAAAGCTCCAGGCGAGCGTCGCATCAAACTCGATCTCTAGCTCCTGGATGTACTCATCCAATTCGACGGCGTCCTGCATAATCTCGTCCTGCCAAGTTTCTGTATCAACTTCATCGCTTTCCTCGGTTGCGATCGCAGCACCAAACTGCATCGCAGCGTTCTGGAAGTAGTTGCCATAACTCGCTTGCCATTGGCTCTCACGCCATTCCTTTGACGCATAACTCACTGTTCGCAAGTTGTCCGGCACACTATCGAACAGAACTTCCATCCGCTCGTTCTCAAGCAAGGAGTCTCCTTCGCCAAAACTAACAATCGGAGAACTGTCTTCGCTGATCGCAACAAGCATGATGTCGCCTCGCAGTCCCATCGACAGCACAAGCTTGCGGTCCGCTAGTCCGTCCAGCAAACTGTCGACCAGCTCTCGAACTTCCGGTTCCAACTTTTCGCGAACTATCAAGTCGGTTGACAAAGCTATCGAAAGGACTTGCCCATCCTTTAGGTCCTTGCGAGTGACTCGGTTCGCCAGCGGCGCCAATTCGGGTACTTGGCGCAGGCCGCGTTGCAGCAAGCCTTCAAGCACATCGAGCAGAACGCGTGCGTCTTCAACTTCGCTTAACCGGAAGCCGACAACCGAAGTCGGCATCGTGATCCCATCCAGGTACTCCGCATCCAACTCTCGCAAAAATTCCTGCATCGCTTCAGGATTGCTGGATCGAGCGTTAATGTCTTGGTAGAGCTGCACCAAGCCAACGACCGCTTCGTTCCAATCACTTCCACCGTAAAAGAAGACTTCGTTCGAATTCATGTCCACAAACAGATCGAGCAGCTTCTTGACGTTCGGATTCTCCAAACCATCTTTAACTGCCCGCATTTGCCCTTCTGCGTTTTGCCACTGCGCCAGCCCTTCAGCCTCCAATTGCTGAATGTACGGCAGACTTCGCAAACGAGTTAGGAAATCGCCTTTGAGAAAGTCGTCCCAGGCATCTCGCAAATTAAGATTCGTCGAGAAGAAGGCTACATCCTGTGGCACTAGCGACAGGCTAGAACTCTCCAGCGACTTCGCATCCTTTACCGCTTGTGCGAATCCAACGCTCGGTAGCGACGCGAAACACGCCGCCACCATACACATAACCAACGCTCGACTCTTGATCGACATTCCAACACTCCAAAAAATTTGCAGTACTCCGACTCCGCAACTCGCTTGATCGGCCGCTACTACTTAGCCGGAAACAAACGTTCCTTCAAGTACGAATAAGCGATCGCTTGCATAAACGCAGCTTGTCGATTGTTCGCTGAACCACCGTGACCACCTTCAATGTTCT
>JBGSJB010000750.1:0-13737 GCA_041742175.1 Pirellulaceae bacterium
CGTTAGCCTCCGAGGCTTCTTCGATTCGCAGTTGCAAAACGATGACACGATGAGCCCACTGCAACGTGAGGCGATCGGGCTCGCTCAGATCTTAAAAGCACGCTTGATCACCGAGATGGAATACAAGCAACGGGTGATGGAACGCGCCGTCATCGAAGATCGCACTCAAGCCGTAGAGAACTCTGAAGCGCAGCTCGTTCGCGAACGCACTGCGGAAGAAGAATTGCGAAGAGCGCGGACCGCTCAAGTCAATGCGCGCGGGATCATCTTGCCAAGCATCTCCAAATCGGTCGCCATTATCGATGAAGTCCAAACAGTGCTTCAGGTAGCCGACTCCGCCATGGAAGGCATCGCAAAATTCTTGAATGAAAATCGCGTTGCGACAATAAGTTCGCTTGATAAACGCACTGCGCTCCAAGCTACTTTGCGGGAAGTCTACACGCGACTGAATGATACCGCCGATGCTCGCAAGAATTACCAATCGCAAAACTTGCAAATGGCAGCTCCCGTAATATCAGGGCAGATGGAATTTGGGACAGAGCGGACCCTCGCTTACCTCGACGACAAAACTGCACATCAAGACCTAACGAAGCAAGAGAAGGAGCTAGGCGTTGATACAAATGTTTTCATTTATGTAAATGACATGGAGAGAGATGCGATTCTTAGCCAGCTCAACCAATTGAGCGCGGCGCTTGCTCGTGTGAAGCAAGTCATCACAATTTTTCACAGTCCACAAAGCCAAGTGGTAATGCAGTTGGAAAAACTGATCACTGGTGTCAATCGTCTATTAAACCGAGAAGGCACATATCCGCCCGTGACGTATAACGGCCAGCAGTTATACCCAATCGCCAGCGTTTACGAAATCAAAGCCGCGCTGCAGTTGTTGCTGTCTTTGTATAGCGAAAATGAAGAATTCCGCGAAAAAGCCACTAGAATTCGTGAATCCCGCGAGGCGTTTCAAATCGCATTCGCGCGTTTCGGGAATGCCAGCTCAGCGGCTTCACAACTGGATGTTGCCACTGAAGTATTTCGAGCTTGGACGAAGTTCGCTGGGGCCGCTGCCACACTGTTCGATCCGCAACTGACTAGCGCTGCGAAGACTGCGACTGCAGAGCAATTGCGAAAGTCGACGCAAGCCCTCGAAGACTGGTTGGAAGCGATCAGCAAGTTGGAGGTCGCTCAATCGCTCGCCCAAGATGCGCGACGGCCGCTCGATCATAAGAAGTTCTTGGACATGCTGATCGATGAGATGGAAGAAAAGTACATCGAACTGCTCGAAGGCACGCGCGCTCACACCGCAAACATCGACAACTACTTGAAACGATTGACAACCGCGCTCGATGATGACTTCAACACACAGTACTACTATCCTGTGTTCCGCTTGGTCCGCGAGGCGAGCCAATATAAACGGGTCGAGTTCGGGCAGACCGAGACGACGAACATCTTAGTGAATAACCGCGAATTTGGAAAAGTGTCGCCGTCCGCCACGATGGAGTTCGACCTGCCCAAACGCGATATTCTGATTCAAGAAGGGATCGATTCCGCACTGGCGATCTACAATGATGTCGGCGCGCTCGTGAACGATCCAAACTTGTTGGCACTCGCGAAGATGCAGAGCGGCGGCTCAGTCGCTTCGCCTGGCGCGGGAACACTGGGTGGTATGGGTGCGGTACGCAACGTGTTACCAGGATTGAGAAGCGACACTTCCGAGCAACTGATTGCGCAGAACGCAGGCTCAGGTCCCCAGTTCGAATCGAACGTTGAAAAGTTGATTCCCGATCCGGCAATCTACAAATTCGAAACTGGAACGGGCTACGAAATTCGGCCAGTTATTGCGCCGGATGGTCAAGCGGTGGTGTTTGATTTTCACTACCTGTATTCAACGCAAGTGCGTGAACCGGTGCGGGCAGATGAAAAGCATTTGGGCCGCGTGAAGCAGCACTTTATCGACACCGACGTTCAACTTTCGAACTTCGAACTGCGCGAAGTCAGCCGCTATGTGGTCGCATTGAAAGCGGAGCGAACTGCCAACGGTGTTCCTCTCCTGGAGGATATTCCCATCGTTGGAGCACTTTGGCGCCCGCTTCCGAATCGAGAAAAATCGTTGCAACAGAACATCATCATGGCTCAAGCTACCATCTTTCCAACGCTTTTCGATCTGATGGGGCTTCGATGGGCTCCCGCGATCTCGGACCTCGATCCGCTGCGA
Organism: Pirellulaceae bacterium; assembly: GCA_041742175.1. Classification (GTDB taxonomy): domain Bacteria; phylum Planctomycetota; class Planctomycetia; order Pirellulales; family Pirellulaceae; genus Aureliella. Next base: position 2,210 of record JBGSJB010000750.1, read on the forward strand.
CTTAGCAATCGCGAGTTCTTGGTTCGCGGACGCCATCAGTTCATCGAAAATCGCATCTTTGATTATGCAGGCTCCAGCGTCGATGACTTCTTGCGTGTTCCAGAAGATCTTCGCCGAGGTGACTATTATCGCTCGCAAGAATCGCTGCCTACGGTGCATCCAAACGGATATCGCGGTCCCGGTTTAGATTATCAAAACAGTCAGATGCGTGAGGGCTACAATCCCGAAGAGGCTCATGTGCATCCCGGCTACGTACCGAGTCGCTCACCGGAAGGCGCCCTGTACATGCCTCATCAGCAATCGAACCCTTACGAACAGATGCCTCGGGGAGCGATGACAATCGAAGCCGAGCGCACCATGGAATTAGCTCCGCCAATTCGCACAGCGCCATCCTCGCGCACACCTATGTCCCCCTCGTCGCGATCGCTGGTGCCCAACCGAATTCCGTCGCCTTCGCAGCTCGACGGTTCATCGTCCAGTCGCCGCGCGGATGGCTGGCAGTATCAACAGGCTGAGTAAGAGCAGATGGTCGGGTGCGTGCATTGCAAGTAACTGCAGGAAACAGAGGCAACAAGAATGGATCAAACACCAAAAGCCAACCGACGCGGATTTGTGATCGTCATCGTATCCGTTGGCAGTTGGTTCGCGGACCGCGCCCTCGCGATGGCTGACGATCTCCTGTCGATCCGCAAAGCGCGTCGTCGAGTCGCTCCGTTGTGCTCAGTTCCAAGTGCTGATTACCAGTTCGGCGCGCGAACTCCCTCGGTGTTAGTTCGCAGTTTGCCCGCAATCAACCAGTTGTCGACTGACGACGTGAAGTTAGCGCTCGAAGTCGTGCAGGAGCAATCTCGCACGTCGCTTGCGCTTACGAACTCATTGAGTGCAGGCAACTCACTTAGTGTTGAAGAGATTCTGCTGCGCTCCGACGCGGCACTTGCGCGGCGGCTGGATTCGCATGAAGTGATGCGACGCGCGGCGCAGCCGAAAGCCAAACTGATGCAGCTTGCGACCCGCGAAGTGCAGATCGCACATTGCAGTCTGAGCGATGTTGCGCTGGTTATCGAACCTTCGGGCGTGTGGCACTTGAGTCTTCGTGGCGATCAGAATTTTCGCCGCGACGATCGACGCAACGAGCGCAACGACGAACTGCATATTAAACGCAACGCATTCAACGTCACCATGCGGCTATTGCGTTCCAGTCGCAGTGGTGGCGAAGCGCTCACGCCGCTGGTCGGTAACGAATCGAGCTTTGATCAAGCAGGCAAGTTGGCTTATGCGGAACTTCAGATTCCAGAGTTCTGGGTTCAGCGCGAAGCCCCGCAGTTGATCACACGCACGGGCCAACACCCGCTGATTGCTTGTCACTTTGATGAGATCGATCAAGTTGAATACGAATTTTTCGTTCGCTTGGATTCGCTGACCGGTTCAGGTGAAGGTGTCGTGCAACCGTGGCAACCTGAGCGATAAAGTTAGAGCATTGAAGTTCACGCGGAAAAGAAACTACGAATGACGCGATCAACTGTTCAACAAAGTTCTATTGTGCGACACGTGATGTTATGCCTGATCGGCGGCGTTTCGTTGACGCTCAGTGCAGCAAGACTTGCGAGGGCGCAAGAGCCGAATAGTCTCAAGCCCAATGAGCACGCCGCACTGACCGCGCGCGTTTCACCTGTTCTGGAAATCGAACTGCTCGACCCAAACAAGGACGCGCGCGGGAATCCAGCCGTTACGACCAAACTAGACGAGTTCGGAAATACGCAGATTGAAATTCCTCCAACGCTGATTGTGCATCGCTATTACTACAACGGCGATCGCAGCTTCCGCGGACCCGATTTTCCCGGAGGTCCGTCCATTGTGATCGCGCAGAATCCCCGCGATGGCCAACAAGTGTACCTGCCCGTGCAAATGTTACCCGGTTCGCCCGTGGTGCAATACACCGCGAGAAGCATTGAATACGACTTCGGTAACCGCGCGGTGATCGTGACGTTTCCAAAGATTGGTGACCCAACGGTCAGCTATCGGAACGGTCGCCCGCTGGCTGAGAAAGCCGGTAACCTGTTGGGCGTCGAAAAAGCAAAGTCAGCTTGGCAGCGCACGAAAGACAAGCTAGCGGTGGCAAAGGATAAGACCAACACCGCAGCTAAAGCGGGCGGCATATTCGCTCAGAATCTAGTGCGTCCGCTTACGCTCCCAGCTCAAAATCTGGCTCGTTTCTTGCCAGGCAACGCAGCGCTTACCGACCCGAATCTGGAAGCCACCATTATCGAACAATCAGCCGTCGACGCCCGTCAACGATCACTCGACGAAGCTCGCCGCCAAGTCCGTACAGCTTCCGTCGATATCCCTGTTCAGTAAGTGCACCAGGTCGGCTGAGCTCTCAGCTTCGGCGAACCTCCAACGGTTACGGGTAATTTGCATCAATTCACTCGTCAAAACGAACTCCAATACAAATGCAGGGAGATCGAGCCAAGTATAAGCCATCCCCAGAAGTTCGTTTCGTAGACGGAAGTCCGTCCTGTGATCCACTTGGGTAGGCGGTCAGAGAATAAGCGATCAAAACATATCAGCGACAGTGCAATAGATACCAACCAGACTTGCGGGTTGGGAATTCTGGTAAATCCGTCTGAACACAATAGCACTAACAGGACGCCCACAGACGTAGCAATAGCTTTGTCGAAGCGTATTGAATTTGATCGCACCACCGTAATTATCGAAGGCGGCTCGTAGGGGTTCTCATTTGACATTACGGTCGATCTCACTTGGGCTATACACCGATCAGTCGCAGCACGAGTTTCTTCCAAGCTGGCAGATAGTCGGGATGCAGATGGCGTGGAACGATGCTCCAGTCGAAGAGCTTACTGTCGTCTATTCGTTTACTTTGCAGGGAGTAAGTAATCCTTCGATCCAATTCCTCGGTGACCCAAACTTCTGCCAAAGCTGACAAGTTTCTATACACGATCCGGCGCAGGCGTTCAGTTCGTTGTTTGCCATCTGTCTCTCTATACATACGAACATCTGTTTCTCGAACATCTGGTTTCCCGAATTTCGCTTCGACATCTTGCAACGAGTTCATCGACTCCATCAGCGATGCGAACCGCGCTTCTTCGTCGAAAGTAATAATCGCGTAGTCGGAACGTGGTAGTTCGACTGGAGCTGCACCGCCGCAAAAAATGCAATGTAGATCCGGTAGGATTTTCCGTCCGCATCGAAATAGTATGCGTGTGTGCTTGGATCGAAACGCAGTGGACGCCTTGCCGGCGAACCCGTGGCCTCGCTGCCTCTATATACCTCCTCGTGGTAACCGGACGCAGTATCCGACAGAAACCCACAAGTACAGAGCTCTTTGGTTTTGGAAAAGACAGTTGGATTCGACATGAGACACTGCAGTTCGATAATGACGCTGGCGATCCGCAGTTCGATATTGTATCGAAAAGATCGTTTATTTCATTAGCGTACGAAGGACCATCGACCGGGTTGCGCCAATCTGGGTGAGAATAGGTGAACACCACGACTGTCCAGCGCGCAAGATATTGCGAAGACGTGCCATTTAAGGAACCTGCAAGCAATCATTGTCGTCCTAAGAGCTTTGACGACCTATGCCTGCGTTGCTACGGACAGAATTTCCGCGGATGAAGATGAACTCCGCCTCGAATTGCTGGCGTTGCACTGGTTCCCATTTGACGCTTGAAGGATTTTAGGCAGCGTTAGTCTTGGGCAGTTCGAACGCTACTTGCTCGACGCAGTCGTGATCGATGTACTGCGACTGCTGAACAGCGCCAGCCACCAAGGCGAGATCGGCGATCTGAATCACGCGGCGAGCGATGCCTTGGCTGAGTTCTTGAATGCGAGCGACTGCAGTGTCCGTGAAGATCGGTTCCTGACGACCCAGTCGCTGCGTTGTCCAGCCCAGAAAATCAGCGGTCTGCGAGTAGTCCCAACCTGGCAATTCAATCTGCAACTCGCAACGGTCGAACAACGAGCGACTCACAGCAGACGCCATCGGAGTCTCGACTGCGAAGACGACTGTCAACGGAAACGGAACACTCAGCAAGCGAATCAAATCGGCTTCGCCCGCCGCCGAAGCGCTTTCTGTGTCATCGATCAGCAAAGCTGTTTGCACGCGCTCGCTCGTCGCTGCTCGAAAGTAGTCGCGTAGCGATTGCCAAGCCGAGCGATGATCTTGGACGCAACGAACTCCACAAACGCGCGTTGCCAGTTCGCACAGCAGTTCGCCTTCGCGCAAGCCCAAAATCGACATGCGTACGACTTGCAAACTCGGAACTTCGCGACTGATCGGCGGATTGTTCGCACAGTATTGCAGCAGCGTTGTTTTACCGACGCCACTGATGCCCAGCAGCGAAGCGACTTGACGTCGGTTGCTGATCAAGAACTCGATCCGTGCTAGCGCCTCTTCGACCGTCGCACCACGATACATGGGTTGCGAACTACCGCTTGTGAACGGGCTTGCATTGAGCTTCCAATATCGCCAGTATGTCACGTTACTAACCCGTAGATGGAAGAGCGTTCGAGTTGCGAAAGTGCTTCTTCGATGTGAATCGGACGTTACAACAGTATTCTTGAGCTCACTCGTTAAATTCAGTACCTCGCATTGAAAGAGTTGCTATCTAATGGCATGGCCGCGATTCTTCACCGAGCATCTGCCCGCTTCGGGAGTCTTTCAGTTAGACGAAGACGAATCGCGGCACGCTAGCAACGTATTGCGAATGGCTACAGGCGACGTCTGCTTGGCATTCGACGGGTGCGGCGGCGAAGCCAAATGCACGGTAACGCAGCTCAGCAAACGCGCGGTTGAACTCGGAATCGTCGAACGCCTGGACACGGACCGCGAAGTAAGTAAGTCGATTCGAATTCTCGTCGCCCTGCCCAAAGGTGATCGTCAGAAGACCTTGGTCGATTCTCTGGTGCAACTAGGTGTTCAGTCACTGCAGCCGCTGATCACGTCGCGCGGTGTCGCTCAGCCGGTGGACTCAGCACTCGCACGACTGCGGCGAAACGTAATCGAATCGAGCAAACAATGTGGACGCAATCGACTCATGGAAATCGCTGAAGCGGTGACACTCGATCAACTTAGCCAACAACTACAGAGTGGAAACGAATTGCGCATCTTCGCTCATCCGTACGGTGACGTGGTTTCACTTTCGCAAGTTTCACCCGCGGTCACCGCTGCCGACTCAGTCACAGCCTTGATTGGTCCGGAGGGCGGTTTTACTGACGAAGAAGCGAATACACTCCGCTCCAGTGGTTGGACCGCTCTCACGCTTGGGCCTCGCATCATGCGAGTCGAAGTTGCCGCCACTTTTATTTCGTCTTGGTTGACTGCAACTATTCCAGACTTATCGCATCGCTAATACACAGTTGCGAACAGCATTCAGTTACAAACGTGCGAGTGTTTCCGTAAAGAAGCGCCAGAACTTTTGAACACTGCTCACTTGAACACGTTCGTCGGGAGAATGCGCACCGAGAATGTTGGGACCAAAACTAACCATTTCCATGCCAGGGAACTTACTGCCAATGATGCCGCATTCTAGACCCGCATGGCACGCCGCCACGTGCGGGTCCTCTTGGAACATGTCCTTGTACAACTAGGTCATCTTTTTAACGAGTTGACTAGTCGGTTCCGGTTGCCATCCGGGATACTCGCCAGCAACTTCAACTGTGCCACCCAGCAATTCGAGCACACTTGTCAGGTTCCGTGCCAGTTCATCGCGCTCGCTGTCTACGCTGCTACGAGCAAGGCACATGATCGTGATCTTGCCATCTTTGACTACCACTCGCGCCAAGTTGTTGCTGGTTTGTACCAAGCCCGCGATCGAAGGACTCATGCGATAGATCCCGCTGATCACTCCATTGACCACAGCCAACAGTCTCTGCTGCACGTCACGCGGTAGCAGTTGTAGCGAGACTTGCGAAGCACCGTCCATGACAGTTGAAGCGATCTGTAACTGAGGATCGGTCACTGCATTTTCATGCTGCAAGGTTTTCGTTTCGGCATCCAACCACGCAAGACATCGATCCACATGCTTGGTCGGCATACAAACGACCGCAGTCGACTCGCGCGGGATCGCGTTTCGTAAGCTGCCGCCTTCGATGTGAGCGATCCGCAACTCGAACTGCCGAGCGGTTTGCCAGAGCAGTCGATTCATGATCTTGTTTGCATTGCCGCGTCCCAGATGAATTTCCATGCCGGAGTGACCGCCTGCCAATCCGCGGACCGTCCACTGAAAGTACGTGACGTTCGATTCGCTCGCTTGCGGTTCGTAAGTCGAGTTCAACGTCACATCGGCCCCGCCAGCACAACCGATCGTAAGTTCGTTGTCTTGCTCGGTGTCCAAGTTCAACAGCACGCGACCTTTCAGCCAAGTTGCATCGATCGCTTTGGCACCGGTCATGCCGGTTTCTTCATCGATGGTGAACAAGCACTCTAACGGCGGATGCTTTAGCGAATTCGATTCGAGCACGTGCAGAATGCTGGCGACACCGATGCCATTGTCAGCACCCAAAGTTGTCCCCGCTGCGCGAACCCAATCCCCCGCCACCACCATCTCTATTCCTTGGGTCTCGAAGTCGAAAATGCAATCCGAATTTTTCTGCCAAACCATATCCAAGTGCGATTGCAGCACGACAGGTGGATGGCTTTCGAAACCGGCACTACCTGGCTTGCGAATCAGGACATTGCCAAGGGAATCGGAAATCGTCTCCAACCCAAGCTGCTTGCCGCGCGCGACGATGAACTGACTGACGGCAGCTTCGTTTTTCGAAGGGCGAGGAATTGCGTTTAAGTCGGCAAATGCTGACCAAAGTCCGCTCGGTTCAAGCTTTCGAAGTGCCGCGAGGTTGCTCATGAGTTCGTCCGCCAAGTTGGATTCGAATTGGAAGTCCCGAATTTTAGCGACTTTCAAGCGACTTTGCATGGACAAGAACTCGTTTGCCACGATTCTCACGACTGTATCGGGAACTCACGTGGTACGATAACGGATTCCCAGAATTTGACTTTGGAAAGTGAATTAGCATGAGTGTGGCGAATCTGAAGAAGTTCATGTTGGTGGACGCTTTCGCGCGTCAGCCCTTCAGCGGCAACCCGGCTGCAGTGTGTTGGATTCCAGGCGAATGGCCCGGCGACAACTGGTTGCAGCAGTTCGCGGCTGAAATGAATCAAGCTGAAACGGCTTTCGTGAGTCGCGAAACCGATCATTTCAGATTGCGATGGTTCTCACCACTTATCGAAGTCGACCTATGCGGGCACGCAACGTTGGCTGCCGCGCATGCTTTACTCCAATGGCAGTTTGCCGAACCAGGAATTATTCAGTTCGAGACTCGCAGCGGTCGACTGACCGCGCAGCCGGTTGAGAACGCCATTCAGTTGAACTTTCCGGTCGAGCGGGCGACCGCATTGACGATGCCCGCCGGCTTGTACGAAGCACTGAACACACGCGCTCGCGTGCTCTTTGTCGGTCGCAATCGTTTCGATTATCTCATTCAGCTGCCATCCGCAACCGACGTCAGCACCCTCGCACCCGACATGGCGCAACTCGCCAAGATCGATTGTCGCGGCGTGATTGTTACTGCGGCCGCGGATGGACATTATGACTTCGTCAGTCGATTCTTCGCGCCGCGTGTGGGTATCGCCGAAGACCCCGTTACGGGCTCTGCGCACTGCTGCTTGGCTCCGTATTGGAGCGTGTTAAGCGGCCGCACTCGCATGCTCGGATTTCAAGCGAGCCCACGCGGCGGAGAAGTTCGAGTCGAATTGATCAACGAACGTGTACTGCTCAGCGGCGCAGCGAGAACGGTGATCAGTGGCGAAGTACAGCTCTGAAGTATTCCAGCAGCTAGTGCACAGCGATCACTTCAACCACTGCCACGCGTCGTGAAGCGTCGTTTCGAGCGGGCGGCGCTGATAACTCAGTTCACGTTCCGCTAGCGACGAGTCGTAGAAATGAAGCAGATTTCCCATTCGGATCATCGCGCCATTCAAATCGCGTTCCTTCAAACGGAGTCGTCGGTTTGTCAAGTCGACGACGTTGCCGACTCGCTCCAAGAACCGACGCCTGGCGACTCGCACTGTGCGTTTCTTGCCTATCGCGACCAGCATTTTTTGCCAGAGTTGCTGATAAGTTAAATTTTCGCCTGCAAGAATATAAGATTGCCCGCGCTGTCCATTGGCAACTGCATTCACGGTTGCCGCAGCGACATCGCGCGCATCGCAGACGCTACAACCGCCGCTGGGCGCCAGCAGCATCGGTGCTTTGCTGATCTCGCGCATCATGCGACCGCTCGACGGTTTCCAATCATACGGCCCCAGCATAAATCCCGGATGAACGATCGTGGCCTCCAAGCCCTCATTGCATGCTTCGCGCACTACCTGCTCGGCTTCCGTCTTGCTAATCACGTAAGCGCATGGCACTTTGCGTTGACCAAACTTCGACAAATCATCGTGAGCATCGACGCTATCGAAGCGTGGAACAGCTTCCGAAATTGGTTTATCCAATCCGTTTGCGGCTAGCATCGTATCCACCGTCGAGACATGCACCAACTTCGCTTGATACTTTTTACACGCCGCCACGATCCGACGCGTCCCTTCCACGTTCACTTCACGCGACTCGGCCACTTGCTGCCAACCGATGTGAATCATCGCTGCAGAATGGATTACTGCTGAGCAACCGCTGACCGCTCGCTCGATCACATCGTCCTTGGAAAGATCACCATCGACTACTTCGACCTGCAAGTCTTCGATCGCTTTGCGTGATGTTCTTTGGCGACAAAGCACACGGACCGATTCTCCGCGACTAAGCAATTCACGGACGATGCAGTTGCCTAACAAACCCGTTGCACCGGTTACTAGTATCATCGCTGATCCTTAGCGCTCGAGTTGAATCAGTTGATTAAGGCTGCCGCTTGCAAAGCCCGCGAGGTCGAGCGTTACGAAGCGGAAGCCAATCGATTTAAAGTCGGCGAGCAATTCACCGCGTACAGGCTCCGTGGTAATCATCGTCAAGTCCTTCAGCGGCACTTCGATTCGCGCCAATTCGCCCGTATGCAAGCGAACGCGAAGCTCACTCAATCCATGCTCGCGCAGCCAACGCTCCGCCCGCTCGACCATTTCTAATCGTTCGCTAGTGACTTCGACGCCGTAAGCGATGCGCGAAGCCAGACACGGGCTCGCGGGTTTATCCGCGATCGGCAGGCCCCAGTAGCTCGCCAGAGCGCGAACTTCTGCTTTACCAAAGCCTAGTTCCGCTAACGGCGCGCGAACGCGATGTTCCGCCGCAGCTTGCAACCCAGGTCGGTAGTCCTGCAAGTCGTCCGCATTCGTGCCTGTCACAATGACCGCCGCCGGGTAACGAGCTTCGAGCACCGTGAACAAATGCGACTTGCAGTGATAACAACGACGTGCATCGTTAACTTTATAAGCCGCATCCCTTGTTTCCGCCGTCTCGACAACAACGTGCGGCAGTTCGATTCTCGCAGCAACTGCAACTGCATCGCTGAGTTCCTGGCGAGCCAAGCTGGGGCTGTCGCCAGTTACCAGTACTGCGTCTATCCACTCGAATTGTGCAGCAGCCAGCGCCGCCGCCTTGGCGACGACAGCACTATCAACTCCGCCGCTGAGTGCGACGACAAACTGTCGACTTGCCACTACGCCATCAGCAACTTTTCCCATCGCGGCGGCGAACCAAGACGTCAACAGTGACGCTTGATGTGCATCCTGGGGCACAATCTGCTGCGGATTACCGACAGCGATTTCGTTCGATTTCAGGACGCTCACTGATTGACTCGATTCAAGTGTAGTTAAATGAAGAGCACTTTCTTCCGCCTCCAATTATCTGCGCAAATGGGGTTCTTGCCAGCCGCGGTGGGATAGCTTTGTAGCGATTATTGCGATCGCGCCCGCTTGTACAGCTGTTCTCGCAGCCATTGCTTTGCCGACGCTCACTCGATCCTTGACGATGAAACGTGAGCAACTAACCTCAACAAAAAGCCCTCGCCCGGAATTTAACAACGTGCTTTCGACTTTGCCAAAATGCCGAGTTCTCGGTATCGATATTTCACTCGGTTCATTCGAACAGCACGTTCAAGCATTGACCGCGTTCGCTAGGGAACGCACCTCCAGCTATGTTTGCTGCGTCAATGCCCACATGACTGTAGAAGCCAGTCGCGATGTGCAGTTTCGCGAAGTGGTGAATCGGGCTGATTTCGCAACGTCCGACGGAATGCCGCTAACGAAGGCTCTGCATTGGTTGTGCAAGCAGTCTCAAGAGCGTGTAGCTGGCAACGATCTAACTCCAGCGATGTTTGCTGCCGCTGAGGAAAATGGACTATCCATTTATCTTTACGGCGGACAAGAGCAGGTGCTGCAACTGATTCGCGAGCGGCTGGGCACCGAACATCCGCAACTAAAAATTGCTGGATGCGAATCGCCACCGTTTCGACCGTTGACCGATGAGGAAATGTCCGAGGTCGCTGAACGCATCAATGCGAGCGGTGCGAATCTCGTTTTCGTGTCGCTCGGCTGCCCTAAGCAAGAGCGTTGGATGGCAGCGATGCATGGTCGCGTCCATGCCGTCATGCTTGGCGTTGGCGGCGCGTTCTTGCTGTACGCTGGTAAAGACTCGCGCGCACCGCTGTGGATGAGAAAGTTGTGTCTCGAATGGGCTTATCGGCTCGCGCTGGAACCGCGCCGACTCTGGAAACGCTACCTCGTTACCAACTCGCTGTTTATTTGGATGTTTGCCAACAGTTGGATACGTAGCCGAATCTTCAAGCAACCGCTTCGAAGCTAGTTTTAGGATGCCTCAGGTGCCACCCAAAATTGATTTAGGCTAAAAAAGGTGCACTAAGCACTAGGAGCGAAAGCGACTACCGCTGTGCTGACGAACACTTGGCCTGCTCGCCAGCATCAAGCAGGATTTCGCAACGTCAGAATTGATATCTCGGGTGCGCAAAACCAGCGGAACGGATGCACGCCCGAAAGCCCACGCGAAACATGCATCAAAGTTGGCTCGAGAAAAAAGACGCCCGAAGCAAACTGGCTGCCGTAATAACTCGGCGCTACGATCGGCCCAACAAACGGAATGCGAACTTGGCCGCCGTGTGTATGGCCAGCTAACATCAAATCTAGTTGATTGCGTCGAGCCCATCCGATTTGGTCCGGGCTGTGACTGACGCCAATTCGCAGCTCGTCATCCATGACACTGCTATCCGCCGCGCTTGCATCGTCTTGCGTGCGTCGCCGAAACCAAGGCTGTTCATTGCCAGTCAACCGCAGCCGAGCGCCGCTGGCTAACTGTAGCTGCTGCGTCGCTCGACCAAGATCATGACAGCCCAAACCGGTTAACTTGGCAAGCAGAGGTTTAATATCGCTAAGCCGGCGGTCGTGATTTCCTAACACAAAGCTGCATCCGAGTGGTGCTTTCAGACGACCGATCAGCGGCTCGATCCACGGCAGACACCGATCGTAGTCGATAATGTCGCCAGCGATCACGATTAAGTCCGGTTGCCCTTCGAGC